>NZ_JBFBBK010000039.1:0-39588 GCF_040682635.1 Streptomyces sp. NPDC051133
ACACCGCGCCAGGAGTGGCCGCGGCGCCCCGTCGAGGAGCGGGTGCGGGTCTGGGACGAGGTGTACGTCCCGGGCGCTCTGCTGCCCATCTTCCCCGCGGGGCCGCGGTCGGCGAGGGAGCGGACCGGGCTGGCCGAGGCGTCGGGGATCGGCGGGCCGAGGTGCAGCGGCCGGCGCGGCTGCTGCGGGGCGCCCGCCGGGTCGTGCGGGGCGGAGAGGATGGGGGACGGCGGCACGGACGCCGGGCCCGGGTTCGGCAGCCGGACGCCGCTGAGGTCGACGGAGCCGCTGTCGCGGCCGGCCGTCTCGTGCGGGCCCGGCTGGTGGACGGCCTCCACCACCGGTTCCGGAGCGGGTGGCTGCACCTCGTTGCCCCACGCGCCCTGGGCACCCGGCAGCAGCAGGTCTTCGTCCTCGGCGGGTGCCTCGGAGAGGTAGGTGTACGCGCCGTGCGCGGGGACGCCCGGCTGCTCCACCATGCCTGCGCTCTCCGGCTGCCCGTCGCCCGGGACCTGGCCGGTGTCGGTCATGCGTACCCCTCGCCCATCGGTTAGTGCTCCTACGACCAGCTCACCCGGAACGGCGCACCGACCGCCCCACAGTGAAGAACGAGCGTCCGTGCCCAGCGGCACGAACGACCCGCCGGAAAAGGCGACAAAGCCATTCAGTGGCATTGTCCCGGTCGTTCCGCCATCGCGACAGCATGATCCGCGACAGGCCGCTGTGGACTGCGCCACGTTGCGCGTCCTCCGGTTCCGCAGTACCACACCCACCCCAAAACGGGCGCGCTTTCCGGACATTGGCGAACGAAGTTCCGGGCCGCCGGGTGTGGCACAACGATCGGCCAGCCTACCGCGCGCAGTACGACAACAGGATCACGGGGCGCGATCCGGAAGAACGCCACTGAGCAGGAACGCGACGCTCCGCTCGGTCTCCGTCCAGGCCCGGGTGTCGAGTTCGACGGACTGCAGCAGGGCGCACTCGACCCGGTAGCCGTGCTCGGTCAGGTCGCGGCCGACGAGTTCGGCCGCGTCGCGGGTCGCGGCGTGGGCGACGATGCGCTGCGGGCGCCGGTCGGCGACCGCGGAGACGACGGCCGCTCCCCCGCCGCCGACCCGTACGACGTCCGGTTCGGGCAGGTTCTCCAGGATGTGCGGGGCGCTGCCGCGCACCACTTGGAGCTGTACGCCGAACCCGCGGGCGGCGGCATCGGTCCGGGCGCACGCCTGCGGGTCCCGGTCGACGGCGATGACGGCCGCCCCGGCCCGGGCGGCCTCGGCGGCGAACGCGCCCGAGCCGCAGCCGATGTCCCAGACCAGGTCGCCGATCCGGGGCCCCAGGCGGGCGAGTTGGGCGGCGCGCAGCAGTTCCGTCTCCCCTTCCCCGAGCCGGCCACCGGGTCCGCCGCCGGCTGCCGCGGCGTAGGTCTCGTCGGGCTGGACCCAGCCGCGCGGGCCCGCGCCCGGGTCGCGTCCGGCGATCCAGCCGCCGCTCTCGGCCGTGGCCGCCCGTCCGCCGATGACGATGACGACGTTGGGGTCGCGCCAGGTGTGGTCGGCCGCCTTGTCGGAGGTGACGACGGTCACCTGCTCGCGCTCGGTCCCCAGTTCCTCGCAGATGACGAAGGTCCGGTGGACGCCGTCCAGGAGGAGGCCGAGTTCGGCGGGACCGGCGCCCGGCGCGGTGAGGACGGCCACCTTGGTGTGGGCGCGGCAGACGTTGACGGCGCGGCGCAGGGTGCGCGGGTGGGCGACGACGACCTGGGCGTCGTCCCAGGGCATGCCGGCCCGGGCGAAGGCGGCGGCCACGGCGGAGACGGCGGGGACGACCTCGACCTCGAGGCCGAACTCGGGTGCGCGCAGGGTCCGTACGACGCCGAAGAAGCCGGGGTCGCCGTCGGCGAACACCACGGCGGTGCCGCGGTGGGCGGCGATCCGGCGGGCGGCGAGTGCGACGCTGCCGAGGCGGACGCGTTCGGCGGTGGGCGGGACCTCGGGCAGCGCCAGGTGGTGGGCCGCGCCGGCCACGAGCGTGGCGGCGCCGAGGGCGGAGCGTGCCGCGTCGGTCAGCGGCGAACCGTCCCAGCCGATCACCGTGACCCGGTCGGCCATCGTCGTTCGTCTCCAGATGTGCGCAGGTCGTGGGGGTACGGGCCTTGGGGCAGGCTCCGTGAGGTTACCTGGTGGGGCGGCCGGTCGCGCACCGGGGCACGGCCCGCGGGCCCGGGGACGTCAGTTCCAGTCGGAGTACGACGTGAAACCGCCGGTGTCGGCGAGCTGCCCGTCGGCGCCCTCGAGGTCCTCCGGCAGCAGGCTCCACACGATGTAGTCGGTGCGCACCTCGGTCCAGGTGCCGTCCTCGGTGCGGTGGTGCGCTATGCAGGCGTTGCGCAGGACGCCCTCGCTGATGCAGCCGATCTTCTGGGCGACCTGCTGGGCGGCGGTGTTGTCGGCGGCGGTGCGCAGTTCGATGCGCTCGAACCGCTGGTCGCGCAGCAGCCACTGGGCGGTGGCGAGCGCGGATTCGGAGGCGTAGCCCTCACCGCGGGCCCAGGGGGCGATGATGTACGACATCTCGGTGGAGCGCACACGCCAGTTGGTCCTGGCGAGCCGGACGAGGCCGACCAGGCGCTGGGTGAGGAACTCGGTGACCGCGAAGTCGAGACCGCGTCCCGCGGCGCGTTCGGCGGGGGCGTCCCGGGTGATCCAGCGCCGGGCCCGGTCCTCGCCGTAGGGCTGGGGGGCGCCGGTCCAGGCGGCGACCTGTTCGTCGTTCATCGTCTCGGCCAGCGCGGGCGCGTCGTCCTCGTCGAGGGGGCGCAGCACCAACCGCTCCGTGCTGATGGAGATGTTGGGGAAGGTGCTCATCATGCGCCGCTCCGTAACTTCGGAAAAACCTTCAGATCCTGCTGAACTGCCCAGCATGCAGCATGTAACCACTCGACCGCACAACGGGGCCCGCTCCCCGTGAGGGAGCGGGCCCCGCAGTCGTACGGCCGGCTCAGAAGGAGGGGATGACCGAGCCCTGGTACTTGTCCTCGATGAACTTCTTCACCTCGGGCGAGGTGAGGAGCTTCGCGAGCTTCTTGACCCGCGGGTCCTTCTCGTTGCCCTTCTTCACGGCGAGGAAGTTGCCGTAGGGGCTGTTCTTGGCGGACTCCAGGACGACGGCGTCCTTGGCGGGCTTCAGACCGGCGGAGATGGCGTAGTTGCCGTTCACCACGGCCGCGTCCACGTCGTCCAGGGAGCGCGGGGTCTGGGCCGCCTCGACCTCCTTGAACTTGAGGTTCTTGGGGTTCTTGGTGATGTCCTGCGGGGTGGCCTCGTTGCCGACGCCGGACTTGAGGGTGATGAGCCCGTTGTCGGCGAGCAGCTTCAGGGCGCGGGCCTCGTTGACGGCGTCGTTCGGGACGGCGACGGTCGCACCGCTCTTCAGGGCGTCGGCCTTCTTGACCTTGTGGGAGTACAGGCCGAGCGGCTCCAGGTGCACCGTGACGACGGGCACGATGTGGGTGCCGCGCTTGTTGTTGAAGTCGTCCAGGTACGGCTGGTTCTGGAAGTAGTTGGCGTCCACCGAGCCGTCCTCGGTCGCCGTGTTCGGCGTGATGTAGTCCGTGAACTCCTTGACCTCCAGGTCGAGGCCCGCCTTCTTCGCCAGGTTCTTCTTGACGAAGTTCAGGATCTCGGCGTGCGGGGTCGGGCTCGCGGCGACGACCAGGGGGCCGCTGTAGTCGGAGGAGCCGGCGGAGTCCTTGCCGGAGCCGCAGGCGGTCAGCCCGAAGGTGAGGGCTCCGGCGGCGAGGACGGCGGTGGTGAGCTTGGCGGTGTTACGCACGAAAAGTGCCTTTCCTAGGGTGGTGCGACCCCGTGTATGGGTGAACGGGGAGTACGGGGGCCGTTGCGAACGGCGTGGCGAACGGCGGTACGAACGGCGTTACGCGACCTTGCCGACGTCGGCCGCCGCCGGCTCCTTCGCCTTCAGCAGGCGGAGCTTCGGCGCGGGGCCGGAGCGGCCGCCGCGGCTGTGCAGGGAGCGGGCCGTGAAGTCGCCGGCGAACTGGATCAGGGAGATCACGACGGCGAGGATCGCGACGGTGATCCACATCAGCTGGGTCTCGAAGCGCTGGTAGCCGTAGCGGACGGCGAGGTCGCCGAGGCCGCCGCCGCCGACCGTGCCGGCCATGGCGGAGTAGCCGATGAGGGCGATGACCGTGGTGGTGGTGCTGGCGATCAGCGAGGGCAGGGCCTCGGGGACGAGGACCTTGCGGACGATCGTCCAGCTGTTGCCGCCCATGGACTGCACGGCTTCGACCAGGCCGCCGTCCACTTCGCGGACGGCCGTCTCGACCAGGCGGGCGAAGAACGGGATGCCGCCGATGGCGAGGGGCACGATCGCCGCGGTCGTCCCGATGGTCGTCCCGGTGACCCAGCGCGTGAAGCTCATCAGCGCGACCATCAGGATGATGAACGGCATGGAGCGGCCGACGTTCACGATCTGGCCGATCACCTTGTTGGCGATCACGTTCTGCAGCTGGCCGCCCCGGTCCGTGAGGACGAGGAGGAGACCGAGCGGAAGGCCGGCGGCGACGGCGATCAGGGTGGACCAGAGCACCATCTGGAACGTCTCGGTACACGCCTGCGACAGCAGCGGCTGCATCTCGGACCAGGTCACTTGGCCCCCTCCTTCACCAGCGCGGGCGCCTGGGCCCCGGATCCGACGACATCGATCTGCAGGCCCTGTTCGCGCAGGAACCCGATCGGCACCACGTTGTCCTCGTAGGGGCCGGGCAGCTCGATGCGCATGCGGCCGATCTGCAGGCCGCCGACGGTGTCGATGGCGGCGCCGAGGATGGAGATGTCGACGTTGTAGGTGCGCGAGAGCTGGGAGATGACCGGCTGGGTGGCGGCCTCGCCGTGGAAGGTGACGTCGAGGACGGTCCGGTCGGCGCCCGTGCGCTCGCCGCTCACCGGGAACAGCGCGGCGGCGAGCTCGGAGCCGGGGGTGGCGAGCAGTTCGCTGACCGTGCCGGACTCCACGATGCGGCCCTTCTCCATGAGGGCGGCGGAGTCGCAGACCGCCTTCACGACGTCCATCTCGTGGGTGATGAGCAGGACGGTGAGGCCCAGCTGCCGGTTCAGGTCGCGCAGCAGCTGGAGGATGGAGCGGGTGGTCTCCGGGTCGAGGGCGCTGGTGGCCTCGTCGGAGAGCAGCACCTTGGGGTCGCCGGCCAGGGCGCGGGCGATGCCGACGCGCTGCTTCTGGCCGCCGGAGAGCTGGGCCGGGTAGGCCCGGGCCTTGTCGGCGAGGCCGACCAGGTCGAGGAGGTCCAGGGCCTTGCGGGAGCGTTCCCTCCCGGAGACGCCGAGGATCTCCAGCGGCAGCTCGACGTTGTCCTGCACGGTCCGCGAGGAGAGCAGGTTGAAGTGCTGGAAGACCATGCCGATCCGGCTGCGCGCCTGGCGCAGCTGCTTGCCGGCGCGCGGGCCGCGGCCGGCGAGGGCGGTGAGGTCCTGCCCGGCGACGGTCACGGTGCCGGAGGTGGGGCGCTCCAGCAGGTTGACGCAGCGGATGAGGGAGGACTTGCCGGCGCCGGACTGGCCGATGACGCCGTAGACCTCGCCTTCGCGGACGTGGAGATCGACGCCGTCGAGGGCGGTGACCTCGCGGCCGCGGGAGCGGTAGACCTTGGTCAGGCCCGAGGTGGTGATCACAGGATTTCCGTCACTGTCGAGTGCGCGGGCGTGGGTGTGCCCGGGCACGGATGCATGCGGTTCAGGCATTCAGGCATGGGGGGTGGAGGTGCGTCTCGCACGGACTGCGGCGCGCGGACATGCCACGGCTCTCGCTTCGGGGCTCCCCCACTCTCGACTTCGCTCGAGCGGGGGGACCCCCATGGCTCAGCTGATGCGGGGGCCCTCTAGAAGGCGCACATTCGACACATCAGGCGACACATACAACGAGCACCGGGCGTCATGGTCGCCTCGGTCGCAAGGGTGCGGCAGCTCGTCGTGGTCATGCGATCAGTAAACCAGACCTACGGTCCTGACCGGCCGCCGCTGTCCGGATGGTGGACAGTGGCGGACAGTCCCGGCGGGCGGCTCAGCCGCGGACGGAGATCTCCACTCCCCCGTCGGTGGCCAGTGCGGACAGGGCCGACAGGTCCTTGACCACCAGGTCGGCGTCGAGGTCCTCGGCCCGGTGGGTTGTGGCCAACGCCACGGTCGTCATGCCGGCCGCGCGGCCCGCCCGGAGTCCTGCGGGCGCGTCCTCGAAGACGACGCAGTGGGCCGGGTCCACGCCGAGCTGCCGTGCGGCGAGCAGGTAGGGCTCGGGGTCGGGCTTGCCGTGGGTGACGTCGTCGGCGCTGACCAGGGCCTTCGGGCGGATGCCGACGGCGTCGAGACGGGCCTCGGCGAGGCGGCGGGTGGCGGAGGTGACCACGGTCCAGCGGTCGGCCGGGAGGGAGTCCAGGAAGTCCCGGGTGCCGGGCAGGAGGCGGACGCCGCCGTTCGGTACGTCCTCGACCTCCAGCTGTTCGACCCGGGCGACCGCCTCGGGGACGAGACGGGCCGGCAGCAGGTCGGCGACTATCTCCACGGCCGTCCGTCCGTGCAGTTCGACGCGCCGGAACTCCTCGGCCGTGATCCCGTACTCCCGGGCCCAGCGGGTCCAGCAGCGCTCGACGGAGTCGAGGGAGGAGACGAGGGTGCCGTCGTTGTCGAACAGAAGGGCGTGCGCGTGGATCGTCATGGTCTAGACCCTACGGCGTACGGCGGGGTCGGCGGCGATGGGCCGATTGCGCCGTAATAGGGTCACGGCATGCTCAACGCCCTGACGCTGGTGACCGGCGTCGCCGCGCTGCTGCTCGCCGCCTGGTGCGGCTGGGCGGCCTACCGTGATCAGCCGACCAAGGACTGGCACTTCATCGGCATGGCCGTGGTGTCGCTGCTGGCCGTGGTCCAGCTGGTGGTCGGCATCGTCCAGCTGGCGCGGGGCGAGAAGCCGGAGCAGGGCACGACCATCTTCGTGGCGTACCTGCTGGGCGCGTTCGCCTGCGTTCCGGCCGCGGGGTTCATGTCGCTGGCCGAGCGGTCCAAGTGGGGCTCGGTGACGGTGGCGGCCGGCGGTGTGGTGCTGGCCGTACTGGAAGTGCGGCTCTTCGACATCTGGGGAGGCTGAGGTGACGGCGGTGGAGGAGAAGCCGACCCGGCTGATCAGCGGGCCGGGCATGCTGCTCGTCTGGTTCTACGGCGTGATGGTGGTGGGCGCGGTGTCGCGTTCCGCGTACCAGATCTCGACGGACTTCCAGCGGGCGCCGCTGGCCTACGCGCTGTCGGCCGTGGCCGGACTGGTGTACGGATTCATCACGTACACCTTGATCCGCGGCGGGGAGACCGCCCGGCGGGCGGCCCTGGTCTGCTGCGCCGCCGAGCTCGCGGGTGTCCTGCTCGTCGGTACGTGGACCCTGATCGACCGCTCGGCCTTCCCGGACTCGACCGTGTGGTCGTACTACGGCGCGGGGTACGTCTTCATCCCGGTGCTGCTGCCGGTCTCCGCGATGTACTGGCTGCGCAAGGCCCGAGGCGCCGTCACGCCGTAGCCGCGTACGTCCCCGCCTGCTTCTCCAGGATGATCAGCTCCACCCCGTCCGCGCCCCGGGACCTGCCCACCGTCTCGTAGCCGGACCGGCGGTACAGGCGGAGGTTGCCCTCGCTGCGGTGGCCGGTGAAGAGGCGGAACCTGGTGGCGCCGCGCTGCTGGGACAGGGCCGTCTCGGCCGCGCGGAGCAGGCGCGCTCCGATGCCGTGGCCCTGGAGGCGGGGGTGGACGCAGAGCTTGCCGATGGCGGCGGCGCCGTCCTCGGTGACCTTGCCGCGCACCGAACCGACCACCTCGTCGCCGAGACGCGCGACGAAGACGCAGTCGGACGCGACCTCCTGACGGACGGAGTCCAGGGTCTGGACGAGCGGGTCGATGCGGTAGTTGCCGTACAGCGCCGCCTCGCTCTGGAAGCACAGGTACTGAAGCCGGAAGATCTGCTCCGCGTCCTGCTCGGCCGCCTCCGAGATGGTCACGCTCATGCCCATGTGCGCATGCCTCCCGCTCACCTGATCACCTGTCGTCCCCCACTCCTATCCCCGCACTTCGCGGGCCGCAACCTCCGGCGTCAGCAATCGGCGCAGACATCCCAGACATCTGGAGCGTTCCGGTCCGAGACTGCCCTGTGAGATACCCAACTCCCCCGCGATTTCCCGGTATGTCAGGTCCCTCGGGGACAGCAGGGCCTCCAGCAGACGGGGGCAGCGGCCGGGCAGCCGGCGGACCGCCTCGCGCAGGGCGCGGTGCCGGGCGGCCGTGAGGACGAGCTGTTCGGGCCCGGGCCGGACGTCGTCGGCCGGCTCGCCGCCGTACGGCCGTTCACGGCGGGTGGTACGGCGGCTGCGGCGCGCCTCGGCGCGGACGGCCCGGCGCAGCCAGCCCTGCGGATCCGGGGGCGGGCCGTCGGTCCGCAGCCGCTCCAGCAGCCGCAGCCAGACGGCCTGTTCCAGATCGCCCGGCTCGCTCCCGGCGGCATATGCCTCGGCGGAGGCCTCGGCGGTGAGCAGGGGGTGCAGGGCGGCCACCAGGTCGTGCGTCATATGCGGAACGACGCGCCGCCCCGGGTTCAGGTTTCCGGGGCGGCGCGAGGTCAATCCGAACGTGGTGCGGCGGACCGTACCGTTGACGCGGGGTCAGCCGGCCAGGAAGTCGGCGCGGGCGAGGACGCCGGTGTCGGCGTTGTCGGTGAAGACGCCGTCGATGCCGGTCGCGAAGTACGCCTTGAAGGCGCCGAAGGGGTCCCCGTAGCCGTCGGCCGCGCCGCCCTTGCGGAACTCCGCCGGGAGGAAGGGGTTCTCGTTGCGCATGGTGTAGGGGTGCAGCACCAGGCCCACCTTGTGCGCGTCGGCGACCAGCGTGCTCGGCCTGCCCAGGGTGCCGTCCGCGTTCTTCGGGACGACCAGGTCCAGGGTCGGGCCGATGCCCTGCGCGTAGCCGGCGATCTCCCTGAGGCCCTTCGGCGTGATGAGGTCGGCGACCGTGCGCGGGTCGCCCGCCTCGACGAAGTCGTAGGGGCGGCTGTCGGCCGTGGAGAGCAGCACGACGAGCGGGTTGTCGACCAGCTGGTTGAGCTTCTGGATGCTGGTGGGCTCGAAGGACTGCAGGATGACCGGCGAGTTCCGGCCGTCCTTGCCGTACTTGTGCAGCAGCTTCGCCACCCGCTCCTCCAGGGCGAGGCCCAGCTTGCGGAAGTAGGTGGGGTGCTTGGTCTCGGGGTAGATCCAGACCTGCCTGCCGCGCTTGCGGGTCTGCTCGTCCTGCCACTTCAGGACCTCTTCGAAGGTGGGTATCTCCCAGCGCCCGTTGTAGAGGGTGTTGTGCGGACGGTTGGCCGGGATGCGCTCGACGGCGCGGAGCGTCTTCAGCTCGGCGAGCGTGAAGTCCTCGGTGAACCAGCCGGTGGTCGACACCCCGTCCACGACCTTGGTGGTCCTGCGGCCCGCGAACTCGGGGTGGGAGGCGACGTCGGTGGTGCCGCCGATCTCCGGCTCGTGCCGGCAGACGAGATGGCCGTCCCTGGTGGGGACCAGGTCGCCCGCCTCGACGACGTCGGCGCCCAGGTCCAGGGCCAGGTCGTACGAGCCGAAGGTGTGCTCGGGTCGGTAGCCGCTGGCGCCGCGGTGACCGATGATCGTCGGCACCGGCAGGCTCTTCAGTCCCCGGCCCCCGTGTCCGGCCGTGCGGGCCTCGGCGGCTCTCGCCGTGCCGGGCAGTCCGAGGACCGCTCCGCCCGCGCCGAGCATCGCCGCGCCGAGGATCGCCCGCCGTCCGGTGCCCTGTGTCTGCTCGTTCGCCTGGTCGCTGTGCATGAGCGCCCTTCCTGCCGCCTGTGCCCTTGGGTGCGGGCCGATCGTAGGGGCGTGCACATGGCCGACGGGAGACCTGGGCCGGAACACCCGGGTGATGCCGCGTGTCCGGTGGGCGGCGGAAAGTGACGGTCCGTCGGTGTCGGCGAGGGCGGAGCGGGCATCCGGACGGGTGAGGGCTCACGCGAGTTCCGTCACATCGTCACCGGGGCGACACGCGCGGCCCCCGGCCCGTCACCGCAGGTAAACCCGCGTCAACACTTCGTAAGACCTCGGTGAACCGGACGTCCCCGATGTGCGCTCGCCCCGGCGCCGCGAGTAATGTCCTCACCTGCACAGACACATATCGCCCCTCGACATCGGAGGACCCGTTGTCCCGCTTCGCGCTCATCAAGGCAGTGCTCGGACCGATCATGCGCCTGATGTTCCGCCCACAGGTGGAGGGCGCCGAGCACATCCCCGGGGACGGTCCGGTCATCCTGGCCGGTAATCACCTCACGTTCATCGACTCGATCGTGCTGCCGGTCGTCACCAAGCGGCAGGTGCTCTTCATCGGCAAGGACGAGTACGTCACCGGCAAGGGCTTCAAGGGCCGGCTGATGGCCTGGTTCTTCACCGGCGTCGGCATGATCCCGGTGGACAGGGACGGGGCGAACGGCGGTGTGGCCGCGCTGATGACCGGGCGCCGGATCCTGGAGGAGGGCAAGGTCTTCGGGATCTACCCCGAGGGCACCCGTTCGCCCGACGGCCGGCTGTACCGCGGGCGCACCGGCATCGCGCGGCTGACGCTGATGACCGGCGCGCCGGTCGTCCCCTTCGCCATGATCGGCACCGACAAGCTGCAGCCGGGCGGCCGGGGCATTCCGCGGCCCGGCCGGGTCACCGTGCGCTTCGGCGAGGCGATGGAGTTCTCGCGGTACGACGGCATGGACCGGGACCGCTATGTGCTGCGGGCCGTCACCGACTCCGTGATGGCCGAGGTCATGCGACTGTCCGGGCAGGAGTACGTGGACATGTACGCCACCAAGGCCAAGGCCGCCTGACAGCTTCCGGCCGACGGGCGCGAGGACCCGCGTCCGTCCGCCTGCCGGTGGAATCTGTCACCGACACATCCAGCATTCGGCCGAATTACGCGGCTATATGACCGCGTGACATGTCTTATTTAGACATGTTCAAACCTTCTCGGCGTACCCTCCTCCGTACCCCGATCGCCGCCGCCGGCGCGGGACTCCTGGCATCCTGCACCGGCTCCGGTTCCGAGCCCGACTCCGGCCCCCAACGGGTCCGGGACCAAGGAAAGTTCGTCCCGGCCGGGCCCCGGGGGTACGTCAACCCCTCGGATCCGGAGGTCCTCGCCGCCGAGCGGAAGAGGCAGTCCGGCCGCGTACGCACCTTCAGGCTCACCGCCGAAGAAGCCAAGCTGGACCTGGGCGGGCGGTCGGTCCGGACGTGGGCGTACAACGAGCAGGTGCCGGGCCCGCTGGTACGGGTCACCGCCGGTGACATGCTCGACCTGACCTTCGCGAACCGACTGCCCGCCACGACCACACTGCACTCCCACGGGGTGCGGCTGCGCTGCGACATGGACGGCGTGCCGGACCTGACGCAGCGGGCCATCGGCTCCGGGGACGACTTCCGCTACCGCTTCGCGGTCAAGCATCCCGGTACCTATCTGCTCCACTCCCACGTCGGGATGCAGCCCGACCGCGCCCTCTACGCGCCGCTCATCGTGGACGACCCCAAGGAGCCCCTCCACTACGACAAGGAGTGGATCGTCGTCCTCGACGACTGGCTCGACGGCGTGGACGGCTCCACGCCCGACGCGGTGCTCGAACAGCTCAGGCCCGGCGGCTCCGAGGACATGGCGGGCATGGCCATGGGCCCCGGGCACAGCCACCCGTCTCCCAGCGGGTCGGCCCATGCCAAGGCGGCACCGTCCAGGAAGAGGCCGGCGGGCCCGTCCCGGGTGCTGCACGACTCCTTCAGCCGCATTCTGCACAGCGAGGGCGGCAGCGTCGACTACCCCTACTACCTCGCCAACGGCCGCCTGCCCACCAGCCCCTCGGTGTTCCGTTGCCGCAAGGGCGAGCGCATCCGGCTGCGCATCATCAACGCCGGGTCCGAGACCGCCTTCCGGGTCGCGCTGGGCGACCACACCATGACCGTCACCCACACCGACGGCTATCCGGTGAAGCACCAGGACACCGACGCACTGCTCGTCGGCATGGCCGAACGGTACGACGTCCTCGTCACCGCGCAGGACGGGATGTTCCCGCTCGTCGCCGTGGCGGAGGGCAAGAAGGGCAAAGCACTGGCGGTGCTCCGCACCGACAAGGGCAGGAACCTTCCCGCGCCGGACGTCCGCCCGGACGAGCTGGACGGGAAGATCGTCCCGGCGCGGCGCCTGGAACCGGACGACTCCGTGGCCCTGACGGACCGCCACACCGACCGCGAGATCCGCATCAGGGTCACCGGAGGCATGGCGAAGTTCGACTGGGGCTTCGACCACCAGCCCTACTCCGAACGGCAGCGGCATCCGGTGCGCGCCGGGGAACGGGTCAAGCTCACCCTGATCAACGCGACCGACATGTGGCACCCCATGCATCTGCACGGCCACACGTTCGCGGTGTCCGGTCTGGACGGACTGGGAGCGCGCAAGGACACCGCGATCGTGCTGCCGCACCGCAAGCTGGTGGTCGAGTTCGACGCCGACAATCCCGGGCTGTGGATGCTGCACTGTCACAACCAGTACCACTCGGAGAGCGGGATGATGACGGTGCTGGGGTACCGGAGATGACGGGCTGAACCGGCTACCCGGCGCTTTCCAGCCGCTGCCCCCTCAACAGGAACCAGGCCGCCGCGGCCGTGCCCAGCAGGACCACCGCTCCCGCGCCCGAGGCCAGGTGGAGACCGTGGACGAAGGACGTGCGGGCCGCTTCGAGCATGGTCTGCGCGGTGTGCGGAGGCATGTGGGCCGCTGCCTCCGCCGCCGCGCCCAGGGACTCGTGTGCCTGGGCGGGGGTGCCGGCCGGGCCGGTGAAGTCGCGGTAGGCGGCGGTCACGATCGAGCCCAGCAGGGCGATGCCCAGGGCCGCGCCCAGTTCGTACGCCGTCTCGGAGACCGCCGAGGCGGCGCCCGCCTGGTCACGGGGCACGCTGGAGAGGATCACGTCGGCGGTGACCGTGAAGGAGAAGCCCGCGCCGATGCCGACGACCAGGAGCGCGGCGCCGAGGAGCGGGTAGCCCGTCGACTCGCTCAGGGTGGTCAGCGCGGCCAGCGCCAGGCCCACCGCGGCCAGGCCGCCGGAGACCACGGCGCGGACCGAGAAGCGGCGGGCCGCGCCACCCGCGATCAGGCCGGCCGCCACCGCGCCGACGGCCGCGGGCAGCTCGGCCAGGCCCGCCTCGAACGGGCGCCTGCCCTGGACGAGTTGCAGGTACTGGGAGAGGAAGAACACCAGGCCGGACATGCCGAGCACGGTCAGCAGGTCGGCGAGGACGGCCCCGCTGAAGCCACGGCGCCTGAACAGCCGCATGTCCAGCAGCGGCGCCGGCATGGTGAGCTGGCGGTGGACGAAGCCGTACAGGGCAGCCGCGCCCAGCAGGCCCGCGGCCAGGGTCGGCCAGGTGAATCCGTGGGTGGCGGCCTCCTTGACCGCGTACACGATGCCGATCATGCCGGCCAGCGACAGCACGACGCTGAGCAGGTCCCAGGGGCCCGGGTCGGGGTTGCGGGACTCGGGCAGGGTTCGGATGCCGACCAGGACCAGCACGGCCATCACCGGCAGGTTGATCAGGAAGACCGAGCCCCACCAGAAGTGTTCGAGCAGGAAGCCGCCGGCGATCGGGCCGACGGCCGTACCGGCGGAGGCGGTGGCGCCCCAGATGCCGACGGCGAGGCTGCGCTCGCGGGGGTCGTGGAAGATGTTGCGGATCAGGGCGAGGGTGGCCGGCATCAGGGTCGCGCCGGCGACGCCGAGCAGCGCCCGCGCCAGGATCATCAGCGCGGGCGTCGTCGCGTAGGCGTTGAGCACGGAGATCGCGCCGAACGCCGTGGCGCCGACGAGCAGGATCCGCTTGCGGCCGATGCGGTCGCCGAGGCTGCCCATGGACACCAGCAGACCGGCGATGACGAAGGAGTAGACGTCACCGATCCACAGCAGCTGGGTGCCGGAGGGGTTGAGGTCCTCGCTGATGTAGGGGGTCGCCAGGCCGAGGACGGTGGCGTCGACGGCCACCAGCAGCACGGCCAGGACGAGGACGGACAGCGCGAGCCAGCGGCCGGGGCGCTTCACCGCCTCGGTCGCGGGTGCCGGCTGCAGGGTGCTGGTCATGATTCCTCTCTTCGGAGCGCGCCGCCGAGCAGCAGCTCGGCGACCATGGTCGGAAAGTCCCGGGAGGCCACGCGGCCGTCCAGGGTGGCCCAGGCACAGGAGGCGATCAGCCCGTACAGCGCCTCGGTGAGCCAGACGGGAGTGAGGTCGATGCGCAGTTCGCCGCTCTGCTGCCCGCGCTGGAAGACGGCGCCGATCCGGGTGTCCAGCCGCAGCCAGCCGTCGTCCTGACGGTCGGTCTCCCACAGCTGGCTCTCGCCGTACAGGAAGGCCAGCAGGCCCGCGGCGGACTGGATCTCGCGCACCAGTCTGCGGACGGCCTCGCTCGCGGAGCCCTCGTCGAGCCGGGCCCGGTCCAGCGCCGCCTCGCACTCGGCGATGCCGAGCGACTCCAGGGCGCGGACGAGCGCGTCGCGGCCGGCGAAGTGCCGGTGCAGCGTGGCCCGGCTGATCCCGGCGGCCCTGGCGACCTCGTCCATCGTCGCGGCGGGCTTGCGGGTCAGCAGGGCGGCCGCGCTGCGCAGCACCTGGTCACGGTCGAGAGCCATGAGACAAGAGTAGCCTACATGAGACATCAGTGTCTCATGTAGGGCATGTGTGGCTCAAAACTGCCGGTCGCAGCGGTGACGGCTCAGTGCCAGGGCAGCTCCCCGCGCCGCTCCCAGTAGGCGCGCGGGTCCTCCACCAGGGTGGCGAGGCGGGTCAGCTGGTCCGCGTCGAGGTCGACGGCGGGGGCGTGCAGGTTGGAGCCGAGCTGGGTGACGGTCGCGGCGCCGGAGAGGACGACACCGGCCCAGGGCCGGCGCAGGATCAGCGCGAGGGCGACGGCGTCGCAGCCGAGGGAGGTCTCCTCGGCCACGGCCTTCAGCACGTCCGGGGCGTCCGGCGCGGCGAGCCGGCCGTTGGCCATGCCTTCCTTGACGATCACGGTGAGCCCGGCGTCGTGCGCCTCGGCGAGGGCGGCTCCGGCCGAGGTCTCCAGCGCGTTGTACGTCGACTGGACGGTACGGAAGAGGGGCTCGCCGTCCACGGTCACCTCGAGGGCGGCGCGGATGGCGTCCGCCTGGGCGGGGCCGCTGGTGGAGAAGCCGACGGTCAGGCCCTGGGCGGCGGACTCGGCGAGCCTGGCGTGCAGCTCCTTGTCGGTGAGCGCGGGGCTGTCCGGGGTCACCGAGTGGATCTGATAGAGGTCGAGCCGGTCGCCGAGCAGCGCGTCGGTCTCGGCGCGCTGCCGCTCGTACGTGGCGAGGCCGTGGTCCTTGACCTCGTGCCGGTCGGCGTCGGTGGACCAGCCGGCGGTGTAGGTGTAGCCCCACTTGCTGCCGACGACCACGTCGTCGATGTCGGGGCGGGCGTGGAGCCAGTCGGCGAGGAACTCCTCCGAACGGCCGTAGGAGCGGGCCACGTCGAAGTAGCGCACGCCCTGGGCGTAGGCGGCGTCGAGGAGGTCGTGGGTGCGGGTGCGCAGCGCTTCCGCGCTGCGGTTCTCGCCGAGGTCCCTGTCGCGGCCGAGGTTGATGTAACCGGGGCGGCCGACGGCGGCGAGGCCCAGTCCGATGTGACAGGTGGGGGTCGTCGCTGAGGCCAGTCGGGCGAAGGGCATCGCGGGCTCCGTTCGGGTCGGCTCCGGTGGGGCTCGCGCACCAACCTAACCCGCGAGGCCGTTCCCCCGAGGGAGCCGGGCGCCCGAGAACCCGGGCGGCACCGGCCCCCTGGCGAGTGCGCCTCAGCTCTTGTGCTTGGCGCGTGCCCACTCGTGCTGGGCCGCCACGTCGGCCTTGACCTCCGCCAGCTGGACGGCGACCGCGCTCGGGGCCGTGCCGCCGCGGCCGTTGCGGGAGGCAAGGGCGCCCGGGACGTTGAGGACCGTGCGCACCTCCGGCGTCAGGTGCGCGGAGATCTTCGCGAACTGCTCGTCCGTCAGGCCGTCCAGTTCCTTGCCCTCGGACTCGGCGACCTTCACGCACTCGCCGGCGACCTCGTGCGCGACCCGGAACGGCACGCCCTGCTTGACCAGCCACTCGGCGACGTCGGTGGCGAGCGAGAAGCCGGCCGGGGCCAGCTCCTCCATGCGCTCGCGGTGGACGGTGAGGGTGGCGATCATGCCGGTGAAGGCGGGGAGCAGGATCTCCAGCTGGTCGCAGGAGTCGAAGACGGGCTCCTTGTCCTCCTGGAGGTCGCGGTTGTAGGCGAGGGGCAGGGCCTTGAGGGTGGCCATCAGCCCGGTGAGGTTGCCGATCAGGCGGCCGGACTTGCCGCGCGCCAGCTCGGCGATGTCCGGGTTCTTCTTCTGCGGCATGATCGACGAGCCCGTGGAGAACGCGTCGTGCAGGGTGACGAAGGAGAACTCCTTCGTGTTCCAGATGATGATCTCCTCGGCGATCCGGGAGAGGTTCACGCCGATCATCGCGGTGATGAAGGCGAACTCGGCGACGAAGTCACGGGAGGCCGTGCCGTCGATGGAGTTGCCGACGCTGCCGCGCTCGAACCCGAGGTCCTGGGCGACCGCCTCCGGGTCCAGGCCGAGCGAGGAGCCGGCGAGGGCACCGGAGCCGTACGGCGACACGGCCGTCCGCTCGTCCCACTGGCGCAGCCGCTCGGCGTCCCGGGACAGGGCCTGGACGTGGGCGAGGACGTGGTGGGCGAAGAGGACCGGCTGGGCGTGCTGCAGATGGGTGCGGCCGGGCATCGCGACGTCCGGGTGCGCCTCGGCGAGGCCGGTCAGGGCGTCCTGGAGGTCGGCGATCAGGCCGCCGATCGTGCGTCCGTGGTCGCGCAGGTACATCCGGAACAGGGTGGCCACCTGGTCGTTCCGCGACCGGCCGGCGCGCAGTTTGCCGCCGAGGTCGGGGCCGAGGCGCTCCAGCAGGCCGCGCTCCAGGGCGGTGTGCACGTCCTCGTCGGCGATCGTGCCCACGAACGCGCCGGAGGCCACGTCGGCCTCGAGCCCGTCGAGCCCGGCGATCATGCGCTGCAGCTCGTCCTCGGTGAGGAGGCCGGCCTTGTTCAGGACGCGCGCGTGGGCACGCGAACCGGCGATGTCGTACGGCGCGAGCCGCCAGTCGAAGTGGACGGACGCGGACAGCTTCGCCAGGGCCTCGGCGGGACCGTCGGCGAAACGGGCGCCCCAGAGCCGTACGTCACCGCTGTTGCTGCTCACTTGCGCTGCTCCTAGAGAAGGGGTGTGGATGCACGAACCGTACTCACACGCGTGTTGTGCATGAGTATGCAGAGCTCTGCATGAATCGTCAATCCATTCATCACCACCCGCCCGCCCCTCGGGCGAATTCCTTAGACAGGCGAAAGAAGTGCGCCGATAATGCGGCCATGGGAAAGACGTATGAGCGCATCGACGGCAGGCTCCGGACGTTCATCGAGGAACAGCCCCTCTTCTTCACCGCGACCGCCCCGCTCGGCGGCGACGGCACGGTCAACCTCTCCCCCAAAGGCCTCAAGGGCTCCTTCGCCGTACTGGACGAGCTCACCGTGGCCTATCTGGACTTCGCCGGGTCCAACGCCGAGACCATCGCGCACCTGCGCGAGAACGGGCGGATCACGCTGATGTGGTGCGCCTTCCAGGGGCCGCCCAACATCGTGCGCGTCCACGGCCGGGGCGAGCCGGTCTTCCGCGACGACCACCGGTTCGGGGAACTGCTCGCCCGTTTCCCGGACATCGACCACACCGCCCACGGCCTGCGCGCGATCATCGTCGTGCACGCGGAACTGGTGCGGGACACCTGCGGCTACGCCGTCCCCCACATGGCGTACGAGGAGGACCGCGATCTGCACGGCAAGCGCTTCGCACGCGAGGACGACGCCTCGCTGAGCGCGTACTTCACCAAGAAGGAGCACGTCGCGACGAGCCTGGACGGACTACCCGGGCTGCCGTTGCCGCTGCTGCCCTCTACCGTCTGAGCCATGCGCCCCGGTGTCGTCCTCGCCCTCGTGTCCGCGTCCTCGCTCGCCCTGCTCGGTCTCCGGCCGGGCCCCGCGCCCGTGCCGCTGCCCGCGCAGCTGGCGGACACGGGCGGCGGCAGCCAGCTGATCACCGCTCAGGCACCGGACACCGGCTCCACCTCGGGCACGCTCGCGTGGTGGGACCTGAAGGACGGCCAGTGGGTGCAGGCCGGAACCGCGCCCGCGCGCTTCGGGGCCAACGGGCTGGTGGAGGGCGCCTCGCGGAAGCAGGGCACCGACACCACACCGACCGGGCTGTACGACCTCCCCTTCGGCTTCGGGACCAAGGCCGCCCCCACGGGGACGACCGTGGCGTACCGGGCCGTGAAGGACGACTCCTGGTGGTGCCAGGACAACGACTCGCAGTCGTACAACCGCTGGGTCGAGCCGCTGCCGGGCGACTGCCGGGCCTCCGAGTCCGAGCACCTGAGCGCCTATGCGACGCAGTACGCGTACGCGCTCGTCATCGGCTTCAACTACGACCGGCCCGTGCGGGGTCGCGGCGCCGGCATCTTCCTGCACGTCAACGGGAACGGCGCCACCGCCGGTTGTGTGTCGGTGCCGCAGGACGCGATGCAGCGGATCCTGCAGTGGGCGGAGCCCGGGAAGCGGCCGCACGTCGCCATCGGGACCGCGGACGGAGCCACGGCCGTCACCCGGTACTGACGTCAGACCGGCAGGCGCACCGTGAAGGCCGTGGAGCCCGGGCCGCTCTCCACCCCCACGGTCCCCCCGTGCGCCTCCGCCACCGCCGTCACGATCGACAGGCCCAGGCCCGCTCCGCCGCCGGGGGCGTCCGCCCGGCGGCGGTGTTCCGCTCGGGTGAAGCGTTCGAAGACGTCCGGCCGGACGGCTTCGGGGACGCCGGGGCCGTCGTCGTGGACCGAGAGGAGGGCCGCGTCGGGGACGGTCTCCAGGGTGACGGTGACCTTGGTGCCCACGGGTGTGTGCACACGCGCGTTGGCCAGCAGGTTGGCCACCACCTGGTGGAGCCGGTGGGCGTCGCCCGTGACCGTCACCGGGTCCTCCGGCAGGTCCAGCATCCAGCGGTGCCCGGGGCCCGCCGCCCGGGCGTCGGTGACGGCGTCGAGGACCAGGTGGGTCAGGTCCACCGGGCGGCGCTCCAGCGGGCGCCCCGCGTCCAGGCGCGCGAGCAGCAGCAGGTCGTCCACCATCTCGCCCATCCGGGCGGACTCGGCGGTGATGCGCTCCAGGGCCCGGGTGACCTCGGGCGGCACCGGGCCGGGGTGGAGCAAGGCCAGTTCGGCGTGCCCGCGGACCGAGGCGACCGGGGTGCGCAGCTCATGACTGGCGTCGGCGGCGAACCGGCGCAGCCGCTCCTCGCCGGCGTGCCGCTTGGTCAGGGCGTCCTCGACGTGGCCCAGCATCCGGTTGAAGGCCCCTGCCACCTGGCCGACCTCGCTGCGCGGGTCGCTGTCCGGGGCCCGCGGCGGCAGCGCCACCTCGCCGCTGGCCAACGGCAGTTCGCTGACCCGGGTCGCGGTGGCGGCGACCCGGCTGAGCGGCCGCAGCGACCAGCGCACCCAGCACGCCCCGGCCACGCCGGTCACCACCAGCGCCAGGCCGAAGACGGCCCCGGCGACCAGTTCCAGCCGGTGGACCGTGGCCTCGACCGGCTCCAGCGGAAGCCCGACGATCAGCACGTCCCCGTCCCGGCCGGCGGTGGCGACGACCCGGTAGTCGTGCAGGGCGGAGAGTTCGACGGTGTGGGCCCGTCCGTCGGCCTGCACCTCGGCCAGCCGCCTCGCGTCCTGTGCGGTCAGGGTGACGGCCAGGTCGGCGGACGGGTCGCCGCTGCGGATCAGGCCCTTGTTGGTGACCGTGCCGTCCAGCAGCCGGGCGCCGAAGGTGCCGGTGGCCATCCGGCGGGTGTCGCCGCGCTCGTCGCCGTCGTGATCGTCCGGCAGCCGGCCGTTGTGCTCCAGGCTCTCCGGGAACCGGGTGCCGACCTGGGCGAGCTGTTCGTCCAGGCGCTGGGTGAGGAAGCCGTTCAGCTCGAGGACCGCGGCCAGGCCGACGGCCGCGCAGCTCACCGCCAGCAGGACCACCAGGCCGACGGTGAGCCGGGCGCGCAGGGTGCGGGGGCGGGGCAGCCGGCGCGGGCGCCGAAAGCCGGCCGGGCGGCTCACCTGGCCGCCGGCTTCAGCACGTAGCCCGCCCCGCGCACGGTGTGGATCATCGGTTCGCGGCCCGCGTCGACCTTCTTGCGCAGGTAGGAGATGTACAGCTCGACGACGTGGGCCCGGCCGCCGAAGTCGTAGGACCACACCCGGTCGAGGATCTGGGCCTTGCTGAGCACGCGGCGCGGGTTGCGCATGAGGAAGCGCAGGAGTTCGAACTCGGTCGGGGAGAGTTCGACCAGCTCGCCGGACCGGGTGACCTCGCGGGCCTCCTCGTCCATCACCAGGTCGCCCACGGCCAGCCGCGGCCCCTCCTCCGACTGCCGGGCCATGCCCGCGCGGCGCAGCAGGCCGCGCAGCCGGGCGACGACCTCCTCCAGGCTGAAGGGCTTGGTGACGTAGTCGTCGCCGCCCGCCGTGATGCCGGCGATCCGGTCCTCGACGGCGTCCCGTGCGGTGAGGAAGAGCACGCACACGTCGGGCTGCACCTCGTGCAGCCGGCGCAGCACGGCGAAGCCGTCGGTGTCCGGCAGCATCACGTCCAGGACGACGGCGTCGGGCAGCAGCTCGCGCGCGGCGGTGAGAGCGGAGGCGCCGTCGCCGGCCGCGCGGACCTCCCAGCCCTCGTAGCGCAGGGCCCCGGTGAGCACCTCCGCGAGGTCGGGGTCGTCGTCGACGACGAGGACGCGCAGCGAGGTGCCGTCGGGGCGGGTGAGGGCCGGGCGGCCGGAACGGGTGGTGTTCATCGCGCCTCCCAGCATCGCCCCTGCGCCGGGCGGCCGGTGCCCCCGGCGGCTGTGAGTTTTCTCTGAGTGCTGCCGCCGGTCTGTGAACCGGGTCTGAGAACACCCTCTGAGTCCGCTCTGAAGAGGCTCTTTTCAGAGGCCGCTCAGAGCTTCGGCCCGCACAGTGGCCTGGCACGACGGACGAAGGGAACGGTACTGATGACCACCGTGGAGACGAGGCGGGCGGCCCCGTCCCTGCCCGTGACCGCACGGCGCTCCCCCGCGGGCGCCGTGCTGGCCGTGCTGTGGGCGGGGGCGGCGGCCGCGGTCGCGCCGTGGTGGGCGGACACCGGGTCCGTGGTCGGTGCGGCGGGCTGGCTGACCGGCGCCGGGCGGATCGCTGGGCTGCTGTGCGGGTACGCCTGCGCGGTGCTCGTCGGCCTGATGGCGCGGGTGCCGCTGCTGGAGACCCGGGTCGGGTCGGACCGGGTGGCGCGCTGGCACGCGATGGCCGGCCGGTACACGGTCTGCCTGCTCGTCGCGCACATCGCGCTGATCCTCACCGGGTACGCGGCGCAGGACCGGGCCTCGCTGTGGCACGAGACGGTCACCGTCGTGCTGGACTACCCGGACATGCTCAAGGCCACCGCCGGCACGGTGATCCTCTTCGCCGTCGGCGTCACCTCGGCCCGGGCCGCGCGCCGCCGCACGAGCTACGAGTTCTGGTACTACGTCCATCTGCTGACGTACGCGGCGGTCTTCCTGGCCTTCTTCCACCAGCTGACGCTCGGCGACGAGTTCAACGGCAAGCCGGTCGCGACCGCCGCCTGGTACGCGCTGTACCTGGGGGTGGCCGCCCTGGTGCTCCGGTACCGGGTCCTCGCCCCGGTGCGGCTCAACCGGCGGCACCGGCTGCGGGTGGAGTCGGTGCAGCAGGAGGCTCCGGGTGTGTACTCGGTCGTCCTGCGCGGGCGGCACCTGGAGGAGCTGGGGGCGCGTCCGGGACAGTTCTTCCGCTGGCGGTTCCTCGGCGAGGGCATGGGCTGGGCGTCGACCCCGTACTCCCTGTCCGCGCCACCGCGCCCTGACCTGCTGCGGATCACGGTCAAGGCGCTCGGCGACCACAGCGCGGCCGTCGCCCTGCTCAGGCCCGGCACCCGGGTGTGGGCGGAGGGCCCCTACGGCTCCCTGACCGCCGACCGGGCCACCGGCCGGCACGCGCTGCTGATCGCGGCCGGCGTCGGCGTCACCCCCCTGCGGGCGCTGTTCGAGACGCTGCCCGGCGAGGTCACCCTGCTGTACCGGGCCCGCTCCGCCGAGGACCTGGCGCTGGGCGGCGAGCTGGAGGCGATCGCCCGCTGGCGGGGCGGGCAGGTGCTGTACGCGCTGAACGGGCCGGGCGGCGAGCGGCCGAGCATCACGGCTCAGTCCCTGCGCGCCACGTTCCCGGGCCTGGCCGGCCACGACGTCTACATCTGCGGCCCGCACGGCTTCGCGCAGGACGTGTACGCGGCGCTGCGGGCGGCCGGGGTGCCGGACCGCCGTATCCACCACGAGTCGTTCGAGCTGTGAGGCGGAGACCTGATGCACGCCCTGAAGAAGAACCGCCCCCTGCGCCGGATCGTGCTGGCGAGTGCCGCCACCGTCTCCGGGATGGTGCTGCTGCTGTCGCTGAAACCGCACACCGGCCCCACGCTGGCGTCGGCGAGCGGCAAGTCGCCCTCGGTGTCGAGCAGTTCGGCCCCGTCCGCCGGCGGATCGAGCTCACCGGGCGGCTCCGGCCAGGGGACGGGGACCGGCAGCAGGACGGCCACCGGGAACACCGTCCGGACCCGCTGGGGCCCGGTCCAGGTGCGGGTGACCATCAGGGGCGGCACGCTCACCGACGTGACGGCCGTGGACTACCCGCAGGACAACCCGCGCGACCAGGAGATCAACAGCTACGCCCTGCCCCAGCTGCGGCGCGAGGCGCTCGCGGCGCAGAGCGCGCAGATCGACACCGTGTCGGGAGCGACGTACACCAGTGACGGTTACCGGCAGTCACTGCAGTCCGCGCTGGACTCGGCGGGGCTCTGAACACTCGGCCGACGCGGCACGTATCTGTGGGCCAACGGACAAGTGCCCACGGAGGAACCGTGTCCACCACGCTCGCAGGCGGACGTGCCGCCCGCCGCCAGACGATGCGCCGCATCCGCCCGCGCCGCTCCCCGGCCGTCCCGCTGCTGCTCGCCGTCTGGGCGGGGGCGGCGGCCGTGCTGTGGCTGTGGTGGCACAACACCCCGTCCATCGCCGACGACAACGGCAGGATCCTCAACGCGGGCCGGATCACCGGTCTGCTGGCCGGCTACCTGATGGCGCTGGTCGTGCTCCAGATGGCGCGGGTGCCCGCGCTGGAGCGGCGGGTCGGCTCGGACCGGGTCGCCCGCTGGCACGCGATGAGCGGCCGGTACACGCTCTGCCTGATCGTGGCGCACGTCTTCCTCACCATGTGGGGGTACGCGCTGCAGGCCGGCAAGTCGCTCGGCGACATCGTGCAGCAGACCGTCACCTCCGTCGAGCAGCTGCCGGACATGGGCAAGGCCGCCATCGGCATGGGCCTGTTCGTGGTCATCGGGCTGACGTCGGTGGGCCCGGTGCGCCGCCGGCTGCCGTACGACGCCTGGTACCACGTGCACCTGCTGACGTACGCGGCGGTGTTCCTGACCTTCTGGCACCAGATCACCACCGGCAACGACTTCGCGGTCGAGCCGGCCGCCAAGACCTTCTGGTACGGCCTGTACGGCGTGGTCACCGCGCTGGTGGTCTGGTACCGGATCCTCGCCCCGATCCGGCTGAACCTGAAACACCGGATGCGCGTGGAGGCGGTGATCGAGGAGACGCCCGGCATCGTGTCGGTGCTGATCGGCGGGCGGAAGCTGCACCGGATGGGCGCGGAGGCGGGCCAGTTCTTCCGCTGGCGGTTCCGCGCCCCCGGGATGCGGTTCAGTTCGCACCCCTACTCGCTGTCGGCGGCGCCCCGCCCGGACATGCTGCGGATCACGGTGAAGGCGATCGGCGACCACAGCGCCCGGCTGCGCGAGCTGACGCCCGGCACCAAGGTGTGGGCCGAGGGCCCCTACGGCGCGCTCACCGCGCAGCGCCGCAGCCGGGGCAAGGTGCTGCTGGTCGCGGGCGGGGTCGGCATCACGCCGATGCGGGCGCTGTTCGAGACGCTGCCGGGCGCGGCCGGGGACATCACCCTGCTCTACCGGGCCAACACCACGCAGGACCTGGCGCTGTGGGACGAGCTGTCGAAGATCGCCGACGAGCGGGGCGCCCGGCTGATGTACGCGGTGAACAGCCCGGAGGGTGAGCGGCCGGACATCTCCGCGGAGAACCTGGAGCGGAAGATCCCGGACATCGACCGTCACGACGTCTTCATGTGCGGCCCGCCCGGGTTCGCGCAGTCGGTGTACGAGGCACTGCGCGGCGCGGGGGTCCCCGCCCGCCGCATCCATCACGAGTCGTTCGAGATGTGAGCGGCAGCTAGGGAGCTACGGACAGATGAGGAAGAGTCACCCCCTTCGGCGGGTCGTGCTGGCCACGGCGGCGACGGTGTCCGGTGTCGTGCTGCTGCTGTCGCTGAAGCCGGCGTCGGACCCGGCTTCCGCGTCGGCGGTGGGCGCGGCGCCGCAGCAGACCGCGGCGGGGCAGACGTCCCCGCAGGGCGGCACCCAGGGCGGCGGGCAGGCCGCAGCCGGCTCCGGCACGGTCACCGGTGACGCGACGCAGACGCAGTACGGGACCGTGCAGGTACGGCTGACCGTCGCGGGCGGGAAGATCACCAAGGCGGAGGCGGTGCAGGCGCCCAAGGGCGGCCTCAGCGACCAGAAGACGGCGCTCGCCGTGCCCAGGCTCAACCGCGAGGCGGTGGCCGCGCAGAGCGCGGGGATCGACGCGGTGTCCGGGGCGACGTACACCAGCGACGGCTACAAGAAGTCGCTGCAGTCGGCGCTGGACAAGGTGAAGTCGGCGGGGTCGGCAGGGGCCGCTGCCGGGCCCTCGGGGTCGTCCGGGTCATCCGCCGGGTCGTCGGGGTCGTCCGCCGGGTCGTCGGGGTCCGCGCGGGCGCGTACCGTCACCGGAAAGGTCGCGCAGACCCAGTACGGCCCGGTCCAGGTGCGGATCACCGTCAGCGGCGGGAAGATCACCCAGGCCGCGGCGGTGCAGGCGCCCAAGGGCGGCCTCAGCGACCAGAAGACGGCGCTCGCCGTGCCCAAGCTCAACCAGGAGGCCGTGACGGCCGGGAACGCGAACATCGACGCCGTCTCCGGCGCCACCTACACCAGCACCGGCTACCGGCAGTCGCTGCAGTCGGCGCTGGACCAGGCCGGTGGCTGAGACGGTGGCCGAGCCGGCCGGGGCTCCCGCCGCGGTGCGCCATGCGGAGGAGGTCATGGGGACCGTCTTCTCCTTCGACGTCCGCGGCGGGGAACCCGGTGCCGTACGGGCGGCGCTCACCGAGGCCGTCGCCGGCCTGCACCGGGTGGACGCGTTGTTCAGCACCTACCGCGAGGACAGCGAGGTGTCCCGGCTGGCCCGGGGCGAGCTGACCGTGGACCGGTGCGCTCCCGAGGTGGCCGAGGTGCTTCAGCTGGCGGCCGAGGCGGAGCGGGTGAGCGACGGCTGGTTCAGCATCCGGTACCGGGGTTCGCCGGATCCCACCGGCATCGTCAAGGGCTGGTCGGCCGAGCGGGCGGCGCGGCTGCTGGCGGACGTGCCCGGGGTGTGCGGGGTCAGCGTGAACGGCGGCGGGGACGTGCAGATGCTGGGCGCGCCGGAGCCGCAGCGGGCGTGGCGCGTGGGCGTCGCGGACCCGTTGCGCCCGGGCGGTCTGGCCGCGGTGATCTCGGCGGCGGGAGTGGACGAGCTGTCGGTGGCGACGTCCGGTACGGCCGAGCGCGGTGCGCACATCGTGGATCCGCGCACCGGAAGGCCGGCGGTGACGGACCTGGTGTCGGTGACGGTGGTGGGGCCGCGGCTGACGTGGGTGGACTGCTGGGCCACCGCCGCGTTCGCGATGGGGTCGCGCACCGGGCTGGCCTGGCTGGAGGCGCTGCCCGGGGTGGAGGCCCTGCTGATCACGGCCGGGGACGAGGTGCGGTGCACCGGCGGGCTGGCCGCACGATTGGGTTGAAAACAGAATTTTTTTTCGCGGAAAAGCCATCCGACGTCCCCCCTGACACGTACCTCATGTGCACCAAGTTTCAGGAGGAACGCGATGGCCATCTTCACCAGCCTGTTCCCGGCCATGCACCGGGACCACGGCGATTTCTCGTCGGGCCACGACTTCTCGGGGCACGGCGGTCACGGCCACGGTGACCACGGCGACCACGGTCACGGCGACCACGGCCACGGAGACCACGGCGACCACGGCCACGGAGACCACGGTGGTCACGGCGGCCACGGCGGTTACTGATCACACATGAGGCGGAGCGGACCGGTGGCCGGAGGACCCGGTCCGCTCCGCCGCTCCCCGAGGAACGCATCCCATGGCGCATCTCCTGCGGCGTCTGCTCTCGGTCGGGGACACCTCCGACGCCGTCGTCGCCGCCGCGCCCGCCGTCTCGCCGCGCGAGGTGTTCCGGCGGTTCTGGCCCTACACGCGGGGCGGCCGCCGCTGGCTCGTGCCCGTGCTCTTCTTCAGCCTGGTCGGCCCGCTGGCCGACGCCGCGGAGATCTGGCTCTTCAAGATCGTCGTGGACGGTGTGCTCGTCCCCCGCGACCTGCGGCCGTTGCTCTGGATCGCGCCGGCGTACCTGGGCCTCATCGTCTGCTCGGGAATTCTGCGGTTCGCCGACAACGTGCTCTCCACCTGGGTCGGCGAGCGCTTCCTGCTCTCCCTGCGCTCCGACGTGTTCCGGCACGTGCAGGGCCTGTCGCTGGGCTTCTTCCAACGGCGGCGGCTCGGGGACGTGCTGTCCCGCGTCACCGGGGACGTCGACGCGGTGGAGACGTTCCTGCTCTCGGGCGTGGCGGACATCCTCTACTACGTGACCCAGCTGGGTGTCTTCCTGGGCCTCCTGCTCTACCTGCGGTGGGACCTGACCCTCCTGGCCCTGGCCATCGTGCCGCTGTTCTGGGCCGCCGCCCGGCACTTCGCACGGCTGATCAAGGCCGCGTCCCGGGAGCGCAGACGGCGCAGCGGCTCGCTCAGCGCGATCGCCGAGGAGGCGCTCGGCAACGTCGTCCTGGTGCAGGCGTACAACCGGCAGGGGTGGGAGGAGCACCGGTTCGACCGGGAGAACGTCGGCAGGTTCCGGGCGGCGATGGCCTCGGCGCGGATCCGGTCCGTGTACGGGCCCCTGGTCGAGATCATCGAAGTGTGCGGAGTTCTCGCGGTGCTGGGCCTCGGCACCTGGAAACTGGCCCAGGGACAGCTCACGCTGGGCGGGCTGCTGGTCTTCCTGGCGCTGATCGGCAAGCTCTACGGCCCGGTGCACGGCCTGTCCGGGCTCGGCACCACCTTCTACGCGGCCTCCGCCTCGGCCGAGCGGATCATCGAGTTGCTGGACCAGAAGCCCCAGGTCACCGACCGCCCGGGCGCCCGGCGGATCGGCCGCGCGCGGGGCGCGGTGGAGTTCGACGGCGTCTGGTTCCGCTATCCCGGCGCGGCCGCGTGGGCGCTGTCGGACGTGTCCTTCCAGGTGGCGCCCGGAGAGACACTGGCGCTGGTCGGGGCGAGCGGCGCCGGCAAGTCGACCGTCGCCAAGCTGCAGCTGCGCTTCTACGACCCCGACCGGGGCGCCGTCCTGCTCGACGGCGCCGACCTGCGGGACCTGAGCCTGTCCGGCGTACGGGAGAACGTCGCGGTGGTGCTGCAGGAGACGCTGGTCTTCCACGGCACCGTGCGGGAGAACATCGCCTACGGGCGGCCCGAGGCGTCGGAGGCGGACATCGTCGCGGCGGCGCGCGCCGCGGACGCGCACGAGTTCGTCGAGCGGCTCCCGGACGGGTACGACACGCTGGTCGGCCAGCGCGGCCGCACCCTGTCCGGCGGGCAGTGCCAGCGCCTGGCGATCGCCCGCGCGATGATCAGGGACGCGCCCGTGCTCCTCCTCGACGAGCCGACCACCGGGCTCGACGTCCGGTCGGGCCGGCGGATCATGGACCCGCTGCGCCGGCTCATGGCGGGGCGGACGACCGTCGTCATCTCCCACAACCTGCTGACCGTCCGCGACGCCACACGGATCGTGGTGCTGGACCACGGCCGGGTCGTCGAGGACGGTGTCCACGACGACCTGCTGGGGCGCGACGGCGCGTACGCCCGGCTGCACCGGCTGAGCGCGGGCGCGGTGCTGTCATGAGCGGGCCGGCCCCCCTGCCACCGGGAGCCCGACCGGCCCCGGGCTACGAGATCCTGGAGCATCTGGCCCGCACCGGCTGGCTCGACGTGTACGACGCCTGGAGCGAGGAACGGGACTGCCGGTGCGTGATCAAGGTGGTCCGGCCCGACCGCCGGGGCGAGGAACAACTGGCCGAGCGGCTGCTGCGGGAGGGGCGGTGGCTGCGGGACCTCTCCCACCCGCATCTGGTCCGCGGCTACGACACCTTCGCCTCGCCCGAGCCGCTCGTCGTCCTGGAGACGCTCACCGGGGAGACGCTGGACCACCTCGTGCACCGGCTGCGGCACCGGCCGAGCGCCTCGGACGTGGCGCTGCTCGGGGTGCAGCTGTGCTCGGCGGTGCACTACCTGCACGGCCGGGGCCTGCTGCACCTGGACCTCAAGCCGTCCAACGTGGTGGTGGACCGCGGTCACGCCAAGGTGCTGGACCTCAGCGTCGCCCGGCCCCCGGGGCCCGCCCCCGCGGGGCTCGGCACCCGCCGCTACCGCGCGCCGGAGCAGGGCCGTCAGGGGCCGCTCACGGCCGCCGCCGACGTGTGGGGCATCGGCGTCACGCTCTACGAAGTGGCGTGCGGGGACGTGCCGTTCACCGGCGGGAGCGCGGACCGGACGGACCCCGGCGATACCGGTGAGCCGTGTCCGCGGGGCGCGCAGGGCGCCCCGCCGATCTCCTCCCGGCGCCGGCTGCCGCCCGCTATGGCCGCCGCGGTCGACGCCTGCCTCCTGACCTCCCCGACGGCCCGGCCCACGATCGCCGAACTGACCGCCGCCCTCAAGACCTCCCCGCCCGCCTGAGGCCTCTCCCGCAGGACCTCCCCGCCCGCCTGAGGCCCCTCACGTCTCCCGCACCATCTCGTGCGCGTCCCGGGTCGTCACCGAGCCGGTCTCGAGACGGGCCGTGGCGAGGACGGTGCCGTCGGCGGACGTCAGGCGGGCACCGGAGACGGAGTCCGGGTGGATCGTGGCCCAGGCACTCCAGTGGCCGCGTCCGTCGCGCACGGGGAAGTCACCGACCCGCACGGACGTGCCGTCCGGGCGTTCGAGCAGGCAGGTGACCTTGCCGGTGTACGAGGGCCGGTGGCCGGAGATGTCGACCGACATGAAGATCCAGCCGGGGTCGCCGGGGTGGGCGTAGATCTCGCCGACGGGCTGCCCTCCGGGCCCGGCCGAGGTCATGTCCCCGACCAGCATGGGCTCGGACTGGACGGCGGCCGGGGGCGAGGCCGTGACCGTCTCGACGGCGGAGCCGATCCCCCAGCCGGCGAACCCGGCGGCGACCGCGAGACCGGCCACCAGCGCCCCCAGCCGCACCCGGAACCGGCGCGCCCGGCCGCGCAGGCCCAGCCGCAGCGGGCCGAAGCCGCGCACGGGCCTGCGTCCCTCCTGGTCCGCCATCCGCTGGGTCAGGCTGCGCGCCACCCTGGTCTCGAACCCGAGCGGCGGCTCGCTGTCCGGCAGCAGGCCGATCAGCCGGTCGCCGAGCAGCGTCATCTGGCGGACGAACTCCCGGCAGCCGGCGCACCGGTCCAGATGGGCGATCGCGTCCGCCCGCTCCCGGCCGGGCAGCACGCCCAGCGCCAGCTCGGCGCCGATCTCCCGCAGCTTCTCGCAGTTCGCCTCACTCGACATGGTCGCCTCGCCTCGGAGCCGCCAGTGTGATGCGCAGTTTCGCCATCGCCGCCCGGATGCGCGTCTTGGCGGTGCCCAGCGGGATCTTCTCCGCGTCGGCGACCTGCTGGGCCGTCATCCCGTAGACACCCGCCATCATCAGGGCCCGGGCCTGTTCCCGCGGCAGCCGCGACACCGCGGCCCGGAGCGTGGCGGAGGCCTCGTCGGCCAGCGCCCACTGCTCGGGGGTCTCGGTGACGACGCCGAGGAGGGCGTCCAGGTCCTCGGGGGCCACCGGCTCCGTACGACGCGCCCGCACGGCGTCGATGGCGAGGTTGTGCGCGATGGTGGTCAGCCAGGTGGTGACCGAACCACGGCGCGAGTCGTAGATCTGCGCATGCCGCCAGGCACGCTCGAACGTCTGCTGAGCGACGTCTTCGGCGAGCTGCTGGTCCCCGGTGACCGCCATGGCGACACCGAAAACCCGGTGCTGGAAACGCCGTACGAACACGACGGCCAGCTCCGGGTCTCCGGCGGCCAGCCCGGACAGCAGAGCCTCGTCCGGGAGGCGACCCACGGGGAACCGCAAACCCGACACACTTCTGTATACGGCCGACGGGCGCCACGGGATTGCCCGCCCGCCTGCCCGCTCGCCGCGGAAGATCACACGCTCATTCTCCGCCGCCGGGCCCGGCCCCGCACGCGGGCTCAGTGCGCGTTCTGTGCCAGCCGCAGCATGTGGTCGGCCAGCGCCTGTCCCCCGCTCGGGTCCCGGCTGATCAGCATCAGGGTGTCGTCACCGGCGATCGTGCCGAGGATGTCGTGGAGTTCGGCCTGGTCGATCGCCGAGGCGAGGAACTGGGCCGCGCCGGGCGGGGTGCGCAGGACCACGAGGTTGGCGGACGCCTCCGCGGAGATCAGCAGTTCCTGGGAGAGGCGCCGCATGCGCTCCTCCTTCGCCGACTCCCCCAGCGGCGCGCGCGGGGTACGGAAGCCGCCCTCGCTCGGCACCGCGTAGATCAGCTCGCCGTCGGTGTTGCGGATCTTGACCGCGTTCAGCTCGTCGAGGTCGCGGGAGAGCGTCGCCTGGGTGACGCTCAGCCCGTCGTCGGCGAGCAGCTTCGCCAGCTGGCTCTGCGACCGCACCGGCTGCCGGTTGAGGATGTCCACGATCCGGCGGTGCCGAGCGGTGCGGGTCTGCGGTACGGCGGGCCCGGCGCCCGCGTGCTCGTGGTCCTGCGCCTGGCTCATCGTCGTCTCATTCTCCGGATCGTCCGTCCCCGTGGGCCTGCTCGAGGATGCCGGGCAGCGCCTGGAGGAAGGCACCCACCTCGTCGTCGTGGAGGTTCAGCGGCGGCATGAGCCGTACGACGTCGGGGGCGGGGGCGTTCACCAGGAACCCGGCCTCCTGGGCCGCCTGCTGCACCTGCGGCGCGCGTGGCCCGGTGAGCACGATACCCAGGAGCAGGCCGGCGCTCCGGACGTGGTCGATCAACGGGTGGCCCAGCGCCTCCACTCCCTCGCGCAGCGCCGCGCCCTGCCGCTTGACGTTCTCCAGCAGGCCCTGGTCGTCGATGGTGTCGAGGACGGCGAGCCCGGCGGCGCAGGCGACGGGGTTGCCGCCGAACGTCGTGCCGTGCTGGCCGGGCAGGAGCAGTTCGGCGGCCCGGCCGAAGGCGACCGTGGCACCGAGCGGCAGTCCGCCGCCGAGCTGCTTGGCGAGGGTGACGACGTCGGGCAGGACGCCCTCGTGCGCCTGGTACTCGAACCAGGTGCCGGTGCGGCCGATGCCGGTCTGGACCTCGTCGAGGACCAGCAGGGCGCCGGTGGCGGCGGTGATCGCGCGGGCGGCCTTGAGGTAGCCGGCGGGCGGGACCACGACGCCGTTCTCACCCTGGACCGGCTCGATGACCACCAGGGCGGTGTCCTCGGTGACCGCGGCGGCCAGCGCCTGTGCGTCGCCGTAGGGCACGTGCGTGACATCGCCGGGCAGCGGCCGGAACGGCTCCTGCTTGGCGGGCTGGCCGGTGAGCGCGAGGGCGCCCATGGTCCGGCCGTGGAAGCCGCCGTCGGTGGCGACCATGTGGGTCCGCCCGGTCAGCCGGCCGATCTTGAAGGCGGCCTCGTTGGCCTCGGCACCCGAGTTGCAGAAGAAGACGCGGCCCTCCCGGCCGAAGAGCTGCAGCAGCCGTTCGGCGAGGGTGACGGTGGGCTCGGCCATGAACAGGTTGGAGACGTGGCCGAGTTGCCCGATCTGCCGGCTGACGGCCTCGACGATCGCCGGGTGGGCGTGGCCGAGGGCGTTGGTGGCGATACCGCCGACGAAGTCGTGGTACTCGCGGCCCTCGGCGTCCCACACCTTCACGCCCTCGCCCCGCACGAGGGGCAGGCGCGGCGTGCCGTAGTTGTTCATGAGCGCGCCCTGCCAGCGCTGGGTCAGCTCCTGGTTGCCCGTCACTGTGCGTCCCCCTCGGGCTCGTCGGGCACGACCATGGTGCCGATGCCCTCGTCGGTGAAGATCTCCAGCAGGATCGAGTGCTGGACCCGGCCGTCGATGACGCGGGCGGTCGTCACGCCGTTGCGCACGGCGTGCAGGCAGCCCTCCATCTTCGGCACCATGCCGGAGCTCAGCTCCGGCAGCAGCTTCTCCAGCTGGGAAGCGGTGAGGCGGCTGATCACCTCGTCGGAGTTCGGCCAGTCCTCGTAGAGGCCCTCGACGTCGGTGAGGACCATGAGGGTCTCGGCGCCCAGTGCCGCAGCGAGTGCCGCAGCCGCCGTATCAGCATTGACGTTGTAGACATGGTGGTCGTCCTGGGAGCGGGCGATCGAGGAGACGACCGGGATCCGGCCGTCGGCGAGCAGCGCCTCGATCGCGCCGGTGTCGATCCGGGTGATCTCGCCGACGCGGCCGATGTCGACCCGCTCGCCGGCGATCTCCGGCTGGTGTTTGGTGGCGGTGATGGTGTGGGCGTCCTCGCCCGTCAGGCCGACGGCGAGCGGGCCGTGCTGGTTGAGCAGGCCGACCAGCTCGCGCTGCACCTGCCCGGCCAGCACCATCCGTACGACGTCCATGGCGTCCTCGCTGGTGACGCGCAGGCCCGCCTTGAACTCGCTGACGATGCCGTGCCGGTCGAGGGCGGCGCTGATCTGGGGGCCGCCGCCGTGCACGACGACGGGCTTGAGACCGGCGTGCCGCAGGAAGACGACGTCCTGGGCGAAGGCGGCCTTCAGCTCCTCGTTCACCATGGCGTTGCCGCCGAACTTGATGACGACGGTCTTGCCGTGGTGCCGGGTCAGCCAGGGCAGCGCCTCGATGAGGGTCTGGGCTTTGGGCAGGGCCGTGTGCTTACGCGTGGTCATGACGAGTAGGCGCTGTTCTCGTGGACGTAGTCGGCGGTCAGGTCGTTGGTCCAGATCGTCGCGGTCTCGGCGCCCGCGGCGAGGTCGGCGACGATGTGCACCTCCCGGTAGCGCATGTCGACCTTCTCCCGGTCCTCGCCGACGGAGCCGTTCTTGCACACCCAGACGCCGTTGATCGCGACACCCAGCCGGTCCGGCTCGAACGCGGCCGCGGTGGTGCCGATCGCGGACAGGACGCGGCCCCAGTTGGGGTCCTCGCCGTGGATCGCGCACTTGAGGAGGTTGTTGCGGGCGATGGAGCGGCCCACCTCGACGGCGTCCTCCTCGCTCGCCGCGTTGATCACCTCGACCTTGATGTCCTTGCTGGCGCCCTCGGCGTCGCCGATGAGCTGCCGGCCGAGGTCGTCGCAGACCCGGGTCACGGCCTCGGCGAACCCGGCGTACTCCGGGGTGATGCCGGAGGCGCCGGAGGCGAGCAGCAGCACGGTGTCGTTGGTGGACATGCAGCCGTCGGAGTCGACCCGGTCGAAGGTGACCTTGGTGGCGGCGCGCAGGGCCCGGTCCAGGGTCTCGCCGTCGAGGTCGGCGTCGGTGGTGAGGACGACGAGCATGGTGGCGAGGCCGGGGGCGAGCATGCCGGCGCCCTTGGCCATGCCGCCGACCGTCCAGCCGTCCTTCGTCACGACGGACGTCTTGTGCACGGTGTCGGTGGTCTTGATGGCGATGGCGGCCTTCTCGCCGCCGTGCTCGGACAGCTGCGCGGCGGCCGTCTCGACGCCCGGGAGCAGCTTGTCCATGGGCAGCAGTACGCCGATCAGGCCGGTGGAGCAGACGGCGACCTCGATGGCGCCGCGGCCGAGCACCTCGGCCGCCTTCTCGGCGGTGGCGTGGGTGTCCTGGAAGCCCTTGGCGCCGGTACAGGCGTTGGCGCCACCGGAGTTGAGGACGACGGCGGAGACCTGGCCGCTCTTGAGCACCTGCTCGGACCAGAGCACGGGCGCGGCCTTCACGCGGTTGGAGGTGAAGACGCCGGCGGCCGCACGGCGGGGCCCGTCGTTGACCACGAGGGCCAGGTCGGGGTTGCCGTTCTCCTTGATCCCGGCGGCGATGCCCGCCGCCGTGAATCCCTTGGCTGCCGTGACGCTCACGGTGCGACTCCGATCGTGGAAAGCCCGGTGGTCTCGGGAAGACCCAGGGCGAGGTTCATGCTCTGGACGGCACCGCCGGCGGTGCCCTTGGTCAGGTTGTCGATGGCGCTGATCGCGATGATGCGGCCCACGGCGGCGTCGTACGCGACCTGCACCTGAACGGCGTTGGAACCGTAGACGGACGCCGTCGCGGGCCACCGGCCCTCGGGGAGCAGGTGGACGAAGGGCTCGTCGGCGTAGGCCTTCTCGTAGGCGGCGCGGACGGAGTCCGCGCTCACCCCGGCGACGGCGGACGCGCTGCACGTGGCGAGGATGCCGCGGGGCATCGGCGCCAGGGTCGGGGTGAAGGAGACGGAGACCCGCTCGCCCGCCGCCCCGCTGAGGTTCTGGATCATCTCGGGGGTGTGCCGGTGGCCGCCGCCGACGCCGTACGGCGTCATGGAGCCCATGACCTCGCTGCCGAGCAGGTGCGGCTTGGGCGCCTTGCCCGCGCCGGAGGTGCCGGACGCGGCGACGACCACCGCCTCGGGCTCGGCGAGTCCGGCCGCGTACGCCGGGAACAGGGCGAGGGAGACGGCCGTGGGGTAGCAGCCGGGCACCGCGATGCGCCGGGACCCCGTGAGCGCGGCACGGGCTCCCGGGAGTTCGGGGAGGCCGTAGGGCCAGGTGCCGGCGTGCGGGGAGCCGTAGAACGTCTCCCAGTCGGCCGGGTCCTTCAGCCGGAAGTCGGCGCCCATGTCGATCACGAGGACCTCGGGGCCGAGCTGCTCGGCGACGGCGGCGGACTGCCCGTGCGGCAGCGCCAGGAAGACCACGTCGTGTCCGGCGAGGGCCTCGGGCGTGGTCGTGGTGAGCACGCGGTCGGCCAGCGGCAGCAGGTGCGGCTGGAGCGCGCCGAGCCGCTGGCCGGCGTTGGAGTTCCCGGTCAGGGCACCGATCTCGACCTCGGGGTGCGCGAGGAGCAGGCGCAGGACCTCACCGCCCGCGTACCCGCTCGCTCCGGCCACCGCCGCACGTACCGCCATGTCCATCCTCCTCGTGATGGCATGACTATACGTAGCTCTGCAGTTTTATGCAACGACTATGCGATCGACTTGGGGAGCATCACCCAGCGGGAGACGACGAAGGTCACCGGGATCGCCGCCGCGGAGGCGAGCAGTGGGGCGAAGCGGCTCCCGGCGTGCAGGACGTCGACGATCACGTACACGCCGGCCGTCGTGATCAGGAAGTTGGTGACGTTGGTCAGCGGGAACAACAGGAATTTCCGCCAGGTGGGGCGCGTCCGGTAGGTGAAGCGGGCGTTCAGGAAAAAGGATCCGACCATGCTGAGCGAAAAGGCGAGGACATGCGCGGCAAGATAGGGAAGCCACGTGAGCAACAACAGATAGAGGCAGTAATAAGTGGCGGTGTTGATCACGCCGACCACGGCAAAGGTGGCAATCTGTCGCTTCAAGGTATGAGGTCTTTCGTGCGTTCCACGTTGGTCGCCTTCACCAGGAAGTGCGGACGACCCTTCACCTCGTAGTAGATGCGGCCGGTGTACTCCCCGATCACTCCCAGCATGACCATCTGCACGCCGGCCAGGGCCGTGACGGCGGTGATGATGGTCACATAGCCGGGGGTCTGCACCCCGTGGATCAGCGCGGCACCCACGATCCAGGCCGTGTAGAGCCCGGCGCACAGCAGCAGGCCCATGCCGAGCCACAGGGCGGCGCGCAGCGGCCGGTTGTTGAAGGACAGCAGGCCGTCGAGGCCGTAGTTGAGCAGGCCGCGCAGGTTCCAGGAGCTGCTGCCCGCCTCGCGCACGGCGTTCTCGTACTCGAAGGTGGTGCTCGGGAAGCCCACCCAGGCGAACAGGCCCTTGGAGAAGCGGTTGTACTCGGTCAGGTCCAGCACCGCGTCCACCACGCGGCGCGACAGCAGCCGGAAGTCGCCCACGCCGTCGACGAGTTCGACGTCGACCAGGCGGTTGACGAGCCGGTAGTACAGGCGCGCGGTGAGGGTCCGGGTGAGGCGGTCGCCGGTGCGGCTGCGCCGGGCGATGACCTGGTCGTGGCCCTGTTCGCGCAGGTCCACCATCCGCTTGATCAGTTCCGGCGGGTGCTGCAGATCGGCGTCCATGACGATCACCGCGTCGCCCGAGGCGTGCCGCAGGCCCGCCAGCAGGGCGGCCTCCTTGCCGAAGTTGCGGCTGAAGGAGACGTACCGCACCCGGGCATCGAGGTCCGCGAGGCGGGTCAGCACGGTGAGGGTGCGGTCGCGGCTGCCGTCGTCGACGTACACGAACTCCATGTCGTGGCCGAGCGGCAGCAGTTCCTCGGCGACCTTCTGGACCTCTTCGTGGAAGCGCGCGACGACGCCTTCCTCGTTGTAGCAGGGCGCGACGACGGTGATGAGCATGGTGGGTTCCCCCCAGAACGCGGTCAGGAAGCGGTGGTCACGCGCTCGCGCGACGGTGCGGTCGTGGGCGGCGCGGGAACGCGCCTGCGGCGGACGGCGGTGAGGGCGGTGAGCAGCACGAGGGTCACCAGCGAGGCGGCCCCGACGGTCGTGCCCAGCCGCAGGCCGGGTGGGTGGAAGGTGCAGGTCAGGGAGGTCGACCGGCCGTCGAGGGGGACGGCGATCAGGCCGTGGTAGTCGCCCGCGGGCCGGGCCGCGCCGTCACCGGTGGCGCACCGCCAGCCGGCGATCCGGGGCGCGGCGACGACGGCGGTCCCCTTGCTGCCGGCGGGCAGGCGGGCGCGCAGCGTGCCGTCGTCGACGCTCACCCCGGTGGCGCCGGTGGCCGTGAGCCGGGCGGCGGCGGCGCGCAGCCGGGCGGTGTCCAGGCAGCCGACCGCGCCGGGCGGGATGCGGCCGGGGCGGTTCGGGGTCAGCTCGATCCGCACCTCGCCGGAGGCGGGGGTCCGGCCGAGCGGTTCCATCGCGGCCCGGCTGCGCGGGTACTCGGACGTGAACGGGGTCGCGGTGCCGGTGCCCGCGAGCCGGGCGGTGCCGGAGAAGTACGGGGCCCACAGGTTCACCTGGGTTCCGGCCGGGCAGCGGGCCGTGAGCGTCGGGCTCGTCAGGGCGTGGCCCACGCCGACCCGGCGCGCCGGGACCGGCGTCCCGGTGTCGTCCCGCACGGTGAGGCGGGCCACCGTGTACACGCGGCTGCCGAGGAGGAGTTCCTGGTTGCGGTACGGCGACGGCCCGAAGGGGACGGTGGCGGGGGTGGCGCGCACGGTCACCAGGGGCGGCACCTCGCGCCGGGTCACGCCGGGCGGGGGGCCGGCCTGGAGCGGCGCCGCCTGGTGCGGGTCGGGCGGGTTGTGCAGCCGGGCGCCGACGGAGAACAGGACGTCGGTGACCGCGTTGTCCAGGCTCTGCACGCTGCGGCCGCGCGAGGTCCAGCCGCCGCCGAGGGCGGTCAGGGTACGGCTGAGGACGTCGGAGGTCAGGCTGCTGTAGTACTGGGCGCCCTGGCCGCCCACCAGCAACGGATCGTTGCCGGCGGTCTGTTCGCGGCCGGGGTCCGTGCGGTAGCGGGGCCAGCCGTCGGCCCCGGCGATCTGCGCCGCCTGCCGCTCCTGCCGCCGCCCCCAGGGCGCGTAGTCGTCCAGATGCTTCAGGCGCAGCCCAGTGGTCACGGCGGAGGTGGCGGCCGTCTCGCCGAACTGGGCGCCGAGCAGGAGGACGACGGCCAGACCGGCGAGCCTGGTCCGCGATCCGGCACGCCCCAGGAGGACGAGTCCGCACAGGGTGCCGCCGACGGCGAGCAGCAGCACCGGCCAGGTGTGGGGGCGCACCAGGCCGCTGCGGCTCGCGAGCGCGGCGGTCAGGGCGAGCAGCGCGGTCGCGGCGGCCGGCGCGCGCCGCCCCGGGGGGCCGTGGGACAGCGTGTGCCAGGCGGCGATGACGAGCAGCCCGCACGGCACGAAGGCCTGCCGGTAGGAGCTGCCCTGCGGGGTGGCGAAGGCGTGCCAGACCAGGCTGGTGGGCGCCCACTGGAGCGACAGCGTGACCGCGAGCACCAGGGCCGTCCAGCCGACGCGGACCCGGACCGGGACCGCCCGGTGGAAGGGCAGGGCGAGGGCGAGCAGCAGGGTCGTGGTGCCGACGTAGAGAGCCGGGGAGCCGAAGCCGTACGTGGCGGGCAGCAGCCGCGCCAGCAGGTCCTCGCCGGGTACGGGGGTGAACGGGCGGACGCGGCCCGGGTGGGCGTGCCGGGTGCCGAACCAGATCACCGTGACGAGCGGGGCGGCGAGACCCACGCCGAGGGCGACGGTGAGGGCGGCCCGGCCGGCCGCGGCGAGGGCCTGCCGTCGGGACGGACGGGCGAGCAGCAGGCGCAGCAGCAGGACCAGTCCGGCACCGAGGGTGGCCATGTAGGCGGTGTAGAAGTTGGCGGTCCAGGCGAGGGCGACGATCAGGACGCCGGGGAGCCTGCGCCGCCCGGCGAGGACCCACTCACCGACCAGGCAGAGCAGGGGCAGGGCGACCAGGCCGTCGAGCCACATCGGGTTGTAGTCCGCGTCGGCCAGGGTCCAGCCGCACAGCGCGTAGGAGGCACCGAGCAGGCCCGCCGCCCAGGTGCGGCCCGGTCGCAGGACGAGCAGCAGCCACGCCATGGCGGCCGCGGCGGACGCGGCCTTCAGGACGGTGACGGCGTACACCGCGAGGTCGATCCGGTCGCGCGGGAAGACGGCGACGAGCAGGGCGAAGGGGCTGCCGAGGTAGGTGCCGAGATCGGGCAGGAAGCTGGAGCCGTAGCCGGACTGCCAGTTGACGAGGAGCCCGCCGTCGGCGTGGCCGTGCAGCAGGTCCCACAGGTGGGCGTGGAAGGGCACGTACTGGTTGCCCAGGTCGCTGACGCTGCGAGTGCGGGGGCCGAAGGGGTAGGTGCGCGCGAGGGCGTCGGCGGCGCAGAACACGGCCGCGGTGAAGGCCGCCGCGAGCAGGGCGGCGGCGCGTGGGGCGGGAGACACTGGCGGTGCTCGTACTCAACGCGGGCCGGGTGGTGCCCTTCGAGCACCTCATGGACGAA
>NZ_JBFBBK010000039.1:39598-79966 GCF_040682635.1 Streptomyces sp. NPDC051133
CAGCTGGCCCTTGCCGCGCGGCGCGCGCTGGACCACGTGCAGCTCGCGGGGGGGCGCGCGGGGCGGGGGCGCGCGGGGCAGGGGTTGCCGATTCCACAGCCTTTTGCATTTTCCGGCGGTCCCCCATGAACGCGTGTCCGTCATTTCGCCCACGTAGACGGTTCGTTTTTCCGGTTGGTTGTGCGCGCACCGAAAAATGGCGCGCCGCACTCCGAATACGGGAAACACCGCATGAATTTCATGACACCCAGGGAAATCTCTGATTTCCGCAAGGTGTTCTCAAGGTGAACCGGCCTTCCGGGCCGCGTAGGCGCGGGCCGCCCGGACCCGGTTGCCGCACTTGGTGGTGCACCAGCGGCGGGCGCCGTGGGAGCGCAGGAACCAGCGGGCGCAGCCCTGGGCGGCGCACTCGGTGAGCTGCCCGGCGTCGGTACCGGTGAGCAGGTCGGCGGCGTCCTCGGCGAGCAGGGAGAGCGCGGCGGCGGCCGGGTCGCCGGCGTCGGGCACGTCGGCGCGGCGCGGTCCCTCCGCCGTCCAGGTGAGCCGGGGGGTGGCGGGGGCGGCGGCGAGGGCGGCGTTGAAGGTGTCCAGGGCTTCGGCGGGCGGGTGGATTCCGGCGGTGCGGGCCTCGAAGAGGGAGCGCAGGGCCTCGCGGAGGGCGCGGAGCCTGCCTGGCTGCCGGCCGCCCAGCTCCACCCGGTCGGGCAGCAGGGCGTGCCGGACGAGCCACAGATGGGCCGCCTCGGTGCCGTCGAGCAGGTCGACGCGGCCGTGGCTGACGGTGAACCGCGTGTTGACCAGCGCCAGACAGACGTACCGGTCCTCGCCCGGGACCGGGAGCCGATGCAGGTAGACGGGGGTCTCGTGATCCACGGCTCTCATGGTAACGCTTGCGGTTCTCCGTGAGGACGGCTTAGCGTGTCTCACGGAGAATCAAGCATGAAACCGTGAGAGGTGAGACGTCGTGGCCTTCGACGTGGACGCGCTGCGCAAGGACTTCCCGATCCTGGAGCGGACCCTGGACGGCGGCGCCCCGCTGGTCTACCTGGACTCCGGGGCCACCACCCAGAAGCCGCTGCCGGTCCTGGACGCCGAGCGGGACTTCTACCTGACCCGCAACGCGGCCGTGCACCGCGGGGCGCACCAGCTGGCGGGCGAGGCGACGGAGGCGTACGAGGGGGCGCGGCACACGGTCGCCCGGTTCATCGGTGCCGCCGACGACGAGGTGGTCTTCACCAAGAACACCACCGAGGGCCTGAACCTCGTCGCCTACGCGCTCGGCAACGCCGGCCGGATCGGCCCCGGCGACCGGATCGTGGTGACGGAGATGGAGCACCACGCGAACCTGGTCCCCTGGCAGCAGCTGGCCGAGCGGACCGGGGCGCGCCTGGAGTGGTTCGGGCTCACCGACGAGGGCCGGCTCGATGTGTCCCGGGCCGCGGAGCTGCTGGACGAGCGCACCAAGGTGCTGGCCCTCACCCACCAGTCCAACGTCCTCGGCACGCTCAACCCGGTGCGGGAACTCGCCGACCGTGCGCACGCCCATGGCGCCCTGGTGGTCGTGGACGGCGCCCAGTCCGTCCCGCACCGCCCGGTCGACGTGACGGAGCTGGGCGCCGACTTCCTCGCCTTCTCCGGGCACAAGATGCTCGGCCCGAACGGCATCGGCGTGCTGTGGGGCCGGTCGGACCTGCTCGCCGGACTGCCGCCGTTCCTCACCGGCGGCTCCATGATCGAGATCGTGGAGATGAACCGCAGCACCTTCCTGCCGCCGCCGCAGCGCTTCGAGGCGGGCGTGCCGATGACCGCGCAGGCGGTCGGGCTCGCCGCCGCGGTGGAGTACCTGGAGCGGCTGGGCATGGCGGAGGTGACGGCGTACGAGGACACGCTCACCGCCCGCGCCCTGGAGCTGCTCGCCGAGGTCCCGGGCGTCCGGATCGTCGGCCCGCGCGACCTCGCCGGCCGCGGCTCGGCCGTCTCCTTCACGGTCGACGGCATCCACCCGCACGACGTGGGCCAGGTGCTGGACGAGCGGGGCGTGGCCGTCCGCGTCGGCCACCACTGCGCGCGCCCCATCGTGAAGCGGTACGGCATCCCGGCGACGACCCGGGCGAGCTTCTACGTCTACAACACCCCGGCCGAGGTCGACGCGCTGGTGGCGGGGGTGCGGGCGGCCCAGAAGTACTTCGGCGTGTGAGACGGTCCCGGACGGCGCCACACGGCACGGACCGGCACCGAGGGGTGTGAGCACGTCAAGGGGGCGGACACGGACGGGCGCGGGCCGGCGCGTAAGCTCGGCGGCATGGACGGGCTGCCGCGGTACGCGATCGTGCTCGGCTTCTTCGCCGTCACCGTGGCGCTCCGCACCTGCTTCGCGCGCGTGATCCGCCGCCCGGCTGCCGCCGGCGGGGGCGTCGGCGCCGCGCTCGCGGCGTACGAGGAGGCGTTCCGCCCCACCGGTCACGCCGCACACGCCGAGCTCCGGGCCCAGGCCGGGCACAGGTCGCCCGCCGACTCCCCCGACGGCCCGCACCGCCGCTCCCGGAGGCCGCGGTGACGGGCGAGGTGTGGCCGGTCGCCGATGTGCTGGCGCATCTCGCGGGGCGCTGGCGCGTGGAGCGGAGCGTGCGGGATCTGGACGGCGGCGACGAGGGACGCTTCTCCGGAACCACCGTCTTCGGCCCCCTCGACGGCGGCGGCCTGCTGCACGAGGAGTCCGGCACGTTCACCTGGCAGGGCGTGACGCGCCCCGCGACACGGACGCTGCGGTTCCTGCCGGGACCCACGCCCGGCGCCGCCGACGTGCGGTTCGCGGACGGGCGGCCCTTCCACGCGCTGGATCTGACCTCGGGCCGGTACGTCGCCGAACACCCCTGCGCCGCCGACCTCTACCGGGGCGAGTTCACCGTCCGGGACGCGGACCACTGGCGCACCGTGTGGCGGGTCGGCGGCCCGGCCAAGGATCTGCTGCTCACCACCGACTACGTGCGCGAGGGCTGAGCGCAGGCCCCGTCGAGGCGGAGGTTCCAGCGGCCGGAGCGGCCGCTGACGGTGGTCGTGGACAGCGGGCGCACGTCGATGTTCCAGTAGGTCGCCGGCGGCGCCTTCAGGGCGTAGACCAGGGCCGCGCGGATCACCGAGGGTTCGGCGACCGCGACGATCCGGCCGCCGTCGTCCACCGGCCGGGTGTCCAGCCAGCCACCCACCCGGGAGATGAAGTCCAGCAGGGACTCGCCGCCGTGCGGGGTGGACCGCGGGTCGGCGAGCCAGGCGTCCACCGCCTGCGGCTCGCGGGCCATCGCCTCGCCCAGGGTCAGCCCGCGCCAGCGGCCCATGCCGCAGTCCCGCAGCGCCGGCTGGACCAGCGGAGCGTAGCCGAGGGCGTCGCCGGTGGCCCGGCTGCGCGGGGTCGGCGAGCAGTAGCGCAGCTCGGCCGCGGCCAGCGGCAGCAGCTCCCCGGCGACGCGCTGCACCTCGTCCCAGCCGGCCTGGTCCAGCTGCCGGTCGTCCTCGAAGCGCTCCGCGAGCAGCGGGGAACTGCGCGCGGCGGCGACGAACGTCACCCTCAGTGGCATGCGGTGATGGTGAGCCGTGCGGGAGAGCAGGTCAAGGCCTGACCGCCGTGCGTCACCGCGGGCGCACGGCCGCTCACGGACGGGCGCGGACGGGCGCGGACGGCTCCGGGGCGCGGATCCCCGGCCACCGGTGGCAGGCGTGTCACCGGCCTCCCGGCCGAGTGCACCTAGCGCACCTCGTCGTACGCCCCCCGCAGCCGCCGCACCCCCTCCGCGATCTCTCCGGTCCCCGCGACCGCGGCGAAGCTCAGGCGCAGGTGGGCCGCGGGCGGCTCGGCGCTGAAGTAGGGGCGGCCGGGGGTGAGGGCGACACCGGCGCGCAGGGCGGCGGCGCTCAGGGCCGACTCCTCGATGCCCTCGGGCAGGCGCAGCCACAGGTGGTAGCCGCCGGACGGGATGTGCGGCAGGACCAGTTCCGGCAGGCGGTGGGCGAGCGCGCTCGTCATGGCGTCCCGGCGGACCTTCAACTCGGCCGACAGCGCGCGCAGATGACGCGGCCAGGCCGGTGAACCGACGAGTTCCAGGGCCGCCTCCTGCAGCGGCCGGGGCACGAAGAAGCTGTCCACGACCTGGATGGCGCGCAGCCGCTCCAGCACCGGCCCGCGCGCGGCCAGGGCGCTCACCCGGAAGCTGGGCGAGGTCGCCTTGGTCAGCGAGCCGACGTGCACGACGACTCCGTCGGGGTCGTCGGCGGCCAGCGGGCGGGGCAGCGGGCCCGCGTCGGCGTGCACCAGGCGCCGTACGAAGTCGTCCTCGACGACGAAGGCGCCGGCCTCGCGGGCGATGCGCAGCACCTCGCCGCGCCGGCCGGGGGCGAGCACGGCGCCGGTGGGGTTCTGGAAGAGGGGCTGGCAGACGAACACCCGGGCGCCGCTGGCCCGGAAGGCGTCGGCGAGCAGCTCGGGGCGCACGCCGTCGGGGTCGACGGGAACCGGCACCGGACGCAGTCCGGCGGCGCGGGCGAGGGCCAGCATGCCCGGGTAGGTGGGGGACTCCACGAGGACCGGGGCGCCGGGCGGGGCGAGCGCCCGCAGCGCGGTGGCCAGCGCGGACTGGCCGCCGGCGGCGATGAGCACCTCGGCCGCCGTGACCGCTCCGCCGATCCCGCGCGCGAACCACTCCCGCAGCTCGGGCAGCCCGTCCAGCGGCGGTCTCCCCCAGGCGCCGGGCCGCCGCCCGGCCCGGGCGAGCGCCGCCGCCATGGCCCGCTCGGGCTGCAGGGAGGGATGCGGATAGCCGCCGTTGAACTCCAGGACCCCGGGCGGCGGGGCGGCCAGCGAGACGGTGACGCCTGAGGCGTCCACGGTGCGCGGCACGAGGTCGCTGGTGCCGTCGGCGCTCAGCGCGACCTCCTGCCAGGAGGTGTCCCCGGCCGGCGGCTCCGCGTCACGCGGCCGGGCCCGGAAGGCGCCGGCGCCGGGCCGGGTGACCACGAGTCCCTCGGCGGCCAGCTGGGCGAGGGCCCGCGAGACGGTCACCGGGCTCACCCGGAACCGGTCGACCAGGGCCCTGCTCGACGGGAGCTTTCCACCAGGAGAGTAGCGGTCCAGTTCCTGTCGGAGCTGTTCTGCCAGTTCGCCAACGCTGCTACGCTCAGACATGAGAACACAGAGTAGCGCTACTGTCACCACCCCGATAGCGGTGACCGCTCCGCGCGAGCACCGGGGCCTGGGCACCGGACTTGCCGCCCTCGGCGTCGCCTCCTTCTCCCTGACCTTCCCGGCCACCGCCTGGGGTTTGGAGGGCTTCGGCCCCTGGTCGCTGGTGGCCGTGCGCAGCGTCCTCGCGGCGCTCGTCGCGGGCGGCTGTCTCCTCGTCCTGCGGATCCCGCTTCCCGAGCGACGCCATCTGCCGGGGCTGGCCGTGGTCGCCGTCGGCGTGGTGCTGGGCTTCCCGCTGCTGACCACGCTCGCGCTGCAGACCTCCACCACCGCGCACGCCGCCGTCGTGGTGGGGCTGCTGCCGCTGACCACCGCGGTGTTCTCGGCCCTGCGCACCGGCAGCCGGCCCTCGCGGCGGTTCTGGCTGGCCGCCCTGGCGGGGGCTGCGGCGGTGGTCGCCTTCACGGTCGCGCAGAGCGGCGGTGCCCTCACGGTCGCCGACGGCTATCTGTTCGCGGCCCTGCTGGTGTGCGCCGCCGGCTACACCGAGGGCGGCCGGCTGGCCCGGCTGATGCCGGGGTGGCAGGTCATCGGCTGGGCGCTGGTGCTGTGTCTGCCGCTGAGCGTGCCGGCCGCCGTGGCGGCGCTGACGTACGAGCCCGTCCACCTCACCGGGCACGGCATCGCCGGTCTGCTGTGGGTGGCGCTGGGCTCGCAGTTCCTCGGCCTGGTCGTCTGGTACCGGGGCATGGCCGTCATCGGGATCCCGAAGGCCAGCCAGTTGCAGTTGGCCCAGCCGCTGCTCACACTGGTGTGGTCGGCGCTGTTGCTGGGCGAGCACTTCACGCCGGCCGCTCCGCTGACCGCTGTGGCCGTGCTCGTGTGCATCGCCGTCACGCAGCGGTCGTGATCGTGAGGAGGGCCTGTAGATGCGTGCATCCAAGGGCGACCGTCTTGTCCAGCACGGCAGGGTGGTCGGCCAACACGACCAGGTCTCGGAAGTGGTCGAAGTGCTGGGGGCCGAGGGCAACCCGCCGTACCGCGTCCGTTTCCAGGACGGGCATGAGGCGATCATGTCCCCCGGACCCGACTGCCAGGTCAAGCACAGGGAAGAGCGAGCAGCGAATCAGCGCGGGGGGCTGGCCGACCGTCCGTAGTGGTCGGCGATCACCCGCGCCATCGCCCCGATCGGGTCCGCGGCGACGTCCTTGGCGGCGAAGAAGACATGGCCGCGGACCTGTGGGTACCGGGCGGCGAAGGTGAGGTGCCGGGACAGCTCGACCGGGTCCTGCCAGGCCGAGGGCTGTCCGGCGGCGCCCGCCTTGTACAGCGCCTCGCCGATGTAGAGCCGGGTCGCGGTGCCCCGGGCGACCTCCGCCCACCAGGGCACGAGGGCCGCGTAGTCGGCGGCGGCGAAGCCGATGTTCCAGTACACCTGCGGGACGATGTAGTCGATCCAGTGCTCCCTGACCCAGGTCCGCGTGTCCGCGTACAGGTCGTCGTACGTCTGGACGCCCGCCCGCGTGTCGGAGCCGAGTGGGTCGGTGGCGGCGTTGCGCCACACCCCGAAGGGGCTGATCCCGAACCGGGTGCCGGGGCGGATGCGCCTGACACCGGCCGCCATCTCCCGCACCAGCAGGTCGATGTTGTCCCGCCGCCAGGCGGCCCGGCTGTCGAAGTCGCCGCCGTAACGGTCGTAGGCGTCGTCGTCGTCGAAGGTCTGCCCGGCGACCGGGTAGGGGTAGAAGTAGTCGTCGAAGTGGACGGCGTCGACCGGGTACCGGGCGACCGCGTCCAGCATGGCCCGCTGGACGAAGGCGCGGACCTGCGGCAGGCCGGGGTTGTAGTACAGCTTCCCGCCGTAGGGCACCGCCCAGTCGGGGTGGAGGCGCGCCGGGTGCCCGTCGGCCAGGCGGCTCGGGTCGGTGTGGTTCGCGATCCGGTACGGGTTGAACCAGGCGTGCAGTTGCAGACCGCGGGCGTGGGCCTCCTGCACGGCGGTGCCGAGCGGGTCCCATCCGGGGTCCTCGCCCTGGGTGCCGGTGAGATACTCGGACCACGGCTCGTACGGTGACGGCCACAGGGCGTCGGCGGTGGGCCGCACCTGGAGGATCACCGTGTTGAGGCGGGCACGGACCGCCTTGTCGAGGTGGGCGATCAGTTCGGTGCGCTGTTCGCCGGCCGTCAGTCCGGGCCGCGAGGGCCAGTCCCGGTTGGCCACCGTGGCGATCCACACACCCCGCATCTCGGCGCTCGCGCGGTGCCGGTGATCCGGTACGGCCGCCGCGCCCGGCGCCGTGGCCAGCGTGGACAGCGCCGCCAGGGTGAAGGCCCGCCGTGACAGTCTCCCCATCCGTACACCCCCATACCATCCGGATCCGCTCCGTCACGGATCGTTCCGCGCCCCAGAATGCACCCACCCGGACGATCGATCATCGATACTTGGCGGTAACGTGCACGATCGGAGCAGGCGCCGAACCCGGAGTCCTGCCATCGAGCCGGAGAACCAGCGAAGGGAACGATGTGACCGACATCGAGCGCGTCGGAGTCGTGGGCTGCGGCCAGATGGGCGCGGGCATCGCCGAGGTGTGCGCCCGCGCGGGACTGGACGTCATGGTCGCCGAGACCACCGGCGAGGCACTGGAGATCGGCCGTACCCGGCTGTACAACTCCCTGGCCAAGGCCGCCGAGCGCGGCAAGATCACCGAGGAGGAGCGGGACGCCACGCAGGCGCGCCTGGCCTTCACCACCGACCTCGGCGAGTTCGCCGACCGCGACCTGGTCATCGAGGCCGTCGTGGAGAACGAGCAGGTGAAGACCGAGATCTTCCAGGTGCTGGACCAGGTGGTGACCCGGCCGGACGCGATCCTGGCCTCCAACACCTCCTCCATCCCGCTGGTGAAGCTGGCGGTCGCCACCTCCCGCCCCGACCACGTCATCGGCGTGCACTTCTTCAACCCCGCCCCGGTGCAGCAGCTGGTCGAGCTGATCCCGGCGCTCACCACCTCCGAGGGCACCCTCAGCCGCGCCCAGGTCTTCGCCGAGAAGGCGCTCGGCAAGCACGCCATCCGCGCCCAGGACCGCTCCGGCTTCGTGGTCAATGCGCTGCTCGTGCCCTACCTGCTCTCGGCGATCCGGATGTTCGAGTCCGGCATCGCGAGCCGCGAGGACATCGACAACGGCATGGAGATGGGCTGCGCCCACCCGATGGGCCCGCTGAAGCTGTCCGACCTGATCGGCCTGGACACCGTCGTCTCCATCGCCAACTCGATGTACGCCGAGTACAAGGAGCCGCTGTACGCCGCTCCCCCGCTGCTCCAGCGCATGGTCGAGGCGGGCCGGCTGGGCCGGAAGACCGGCTCGGGCTTCTACACGTACTAGCGAGTGCGGCGACGCCGCCAAGTGGCGCTGTTCAAGGGCGAATTCATCCGGACCAGCGCCCACGGCGGCGCTGCCGTGGGTGGCTCTCGCGGCGGCCGCCCGGGCCTCATCCGCGCGTCCTCGCCCAGCCCGTGTGAACTGCACGGGGACGCGGCCTGGTGAGCGGCATCGACCGACACCGCGAGGATCGGCTTGGGGTCGGCAGTGATCGCCTTGACGTCGATCAGGTCGAGGTAGCGGAGCGCCGTCTGGCCGCCGTCATGCGCGAGGATCGCGCGCATCTAGGATCACGCAGTAGTCCATTGAACCCCTCTGCTGAACCCCTCTACGATCTCCGCCGACCGCGCCGCGCTGCACCAATGGTGTCGCCCCGCTTCGAGGAGCGGTGCCCGACGCACGCGTAATCCCGTCCGCTCGAGCACGACCACCGCCTGCTCGAGGTCGGGCTCGTAAGCAGTATGGAGCGGCCCGGACAGCGATGCGATAACGACGAGATCACCGGGCCCCAGGGCACGAGGGCGAAGCATCTGAGGCAGTGCAGAACCGGTCACCGACGCAGTACCCCGACGCGTCCAACAACACGCGACACATATACCGATCGGCCAGCAGGCCTTGCCTGCATACCACCCGAAGGGGTGATTCAGATGCTGGCGGACTTCCCGGGTGTGACCGGCGTCGTCACTGCGACGCGCAAAGCGCCAGTGGCCGACGGGCCGACTTGGGCCACGCTCCCGTCGACGTTACGGGCGATGAGCGCGGGAGCGCCGGTTCTCGCCGAGGCATGACGCACGGCCCAGCCCGCCGCCTCGAAGTAGGTCTGCACACGCGCCATCGCCTGAGCCGATTCCTCTTCTGTGAGCGGCTGGGTCGACCAGGTGTGGTGGACAAAGGCGCCCTCGGAGTCTTGGTAGGCGCTGATTCCATCTCCCTCCTGGGCTGGGGCGTGTCGTACGTGGAGTGCGTCGTAAATCCGGCTGGAGTGGGCGAGAGCCAGTTGCTCGGCGTGCTCGTCGACCTGCGTGCGGTGGAAGGCGGTGGAGTCGGCCGTGGACGGATCACTGGCACTGCGCGAGAAGCACGGTGAGGTGACACCGATGGAGGCCAGCCCTTCACCTGTGGCTCGGTTCACCACACCGGTGATCGCGTCCATCCAGAAGTCATCGGGTTCGGTGCGCATGTTCACGTGGGGGAACGGTTTGGACCAGTCCGCGTCCGACGACTGGAACTTGTAGCCCAGTTTCACCCAAGCGTCCCTGGCCTGCCGTACCAGTGACTTGGCTTTGCTGCCCCGCACCCCAGTCAGCTTGTACGCGATACTGACCTGCAACCGATCATCAGGGCCGCCGTCGTCCCGGGCGATGCAGGCTCCGACCGGCGTGGGGCCGATCTGTTCGAGCTTCGGTTTCGGTGACATGCCGTCCACCGCCTGGTGGATGATTTCCTCTGCGCGCTTGGTTGCCTGCTGCTCGTTCATCGCGACATGCTTCGGCGTTGCGGCGCCGTCTCCTTTCCCACTTCCGTGTGCCCCGCACGCCGCAACAGCAACCAGTGTGGTCAGCAGCGTCCCAATCGACATCAGCTTTCGTAGCTTCACGGGGTTCCTCCGGTTACGATCTCTGCCATATTATCCAGGGAATCGCCCTCCCAGTACTGGGAGTGAGCGGGCATGCCTTTCAAATGCCAGCCCGGAAGATGCCCATCGCCCACTTTGAAGGTATGCCCACCGTATTCATCGGATGTCGGGTCTGTCCCATACATAGCCGAGTGGTCGTCGAAGAGGCGACTGTATGCGTTCGGATTCAGGGGGGCCAGCGCTCCTGCCTGCGGCGGGGCCATGTTCACCAGGTCGTTCTGCGCGGTTGCCGCCCAGACGCGATCTGCGGGAATGTGCAGGTCCTTGGCGTGATTGACTCCAGTGCCCGGGCTTCCGACCAGGATCGCGTTGTCCACCGGCAGGTCGGGGTGGTCGCGCATGGTCTCGCCGGCCACAAGGGAGCCGTAACTGTGGCCCAGGAGAGTCGAGTTCGCGTGCGCTCCGTGATGGGCTGTTTCAAGACCAGTCAGAAAGTTGCTCAGCGGCTCACGGGCGTTGTCGGCCCAACTGGTGTCGTAAGTCGCATCAGGCACGAGACTCTGCGGGGCGTCGTAGCCGAGCCAAAGAATCGATGCGGTTGAATGCGTAAAGTCCGTTCGCGCTGCTTTGCCCTGGAGTGCTTCGGCCCTTGAAATGAGGCCGTCGACACCACTCAGATTCGCCGTTGTTCCCGGAACATTATCGGCAGTGTCCGGATTTCCAATGGACACAACGGCATGGCCGATATTCTTGTTGTCGAATCCTAGTAGGTAAGGTCGGGTCCCCCCGTCCCCAGTGAAGTTGTCATAGCGGCTCTGGATCGCGTCCATGCCGTCGATCCGACCCTGCAACTCCTTGCGCTTCGCTTCCCATTTCTGCCATGCGGCTTCGCTTTCAGGGGTTCTGACTTGGACGTCCACCTCTCCACCCGTGTTGGGGTTGAGCTGGTGCATGGTCTGAAAGCGGGCAGGCTCCTTGGCCATCCAGGCATCCAGTTCGACCTGGGCGGTGCCTCGGGTCTCGGCAAGCACGGTTCGGTTCGCCTCGTCACGCACGGTGGCGGGAAGGCCGTCCATCCACCCGACCGAGTCCGGGTGGACGGCCACGTAGTCAGCCCGCTGTTCGTCGGTAAGGCTCTTCCACCACTGGGCGTTTTCCTTGGGAGTGCCGTGCTTGGGCGGTTCCTTGATCGAATGCAGGTAGTCCTCGGCTCCTCGGAGAACGCCGGCGGTGTCCTTCTTGACATCGACCCAGTCCCGGTCGGAGACGGTCAGGTCGTCGTCGGCCTTCAGCGCCCGCAGCTTCGGCGCCCACTTCTCGTCGGCTGCCGTAGCTTCCTTGATGGCGTCGGCGATGCGGTCGGCGTACTCCTGGGCGTACCGGGCGTTGGGGTTGGGGTTGAACCTGGCTGCTTGGCGGCCGATCGCATCTGCGGCCGGGTCCCCGATGAAGGCAGTCATGGTGCCGCCTTCCGGAATTTTGCCGTCGGTCTTCTCGCCAGCTGAAGGATAGGCGACCGAGCCGTCGGAGTTCACAGTGAAGTTCTTGGTGTGCGCGTCCTCGACCGCAACGTCCAGCTTCCGCTTGGCCGCCTCCATGTCGTACGCGAATCCGTCGAGCGCCGTGCTGATCAGGCCGCATTCGACCTGCGTGTAATGGAAGTTCTTCGCCAGCTCCTGTAACTGGCCATCAGCCGCAGTCGCGGCCTCCCCCTTGTTGGCCGACTTCATGGCAGCGAGTATCTGCAGGTCGATGCGGTCCTTGGCCGCGCTGGCCATGTCGCTCACCGCACGGAACCCGTTCGCCGCATCTGAGTACTCGGACGGCTTCAGCGCCTTCAGCGTCGTGTAGTCCACGAGATCCGATCACCGGCCCTTTGACTGACCGCCGACCGCCGACGTGTCCTTGTACTCGGTCTTCAGCTTCGCGATCTCGTCGCTGATGGCCTCGTCAGTCCTGAGCTGGTCGTTGCCCACCTTGTCCAGTAGGCCGGACAGCTTGTCGCAACGCCCGCTCACGTTCCCGACGTAGCGCTCCCAGGACGTGTGGACCTCCTGCTGGGCAGCAGCGGTCAGGCACCCGGAATCCTTGCCGAGGCCCTTCTGACCGTCCTCCAGTTTGGCCAGCGCCTTACTGATGTTGCCCCGCAGCTCGCCGACGTCGGCACCTGCCTTGGACCACGCGGCCTTGTCGGACCTGAGGTTGCCGGGCACGCCGCCTCCCCCACCGCCGGGGTCAGCCAAGTGGTCGATCTGCATCCGCCCGGTGCTCCGCTCAGCCGCGGCTGCCTTGAGGTGCTCCCACTCCTCCCACGCCATGCGTGGCCCCTCCCCGTGTCTCGTTGTACGGCGCCGAGTCGTTGTGAACGTGCGACCACGACGCTGAGGTGGTCGAGAAGCACAGTAGCGACGCCGCACCGTGTGCCCCATCCGTATCGGCCACCAGCCTGTCTGAGTACGTGTACTCAGACGGCGCCCGGTCCTCCATCGGACGGGGGGACGCTGTTCGGAGGAGCCGGGGATGTGTACAGCGCAGGTGTCAGGGTGTACGGAGGCCGCAGCCGTCGGTACCCCATCTACGAACTCTCCTGCTGATCACACACAGCTACGCCTTTCGGGCCCGGCACCGCATTCGGTGCCGGGCCCATCTGTTTCACTCCCCGTGTGCGCGCCGGGCACGCATATGCCCGTCGCACACGCTCCCCACGCGCCCACCAGGCGAGTTGACTCAGCATGCGCATGCAAGGGATGCGGAACCATCCATTTCGACCACAGAAAGGAGCGGACCCGTGACCGCCGAACCGGAGCATCCCGTGGTCCACGGAGAACTCGCAGAGTTACGGCGCCGCCTCGATGTGGCCTACGCCCGCGTCGAGGGCGGGCTGGCCCTGCTCAGTCACCGCACCGAGGAGACCGCCAAGGAACTGGACGAGCTGAACTCCCGTATGGTCTCGCTGGAACATGCCCGCTGGCCGCTGCCCTCGCTCGCTGCGCTCACGGCGCTGGGTGCGCTCGTCGTGACGATCTGGCAGACGCTGGCCGCCCATTAACCCTCGGCGAGCCTGAGGTGGTGCAGCAGGAGTAACGCGGCCGCCATGTTGGCGGCCGGGACCTCCCCACGGGCGATCAGGTCGGGGACGAGTTTGAGGGAGACCCATTCCCGGCGGTCCGACTCGAAGTCGTCCACGGGGTGTCCGACGTACTCGCCCCGGTCGGACCAGTAGATGTGGTGCCGGGCGTCGGTGAGGCCGTTGGACGGCTCCACGCTCATCAGGTGGTGCAGGGGCCCCGGCCGCCAGCCGGTCTCCTCCTCCAGTTCCCTGGCGGCCGCGGTCGCGATGTCCTCGCCGTCCTCCACGACACCCGCGGCCAGTTCCCAGCCCCAGCTGTCGGTGATGAACCGGTGCCGCCACAGCAGCAGCACCTCGTTGGCCTCGTTGACCACCGTGGCCACGGCCACCGGCCGCAGCCGGATCAGGAAGTGGTCGAGGTGCCGCCCGTCCGGCAGCTCGACATCTGCGAGGTTGACGCTGAACCAGCGATTTGCATACACGGTTTGTTCGTTCTGTTTCGTCCACTGCACGGTTCTGCCACCTTCCGCCGAGTAAGTGGCAATATCGCAGCAGGGACTGTGCACCTACAGTGGGCCTACAGCGGTACGCGCAGTGCCCCGTCGATGAGTTCGGCGGCCTCGGCGGTGCCGGCCGAGCCGCAGCGCACCAGATGCTCGCGTACCGCGCGGAGTCTGTCGCGCAGCCGCTGGGACTCCATCCCGCGCGCCTGCTCGGCCATCTGCACGGCCGTGACCACCGCCTTGTCGGCGTTGCCCTGGCGCAGCTCGATGGTGCTGAGCATGGCGAGCCGGTGCACCCTCCCCCGGTCGTGGGCCGGGTTGTCGACGGCCGCCGCCGCGTGCTCCCGGGCCGCGGCGAGCTCCCCGAGGCTGAGCAGCGCCTCGGCCACCTGCACGTTGACCAGCCCCGGCTGGACGTAACCGGTCTCGTCGGGCTCGTACCCGCGCCGGATCCGGTCGGCGGCGGTCTCCGCACGCCGTATGCAGGACAGGGCACTGCCGCTGTCACCCAAGTGCGCGTACGCCTTGGCCTGCATCGCGTACAGGTCGGAGGCGAGCGCCGGCGTGATGTGCTTGCCCGCGGTGCGCAGCGCGGCCTCGGCGAAGGCGACGGCCTGCCGGTACTCCCGCATGAACAGCGACTGGTTGACCAGCAGCGCTATCACGTAGGCCCCGAGTCCCCGGTCCCCACTGGCCTTCGCCAGCCGCAGCGCCTGGTGGAAGTACCGCTGGGCGAGCCCGTGGGCGTCGGAGTCGTACGCACAGATGCCCGCGACCGCGACCAACCCGCCGGTGGCCCGGTGCAGTTGGCGTCCGGTGGCGTCGGTGTAGCTGCCGCGCAGCAGCGGCGCCGCCTCCGCGTTCAGGAAGCCGACGATCCGCGTCCGGGTCGCGATGCCGCCGGCCTTGCGGTACATCTGCTCGTAGTGCGTACGGGCGGCCCGCAGCATCTCGATGTCGGCCGTGGTGACCCGGTGCCGGCCGCCCCGGGAGACGTCCACGTCCTCGGGCGGGTTCTCCCACTCCCACACCGGCATCACGGCCGGGGTGCCGGTGACGGCGGGGGCGCCCAGCACGTGCGGCCGCTGCTGTTCGTCGGAGCGCCACAGGGCGGTCGCCCGCTCCACGAAGCCGGAGAGCGACCCGGCGTGCGGGGTGCTCGGCTCGCCCGGCACCCCGAGACCGATGTCGTCCAGGGTGACCGGGCGGTGCAGCCGGGCGGCCAGCACCTCGCAGATCAGGTCGGGCACCTGGCCGCGGGGCCGCTGGCCCTTCAACCAGCGTGCCACGGCGGTGTGTTCGTACCGCAGCGCGATACCGCGTCCGCGGCCCGCCTGGTTGACGTGGGCGGCGAGACCGGCGTGCGAGACCCCCGCCTCGTCCAGGATCGCGTCGAGCAGAGTGTTGGGCTGCATGAGATGCCCCCCGGGTGGCCTGGTGCCGTCAGCGTAGTGGGTCCGCCTTCACACGGGGTGTGAACGGAACACGTGCATCCGCGCTGTACGCGCGCTGTCGCTCAGCGTGTCGTGCCGGTTGACTGAGGTGCCTCGCAAGAGGCCCCGGTCAGGCCGCCGGCTCCCCCTCGAAAAGCGGCGGCTTGGCCGGGCCGGCCCCTGCTGCGGTCGTTCCGCAGGACCAGCAGTGCGGTGTCGTCCGTCGGGCGGCCGGTCGTGTGGTGCAGGAGGGCCCTGAAGACCGTACGCAGGACCGCCTGAGGGGACACCGGATGATCTCGTACGGCCTCGCGCAGCACGTCGGGCAGCACGAAGAAGCGGCCCCGGACGTCCCGGGCGTCCTCCACCCCGTCCGTGAACAGGACCAGGGAGTCGCCCGGAACCAGCTGACCGCACCCCTGCGCCCGCAGCTCGGCCGGGAGCGGGAACGGGCCCAGCGGCGGCAGCGGATCGACGTGCGTCAGGGGCTCGACCCGCGCACCGCTGATCCGGTACGGCCATGGATGACCGCAGTTGAACGCGCGCAGTTCGCCGTCCCGGCCGATCTCCAGGAGCAGGACGGTGACGAACTCCTCGGCGACCGGGTGGTCGGGGTCCGGGGTGCCGGCCGCGGGGTGTTCGGCGCGGGCCCGTTCGCGCAGGTGACGGGCGAGGGCGCGCTCCAACCGGCGGAGCACACCGGCGAGTTCGGGCTCGTCGTGGGCCGCCTCACGGAAGCTGCCGAGGAGGGCGGCGACGGTGCCCAAGGGGGTCAGCCCGTGACCGCGCACATCGCCCATGACCACGCGGACCCCGTACTCGGTGGCGACGGCCTCGTACAGGTCGCCGCCGACGACCGCGCCACGCTCGGCGGACAGCTGGGCGGCGGCCACGTTCAGCCCGTCGAGGCGCGGGGGCAGCGGACGCAGGACGACGCTCTGCGCGGCCCGCGCCACCCGGCGGGCCTGCCGCAGCTCGCGCAGCAGGGCGCGGCGGACGTGGACGATCAGCCCGGTACCGACGGCGAGGAAGACGGCGCTGGTGACGACGCGCGCACCGAGCCCGTCCTGCTGGGCGACAGGACAGCCCAGCTTGTAGGCGACGGCCACGGTTCCCCAGAGCGTGGGCAGTACGGCTCCCCGTGCGGTGGGCGCCCGTGCCTTGATGCGGATCATGCCGATGATCCCCCATGTGGGCCCTGAACAAGCAGACGGACCGGCCCCGAAAGGCCGGTCCGATTCTGTCCACGGCATGCGCCGGGTGGGCCCGATCGCCGCCGGTTCCCACCCGAACGAGTGATCCTCCGCCAGCCGATCCGCATTTATGCAGCTGGCGGAGGTGCGGCCGACACGGTCAGCCCCGAAGCACCGCCCCGGTCCGCTCGCCCGCGAGGGCGACGGCAGCGTCCCGGGCCGCCGACGCCTCGTCCACGGTCAGCGTCCGGTCACCCGCGCGGAAGCGGAGCGCGTACGCCAGCGACTTGCGCCCCTCGCCCAGCTGCTCGGCGTTCTCGTACACGTCGAACAGCCGGATGGACTCGAGAAGTTCGCCCGCGCCCTCGCGCAGCGCCGCCTCGACGTCCCCGGAGGGAACCGGCTTGTCGACGACGAGGGCGACGTCCTGCGTGGCGACCGGGAACGTGGAGATGCTCGGCGCCTGCGGGACCCCGTCGCCCACCGTCTCCAGGGCGTCCAGGTCCAGCTCCATCGCGCAGGTGCGCTCGGGCAGACCCAGGGCCTTGAGGACGCGCGGGTGCAGCTCTCCCGCGTGGCCCACGACCTGCTCCGTGCCGTCGGCGACGATCACCAGCTCGGCGCAGCGGCCCGGGTGCCACGGTCCGTACTGGCCCTTGCGGACGATCAGCTCGGCACCGGCTTCCCGTGCGACGGCGCGGCCCGCCTCGATCGCGTCGGCCCAGTCGGCCGGACGGCCCTTGCCCCACCAGCCGGCCTGCTCGCGGGCGCCGGCGAGGACGACGGCCACGTGCCGCGGCTGCTCGGGCAGCACGGCGTTCAGCGTGGCGATCTCCTCGTCGGTGGGCCGCCGGTCGACGGGCAGATGCGTGGCGACGCCCTGCTCCTCGCGCGGCAGGAACACCAGGCCGGTCTCGAACAGGGCCAGGTCGTGCGAGCCCCGGCCGTTGTTGCGCCGCAGCGCACCGAGCAGGCCCGGCAGCAGCGTCGTGCGCAGCGCGGGCTCCTCGTCGCTGAGCGGGTTGACCAGCTTCACGACGCGGCGGGCCGGGTCGTCGGCCGCCAGGCCGAGCTGGTCGAAGACCTGCTCGCTGACGAACGGGTAGTTCGGTGCCTCGACGTAGCCCGCGCCGGCCAGCGCCCGGCCGGCCCGGCGGTGCAGCCGCTGGCGGTGGGTGAGGCCGCGGCCCGAGGGGGGCTTGGGCAGCGTGGAGGGCAGGTTCTCGTAACCCTCCAGGCGGATGACCTCCTCGGCGAGGTCGTTCGGGTCGGCGAGGTCGGGACGCCAGGACGGGACGGTGACGATCAGCTCGTCCTGCCCGTAGACGTCGCAGCCGACCTCCTGGAGGCGGCGTACGACCGTCTCACGGCCGTACACGACGCCCGCCACCTTGTCCGGGTGACCGGCCGGGACGGTGATGGTGTGCGGGGCCGAGGGCGCGATGATCTCGGTGACGCCGGCCTCCGCCGTACCGCCCGCGAGGAGGACCAGCAGGTCCACGGTGCGCTGCGCGGCGGCAGCGGCGGCCTGCGGGTCGACGCCGCGCTCGAAGCGGCGGGACGCCTCGGACAGCAGCTTGTGGCGGCGGGCCGTGCGCGCGATGGCCACCGCGTCGAAGTGCGCGGCCTCGATGACCACGTCGGTGGTGCCGTTGACGCCGTCCTCGGTGAGCTCGTGGTCGGCGATCTCGGTGTTCGCGCCGCCCATCACACCGGCGAGGCCGATGGGGCCGCGGTCGTCGGTGATGACCAGGTCCTCGGCGTGCAGCGTGCGCTCGACGCCGTCGAGGGTGACGAGCTTCTCGCCCTCCTGGGCGCGGCGCACGCCGATGGTGCCCTGGACCAGGGACCGGTCGTAGGCGTGCAGCGGCTGGCCCAGCTCCATCATCACGTAGTTCGTGACGTCGACGGCGAGCGAGATCGGGCGCATGCCGACCTTCTGCAGGCGGCGCTGCAGCCAGATCGGGGAGCGGGCCTCGGGGCGCAGGCCGGTGACGGTGCGCGCGGTGAAGCGGTCGCAGCCGAACGGGTCGGAGACCTGGACCGGGTAGCCGTAGGCGTTCGGCGCGGGTACGTCGATCAGGGCCGGGTCGCGCAGCGGCAGGCCGTAGGCGATGGCGGTCTCGCGGGCGACACCGCGGATGGACAGGCAGTCGCCGCGGTTGGCGGTGACGGCGATGTCCAGGACCTCGTCGACCAGTTCGAGCAGCTCGATGGCGTCCTTGCCGACCTCGGTCTCCGGTGGCAGCACGATGATGCCGTGGGTGCCGTCGTCGCCCATGCCCAGCTCGTCGGTCGAGCAGATCATGCCGTGGGACGTCTTGCCGTAGGTCTTGCGGGCGGCGATGGAGAAGCCGCCGGGGAGCGTGGCGCCGGGGAGGACCACGACGACCTTGTCGCCGACCTGGAAGTTCCGGGCGCCGCAGACGATCTCCTGGGGCTCACCGGTGCCGTTGGCCCCGCCGACGTCGACCGTGCAGAAGCGGATCGGCTTCTTGAAGCCCTCGAGCTCCTCGATCGTCAGCACCTGGCCGACGACCAGCGGGCCCTTGAGGTCGGCGCCGAGCTGTTCGACGGTTTCGACCTCCAGGCCGGCCGAGACGAGCTTCTCCTGTACGTCGCGGCCGGATTCCGTCGCCGGCAGGTCGACGTACTCCCGCAGCCAAGAAAGCGGGATCCGCATCAGATCTCCATCCCGAACGGCCGGGTGAACCGGACGTCACCCTCGACCATGTCTCGCATGTCTTCGACGTTGTGGCGGAACATCAGCATCCGCTCGATGCCGAACCCGAAGGCGAAGCCGCTGTACTTCTCCGGGTCGACGCCGCAGGCGGTGAGCACCCGCGGGTTGACCATGCCGCAGCCGCCCAGCTCGATCCAGCCCTCGCTGGAGCAGGTGCGGCAGGGCCGGTCGGGGTTGCCGACGGACTCGCCCTTGCAGACGTAGCAGAGCATGTCCATCTCGGCGCTCGGCTCCGTGAAGGGGAAGAAGTTCGGCCGCAGCCGGGTCTTCATGCCCTCGCCGAACAGGGACTGGACCATGTGGTCCAGGGTGCCCTTGAGGTCCGCCATGGTCAGGCCCTCGTCCACGGCGAGCAGCTCGACCTGGTGGAAGACGGGGGTGTGCGTGGCGTCCAGCTCGTCGGTGCGGTACACGCGGCCGGGACAGATCACGTAGACCGGCAGCTCGCGGTCGAGCAGCGAGCGGATCTGCACGGGCGAGGTGTGCGTGCGCAGCACGACGCCGGACTCGGTGCCGCCGTCCGGGCCCTGGACGAAGAAGGTGTCGGCCTCGCCGCGCGCCGGGTGGTCCGGGCCGATGTTCAGGGCGTCGAAGTTGAACCACTCCGCCTCGACCTGCGGGCCCTCGGCGACCTCGTAGCCCATGGCCACGAAGATGTCCTCGATGCGCTCCGAGAGCGTGGTCAGCGGGTGCCGGGCGCCGGCCGGGACGCGGTCGTACGGCAGCGTGACGTCGACGTCCTCCTCGACCAGCACGCGGGCGTCCCGCTTGGCCTCCAGCTCGGCCTGGCGGCCGGCGAGGGCCTTGTTGACGGCCCCACGGGCCATGCCGACGCGCTTGCCGGCCTCGGCCTTGGCGTGCGGGGGCAGGGCGCCGATCTCGCGGTTGGCGAGGGCCAGCGGGGAGGCCGGGCCGGTGTGGGCGACCTTGGCCTCGTGGAGCGCGTCGAGGGAGTCCGCGGCGGCGAAGGCGGCGAGCGCCTCGTCCCGCATGCGCTCGATCTCTTCCGGTTTCAACGCCTCGACCTCTACAGGGTCGTACGACTTATTCGGTGCCGACATCTCTTCCCGTGCTTCCGATTGGCTGGCTGGTGTGCCCCGTCTTCGACCCGGACCCGGACGGTCCGTCTCTGGTTTTGGACACAAAGGTGCCAATGGCCGAGTCTAACGGGGCCGGGGAACGCAGATGCGCCCGCGGGCGGCTCAGGCGAGATACGCCGGGGCCCCCACGGGCAACGTAAATCGGAACTCGGCGCCGCCGACGGGGGCGCGGCCGACCGTGATGGTGCCGCCGTGGGCCTCGACGATGCCCTTGACGATGTACAGCCCGAGGCCGGTTCCGCCGCGCTTGCTGCCCCGCCAGAAGCGGGTGAAGACGCGGTTCATGGACTCCTCCGGGATGCCGGGCCCTTCGTCGCTCACCGTGACCGACGTGCCGTTCTCCTCGCCCTCGCGCGGGGACGCCGAGGGCATGACGTCAATGGTGACGGTTCCCTCGCCGTGGCGCACGGCATTTTCGATCAGATTGCTGAGCACCTGGTCGATCTTGTCGGGGTCGGCCCACAGGCCGGGCAGCGGCTGCTCGATGCGGAGCAGGAACCGGTCGGCGGGCTGGCCGGCGGCGACGTAGGCCTGGATGTGCCGGGAGACGGCGGCTCCGATGTCGACGGGCTGCCGGCGCACCTCCAGCCGCCCCGAGTCGATCCGCGAGATGTCCAGCAGCTCGGCGATGAGCCGGGTGACCCGGTCGGCGTCGGCGTCGACGGTCTCCAGCATCAGCCGCTTCTGGTCGTCGGTGAAGCGTTCCCACTTGGCGAGCAGCGTGGCCGTGAAGCCCTTCACCGAGGTCAGCGGGGAACGCAGCTCGTGGGCGACGGTGGCGATCAGCTCGGCGTGGCTGCGCTCGGTGCGCCGGCGGGCCTCGGTGTCGCGCAGCGAGACGACGACGCGCTGCACGGGCCCCAGGGGTTCGGCGCGCACGTAGCGGGCGGCGACGAGCACTTCCCGCACGCCGGGCAGCAGCAGGTTGCGCTCCGGCTGCCGGGTCCGGGTCGCGAGCCCGCCGTAGGGGTCGGTGAGCTGCCACCAGCGGCGCCCCTCCAGGTCCTCCAGCGGCAGCGCCTTCTCCAGGGGCTGCCCGAGGGCGTCGGCGGCGCGCAGGGCGGTGATGCGGGCGGCGGCGGCGTTGAAGCAGACGACCCGGCCGTGCTCGTCGGCGACGACGAGGCCGTCGGGCAGCTGGTCGGGATCGATGCCCGGGCCGGTCCCGGTACGGTCGCCGGACCGGGGCGCGGGTGTGTGCCGCGCGTCCTGTCCCTCCGGCGCGGCGTTCGTGCCGGCCACACTCATCCCCGTACCCCACCTCTCATACGGCGCAGGGCCCCGAGCTGGTCACCCTACTAGCTCTGGGTGACGGAGCGGCACCCTCCGGAGGCGCGCTGCGCACGGGCCGACGCGTAGAGACATACGGCGGCGGCGGTGGCGAGGTTCAGGCTCTCGGCCTTGCCGTGGATGGGGACGCGGACGACGGCGTCGGCGAGGGCGCGGGTCTCCTCGGGCAGGCCCCAGGCCTCGTTCCCGAACACCCAGGCGCTGGGGCCGCCCATGGTTCCCTTGTCCAGCTCCTCGTCCAGGTCGCGGTCCCCGGCGCCGTCGGCGGCGAGGATGCGCACCCCGGCGTCCTGCAGCCCGGCGACGGCCCGCTCGACGGGCACGCCGACGGCGACGGGCAGGTGGAACAGCGAGCCGACGGAGGCGCGCACGGCCTTGGGGTTGTACAGGTCGACGGAGGCGTCGGTGAGGATCACGGCCTCGGCGCCGGCGGCGTCGGCGCACCGCAGCACGGTGCCGGCGTTGCCGGGGTCCCGCACGTGCGCGAGGACGGCGACGAGCTTCGGCCGGGCGGCGAGGATCTCCTCGAACGGGGTGTCCAGGAACCGGCAGACGCCGACCAGGCCCTGCGGGGTGACGGTGGTGGAGATCTCGGCGATGACGTCCTCGGAGGCCAGGTGCACCCGGGCCCCGGCGTCGCGCGCGGCCCCGATGATGTCGGCGTACCGCTCCGCGGCCTCGACGGTGGCGAACAGCTCGACGAGGGTGGGGTGGCCGTCACTCCGATGCCCGGCCGCCTCCCTGACGGCCTGCGGCCCCTCAGCGAGAAACAGCCGGTCCTTGCCCCGGAAGTTCCGCTTCCCGAGCCGACGGGCAGCGGACACACGGGCGGACCGGGGGGAGATCAGCTCGGGGCTGACGGGGACCATCCTCTACTTCACCTTCGAGAGAGCTTCCATTGTTCAACGGCGCTGTTCAACGCCGCGAATACCGAGCCGCAGCCCCCAACGACAGGACCCGCAAGCCGGAAAGCCTGCGGGTCCTACAGTGAGCATCGGCTGAAGCCGGCGCGGCGTCACGCAGCCTTGGGCGCGTTCACGTCGCTCGGCAGCGCCTTCTGCGCGACCTCGACGAGCGCCGCGAAGGCGTTCGCGTCGTTCACGGCGAGCTCGGCCAGGATCTTGCGGTCGACCTCGACGTTCGCGGCCTTCAGACCCTGGATGAAGCGGTTGTAGGTGATGCCGTTGGCGCGGGCAGCGGCGTTGATGCGCTGGATCCACAGCTGACGGAAGTCGCCCTTGCGCTTCTTGCGGTCGTTGTAGTTGTAGACCAGCGAGTGGGTGACCTGCTCCTTGGCCTTGCGGTACAGGCGCGAACGCTGACCGCGGTAGCCGGAGGCCTGCTCGAGGATCGCCCGGCGCTTCTTGTGGGCGTTGACTGCCCGCTTGACGCGTGCCACTTGTTAACTCCTTGTAGCGGGGTCGTGGTGGTACTCACACGACCCGGAAACGACTGGGTCCCGGTCCTGGCGTACGGCGCTCAGCGGATGGTGAGCGCCGGTACGTCACTTGCCGAGAAGCTTCTTGATCTTCGCGGCGTCGCCCGGGGCCATCTCGGCGTTGCCGGTGAGGCGACGCGTGACGCGGGACGACTTGTGCTCGAGCAGGTGGCGCTTGCCGGCGCGCTCACGGAGCACCTTGCCGGAGCCGGTGACCTTGAAGCGCTTGCTGGCACCGCTGTGCGACTTGTTCTTCGGCATAGCGCCGTTATCTCCTCGTCGGTGGCGCTCCGGTGCCCGGTCGTGAAACCGGGCACGGTGGAGCGTCGCTCTCTTCTGTCGGTTACATCCTCGGGGACTCGGTGTCCCCCGGGATCACGCCTCGGCGGGCTCCTCGGACGGCGCCTCGGCCTCGGCAGGGTTCTGCGACTTACCGGGGTTCGCCTTCGCGTCGGCCTTGCGGGCCTCCTGCGCCTGACGGGCCTCGGCCATCGCCTCGGTCTTCTTCTTGTGCGGACCGAGAACCATGATCATGTTCCGGCCGTCCTGCTTCGGGTTCGACTCCACGAAACCGAGGTCCTGGACGTCCTCCGCGAGACGCTGCAGCAGTCGGTAGCCCAGCTCGGGCCGGGACTGCTCGCGACCACGGAACATGATCGTGATCTTGACCTTGTCGCCCTGCTTGAGGAACCGTACGACGTGACCCTTCTTGGTGTCATAGTCGTGCGGGTCGATCTTCGGCCGGAGCTTCATCTCCTTGATGACCGTGTGCGCCTGGTTCTTGCGCGCCTCACGGGCCTTCATGGCCGACTCGTACTTGAACTTCCCGTAGTCCATGAGCTTGCACACGGGCGGACGGGCGTTCGCCGCGACCTCGACCAGGTCCAGGTCGTACTCCTGCGCAAGCTCCAGTGCCTTGGCCAGCGGGACGATGCCCACCTGCTCGCCACTGGGACCGACAAGTCGCACCTCGGGAACGCGAATCCGGTCGTTGATGCGGGGCTCGGCGCTGATGGATCCTCCTCGGTAGCACCACACGGCGGTCTGGCGGACAGCCGCGTAACGTCTCTGTTCGTTAGACCTAACCGCGCCGACGGCACAAAAAATGCCCCGGACGATCACAGGCGGGGCTCCAATGACAACCGGAACACCGCCGCGGTGAACGCGGGGCGCACTTTCGGGCGACTCCATCGTCCGTACGGAACGATGGTGGCCGCCTGACCGGGTGACCCGCCGTCCGGGGGACGGTCAGGTGGGAGATCGGAGCCTCCACTTGTGGGCCGGGCACTCTGTCTGAACAGAACGGTCCGGCCGGTCGTCATTCAGGTTAGCAGGATCGCTTGACAAGGGCGAATCGCAGGCCGTACCGGTGCACCGCTTATCGTGTGGGGCATGAGTGAGACCCCTCCTGAGAACCCCGACTTCGACGCGATGACCCGGGACATCGCCGAGGTCCCCGCCGTCGAGGTGATCGTGACGGTCGCCGTCAACCTGATGAGCGCCGCCGCCGTGAAGCTCGGGCTGAGCGAGGAGGGCGAGAAGTACAAGGACCTGGACGAGGCCCGCAAGCTGATCACCGCGCTCGCCGGCCTGCTGGACGGTGGCGCGACCGAGATCAGCTCCTTCCACGCGGCCCCGCTGCGCGACGGCCTGAAGTCGCTGCAGCTCGCCTTCCGCGAGGCATCGATCGTCCCGGACGAGCCGGGCCAGGGGCCGGGCGAGAAGTACACCGGCCCGGTCTACAGCTGACCTGCGAGGGGTGGGTTCACCCCTCTTCCTTCTCCTTCACGTACAGGGGCTCGCCCGGCGGCGTGGTCCCGGCCGGCAGCAGTGCCAGGTCGAGACCGCGCACCAGGCGGGCCCTCAGCGTCTCGTCGGCGGCGAGCCGCCCGGCGACCGCGCGGGCACTCTGCGCGGGCGGGGCGGCCGGGTCCAGGACGAGGGCGAGCGTGCCGTCGGCCTGCCCGGGACCGAGGTGGGCGCGCAGCACGGCGGGCTCCGCCGCCACCGCCGCACGGACGGCCGCCACGACCGCCGGATCGGCGAGCGGATCCGTGCTGGTACGGCCCTCGGCGAGGGCCAGCAGTGCGGGCCCCGTCAGCTCGAAGGGCACCGGTCCCGCCAGGTCCAGCACCACCGTGTCCGCCTTCTCGTGCGCGGCGGCCTCCAGCGCCTGGTGCAGGGGTACGGCGACGGGGCGGGCCGCCGGGTCCCAGCGGGCCAGCGAGTCGGTGGAGGTGAAGGCCGGCAGGGCGGTGCGGGATCCGGCCTTCAACGTGGGTACGGCCATGTCGCTGGTCTTCTCGCGGCGCAGCCCGTTCTCGTCCTCCTCGACCTCGCCGAGCACGGCGACGACGGGAACCAGCAGGCGTGCGCCCTTCAGCGCCTCCAGTACGGGTCCGAGCGCGCCGCGGTCCTCGGCCCAGGCGGCGAGCGCCGCGCTCAGCCGGGGGTCGGCGGAGCCGTCGTCGTCGGAGAAGCCGGAGTCGGGAATGTTCTTGTTCGCCACGGTCACCGACCCTATCGGCCCGCGCGAGGGCCCTTCGCGCGGGAGCCTTCACAGGAATCTCAGCGTTCCCTGAGTCCTGTCTCAGGTCCGCCCCACGGTGCGCACAGCCGGCGCCCCGAGCATCGCGGCCATGGAGTCCTCCAGAACCCGCTCCCGCCGGCGTACGCGCCCGTCCCGGCGCCGTCCGCTGCTCTGCACCGCGCTCACCGTCGTCGCCGTGTGCGGGGTGACGGCCGGGGGCACGGCCTACGTGAAGGCGCGGGCGCACGGCGGCTCGGCGGCCGTATCGTCGGCGTCGCCCTCGGCCTCCTCCTCGGCCGGGGCGGGACAGGAGGCAGCCATGACACGGCCCGCGGCGGTCGACCGGACGGCGCGGCTGGCCGAGGCGATGGCGTCGGTGGCGGTGCCGTCGGGTGCCAAGGTGTCGGCGGCGGTGCTTCAGACGGGCTCCGGGGACAGCGCCGTGTACGGGGACGCGGCCTTCGACACCGCGAGCATCGTCAAGGTCGACATCCTGGCCGCGCTGCTGCTGCAGGCGCAGGACGCGGACCGGCGGCTGACGGCGGCCGAGCGGGCGTACGCCGCGAAGATGATCGAGAACAGCGACAACGCGTCCGCGACGGCGCTGTGGCACACCATCGGGCGGGCGCCCGGACTGGACGCGGCGAACCGGCGGTTCGGGCTGACGCAGACCTCGGGCGGGGACGGTGAGCTGTGGGGGCTGACCCAGACCACCGCCGCCGACCAACTGGCCCTGCTCCGGCAGGTGTTCGGTGAGGAGTCGAAGCTGAGCGCGGCCTCGCGGACGTATCTCCAGGCGCTGATGAAGTCGGTCGAGGCGGACCAGCAGTGGGGGGTGTCGGCCGCTGCGGAGGGCAACTCCTGGGCGCTGAAGAACGGTTGGCTGGCACGCAGTACGACGGGACTGTGGGACGTGAACAGCATCGGGCGCGTGACGGTGGACGGCACCGACTGCCTGGTGGCGGTGCTGTCGAACGGCACCACCAGCCGGGCGAAGGGCATCGCGCTGGTGGAGGCGGCGGCGAAGGCGGCGGTGTCGGCGCTCGCCGGTACGTGACGGACGTGGGCGGCCGGGCGCCGCAGGCCGTCAGGCCGTCAGGCCGTCCGCCGGCGGCCCCGCCACAGGACGACGCCCGCGACCAGAAGGACCCCGCCGGCGCCGCCGGCCAGCGGGCCCGCCCAGTCGGAGGCGGAGGACGTGGCCTTGGGAGCGTCCGGTCCGGCGCCGAAGTACTTCTCGCCGTACGACGCCGCGCGCAGGCCGCGCGGCTCGATCCGGCCGGCCGCCTTCAGGGCCGCCGCCGGGTCGATCATGCCGAAGCCGCGGGAGTCGTCCCGGCCGCCGGCCGGCGGGTCCTCGGCGGTGTCCTCCAGGAGCTTCTTGACCTGGGCCGGGCTCAGGTCCGGATGGGCGGCCTTGACGAGGGCCGCCACACCGGAGACGAACGCGGAGGCGGCGGAGGTGCCCCAGCCCTCGTAGTACTTGTGGTCGGGGTCGGCGATGACCACGTTGACGCCGGGCGCGCTGACCGCCGCGTACCAGCGGCGGGTCGAGAAGGAGGCGCGGGTGCCGTACTTGTCCACGGCGGTGGCGGCGATGACGCCCGGGTAGGCGGCCGGGTAGGAGATGTGGTCGCCCTTGTCGCCGCCGTTGCCCGCGGAGGCGACGACGACCACGCCCTTCTTCAGGGCGTACTGCACGGCCTCGTCCTCGCTCGGCTCGGGGTGGGCGGAGTTCGAGTCGTCGCCGAGGGAGAGGTTGATGACGTCGGCGCCGTGGTCGGCGGCCCAGCGGATGCCGTCGGCGAGGGCGTTGCCGCGCGTGGTGCGGGCCTTGGTGCGGGCGGGGTCGCCGTCCTCCAGGATCACGCGCACGGGCAGGATCTTCGCCTCGGGGGCGACCCCCATGACGCCGGCGCCGCCGCCGGGGCCGTGGCCGTGCCCGGCGATGATGCCGGCCATGGCGGTGCCGTGCCGGGCCCAGGTGCGGTCCCCGCGCCGGGCACCGAAACCGATCATGTCCTTGGCGGGCAGCACGTTGCCGGCGAGGTCCGGGTGGTCGGCCTCGACCCCGGTGTCCAGGACGGCGACGGTCACGCCCCGGCCCTGGGTGGTGCGCCAGGCCTCGTCCAGGTGCAGCGCGGACAGGGCCCACTGCTGGCCGCGGATGCCGTCGGCGTGGGCCGCGGCGGCGGGCAGCAGGGCGAGCGAGCCGGCGAGCAGCAGGCTCACCGCGGCTGCGGGGACATGCCTCATGAGGACTTCTCCGTGGCCGGGCCGACGGTCTGACGCAGCCGGCGTTCGATGCGGTCGGCCAGGCCCTGGGCCTCGTTGCCGAGACCGGCCTGGGCCGGTGCCGTGGTGGCCCCGGCGGCGACGGCGTCCGCGGCGGGCTGCGGGGAGTCGACGTCGCGGCCGTCGGCCCAGCCGGAGACGGCATAGGCGACGACGGGGGCGTCGGCGAGGACGGAGACGGTCCAGGAGGCGCGCTGCCGGTCGCCGAAGCCGGCCGCCGCGGTGCCCTTGGCCGCGTACGGGCGGGGCATCAGGTCGGCCCGCCGGTCCAGGCGCTCGGCGCGGAAGCGGCGGGCGAGCGCGGACATGGCGGCGGGGTCGGCGTCGGTGAACAGCAGGCCCACGGTGGTGACGTAGGTCTGGGTGGCGTCGGTGTAGGTGGCGCGCAGCAGGCGCCGGCAGCCGAGCGGGGCGAGGACCTTGTACAGCAGCGGGTCGAAGGCGTGGGCGCAGCCGCTGTCCGGGGCCACGGCGATCCTGGTCCAGGTGCGGTCGGCGCCGCCGGGTCCGGCGCCGGTGCCCTCGACGGTGGGCGGGAAGAGCTGGTCGACGGGTACGCCGTGCCAGAGCGTGCCCGCGGTGGTGAACGCGTTCGCGGAGGCGTCGTCGTCGCCTCCGGTGAGCCAACTCCCGGTGACGGCGCCGCCGATGAGGCCGAGGCCGAGCACGAGACAGGCGGCGGCCGCGGCGGTGCGGGGGCCGACCCGGGGCCATGTCCGCTCCCCGAACGCCTCGGGCTCCCCGAACGACACGACGGGCCGTGAGGCGGAGCCGGCGCTCCAGGAGAAGGCCGGATCGGGCGCGCCCGGCACCCCCGGGCCCCATCCGCCGGACCCGCCCGCGGCGGACGTGGAGGGGGCCGCCGTGCCGGTGCCGGGGCCGCTGCGGGGGTCGCGGCCCGACGCGGCCGGCCCGGGGGGCGGGGAGCCGGGCAGCGGACCGGCGCCGAGCCGCCGCGGTGCCGTGGACGGGCCCGCGGGGATCGGGCGGAGCCGGGTGGTGGTCTCGGAGGGGGTCTCGGCCGGGGGGTTCTCGACCGGGTGGTTCTCCGCGGGGTGGTTCACGGCGGGGCGGGGCTCGGCCGGGCGGGGCTCGGCCGGGCGGGGCTCGGCCGGGCGTCCAGGCAGCGGGGACGGCCCCGCCGGGCGCAGCCGGGCGGTGGTCTCGGAGAAGCTCTCCGCCGGGGCCGCGGGCCGCCCCGCAGCCCCGGACTCCGCGCGGGCGGCGGCAGGCCGGGCGGAGCCTCCGCCGGGACGCTGAGCGGGGGGCAGCGGGCCGGTGGTACCGGCCGGGGACTCCGCGGCGGGCTCGGTCGCGCGGGGGGAACCGTCGGGACGCCGGACGGGCGGCAGCGGGCCCGCCGCACCGGCCGGGAACTCCGCGGCCTCGGTCGCGCGGGGGGAACCGTCGGGACGCCGGACGGGCGGCAGCGGGCCCGCCGTACCGGCCGGGAACTCCGCGGCGGCGGTCGCGCGAGGGGAACCGCCGGGACGCCGGACGGGCGGCAGCGGGCCCGCCGTACCGGCCGGGGGCTCCGCGGCGGCGGCAGGCGCGCCGGGGCCTGCGGCCGGGGGCCGGGCGGGGTGGAGCGGTCCCGGTGTGGCGGTGGTGGCGCGCAGCCTCTCCCGCATGGTGCTCGGCCGGGCGTCCGGGAAGCGGGCCGAGGCAGGGGGCGGCGGCGGGTTCACCGGGTCGGGGAACCCGGGTACGGCGGAGCGCCGGTACGCCGGGTCGTGCCCCGGACCGGTGCCGGTCGCGGAGCCGGTGGGGCCGGTGTGCGGCCCGTCGTCGGGTGCCGGGGCACCCGCGGACGGCCGGGAGGCACGCGGGGCGAAGACGGACGGCTCGTCATCGGGGTCGTCGTCGGACTCCGCCGCGAACCGGAACCCGGCCGGGGCCCCGGCATCCCGCCCGGCGCCCGGCGCCCGCGCGGTACGCCCCTCCGCAGCAGCCACGTCGGCGCCCGCGCCCGGCTCGGCGCCCGGCCCCGCGGACGTCGGCCCCGTGCCCGGCCGGGCGGGCGGGACCGGTGTCGTGGTGGTGCGGGCGGCGCCCTGCGGTGACGGGTCGGTCATGGGGGCGGCGGGCGGAGAGGAGGGGCGCGGCGGGACGGGGGCGTGGCGCGCTTCCGTGCTCATGCACCCCCCGTTTCCTCGTGCCCGGGCCGCTTCCTCGTACGCGGGCCGTCCGGCTCCTCGGCCGTGCCCGGTGCGAGAGCCGTCCGGGCACGCATACCCGTACGGCCGGATCGCCATCCCGGTTCAGCGAAGCGGCCGGGCATGTTCCGCCGTACGTGCGCGTCACTCTACGGGTTGTCAGGGGGAGACCGGGAACCAGTCCGCGGCCCCGGGGCATCTGCCCGGAACGTCCCCCTACCCTGCGGTAATCCTGTCTGGCAGGCTTCCGTCATGACTGCGCGCGCCGCCGACCGGGCCCGTTACGACCGGGCCACCGCCCATCTCGACGCCCCTCACGCGATCGTGGATCTGGAGGCCTTCGACGCCAACGCCGCCGACCTGGTGCGCCGTGCCGCCGGGAAGCCGGTCCGGGTCGCCAGCAAGTCCGTGCGCTGCCGGGCCCTGCTGGAACGCGTCCTGGCCGGGGACGGCTTCCAGGGAATCATGTCGTTCACGCTGGCCGAGTCGCTGTGGCTCGCGCGCTCCGGGTTCGAGGACGTCCTGCTGGCCTACCCCTCCGCCGACCGGGCCGCCTTCGCCGAACTGGCCGCCGACCCCAAGCTCGCCGGGGCCGTCACCGTGATGGTGGACGACGTGGCCCAGCTGGACCTCATCGACGCCTCCCGCGAGGGCGGGCGTGAAGTGGTCCGCGTCTGCCTGGAGTTGGACACCTCGCTGAAGCTGCTCGGCGGCCGGGTCCGGGTCGGCGCACGCCGTTCGCCGCTGCACTCCCCCGCCCAACTGGCCGAGCTGGCCCGGTCCATAGCCCGGCGGCCGGGTTTCCGGCTGGTGGGGATCATGGCGTACGAGGGGCACGTCGCCGGGGTCGGTGACGCGGTGGCCGGCCGGCCGCTGCGCTCGCGGGCGATCCGGCTGATGCAGGCCGCGGCCCGGCGCGAGCTGGCCGAGCGGCGGGCGGAGGTGGTGCGTGCGGTCCGGGCCGTCGTGCCCGACCTGGAGTTCGTCAACGGCGGTGGCACCGGCAGCGTGCAGCACACCGCCGCCGAGGACGCCGTCACCGAGATCGCCGCCGGTTCCGGGCTGTACGTGCCGCGTCTGTTCGACAACTACACGTCCTTCACCGGCCGTCCGGCCGCCCTCTTCGCCCTGCCGGTGGTGCGGCGGCCCGGTGTCGGGGTCGTCACGGTGCTGGGCGGCGGCTATCCGGCCTCCGGGGCCGCCGGTCCCGACCGGCTGCCGGTGCCGTACCTGCCGGAGGGGCTGCGGTACGACCCGCAGGAGGGCCCCGGCGAGGTGCAGACCCCGCTGCTCGGCTCGCCCGCCGACGACCTCCTCGTCGGCGACAAGGTGTGGTTCCGGCACGCCAAGGCGGGCGAGCTGTGCGAGCGGTTCGGCGCGCTGCATCTGGTCGAGGGCGACACGGTCACCGCGACCGTGCCCACCTACCGGGGCGAGGGGCGCACGTTCCTCTGAGCGCGCCCCTGCGACCGGCGCCCCGGCCGTGGCCTTCTACAGGGGCGTGACGTAGGCCCCCGCGATCCCGCCGTCCACCAGGAAGTCGGTGGCGTTGACGAAGGAGGAGTCGTCGCTGGCCAGGAAGGCGACGGCGGCGGCGATCTCCTCGGCCTCGGCGAACCGGCCGACCGGGACGTGGACCAGGCGGCGGGCGGCCCGCTCGGGGTCCTTGGCGAACAGCTCCTGCAGCAGCGGGGTGTTGACCGGCCCGGGGCACAGGGCGTTGACCCGGATGCCCTCCCGCGCGAACTGCACGCCCAGTTCGCGGGACATGGCGAGCACCCCGCCCTTGGAGGCCGTGTACGAGATCTGCGACGTCGCCGCGCCCATCCGCGCGACGAAGGACGCGGTGTTGATGATGGACCCCTTGCCCTGGCGGCGCATGTAGGGGATGGCGGCCTTGCAGCACAGGTAGACGGAGGTGAGGTTGACCTCCTGGACGCGCTTCCAGGCCTCCAGGCCGGTCTCCAGGATGGAGTCGTCGTCGGGCGGGGAGATGCCGGCGTTGTTGAAGGCGATGTCGACGCTGCCGTAGGTGTCGTACGCCGCCTTGAACAGCGCCTCGACCTGCTCGGGGTCGGTGACGTCGACCTTGACGAAGAGTCCGCCGGTCTCGTCGGCGGCGGCCTTGCCGCGGGCCTCGTCGACGTCGGCGCAGACCACGTGGGCGCCCTCGGAGGCGAGCCGGCGGGCGGTGGCGAGGCCGATGCCGCTGCCGGCTCCGGTGACGACGGCGGTGCGGCCGACCAGGCGGCGGCAGACGTTCTCTGCGGTCGATGCGGTCACTGTGCGGGGCCCTCCGTACTGATGAAGACGTTCTTGGTTTCGGTGAAGGCGGTCAGGGCGTCGGGGCCCAGTTCACGGCCGAGGCCGGACTGCTTGTAGCCGCCGAACGGGGTCCAGTAGCGGACGCTGGAGTGCGAGTTGACGGACAGGTTGCCCGCGCGGACGGCCCGGGAGACGCGCAGGGCGCGGCCGAGGTCCCGGGTCCACAGCGAGCCGGAGAGGCCGTAGGGGGTGTCGTTGGCGAGGCGGACGGCGTCCTCCTCGTCGGTGAACGGCAGCAGGACGGCGACCGGGCCGAAGATCTCCTCGCGGGCCGCCCGGCCGTCGTGCGGCTCGCCGGTGAGAACCGTCGGCGGGAACCAGAAGCCGGGGCCGTCGGGGGCGCTGCCGCGCAGGGCGGGGGCGCCCTCGGGGACGTAGGACCGTACGCGGTCGAGCTGCCGGCGGGAGATCAGCGGGCCCATCTGGGTCTTCTCGTCGGCCGGGTCGCCCACGACCACGGCGGCGAGCGCGTCGGCGAGGAACGCCTGGGCCTCCTCCAGCACGGACTCCTGGACCAGGACGCGGGTGCGGGCGCAGCAGTCCTGGCCGGAGTTGTCCAGGAAGGAGAACGGGTCGAGGGCCGCCTCGAGGTCGGCGTCGGCGAAGACGACGTTGGGGCTCTTGCCGCCCAGTTCCAGGGTGACCGGCTTGACCAGCTTCGCGCAGCGTTCCATGACCTCACGGCCGGTGCCGGTGGAGCCGGTGAACACGATCTTGGCGACGTCCGGGTGGTCGACCAGGGCGCGTCCGGCGGTGTGGCCGTGGCCGGGCAGCACCTGGAAGAGGTGCTCGGGCAGGCCCGCCTCCAGGGCGAGTTCCGCGAGGCGGAGCGCGGTGAGCGGGGTGGTCTCGGCGGGCTTGAGGACGACCGCGTTGCCGGCCGCGAGCGCCGGGAAGGAGCCCCAGGCGGCGATCGGCATCGGGAAGTTCCAGGGCGCGATCACACCGACGACCCCGAGGGGTTCCTGGAAGGTGACGTTCCAGCCGCCGGGGACCGGGATCTGCTTGCCGAGGAGGCGTTCGGCGCCGCCGGCCGCGTACAGCAGCAGGTCGCGGGCGTTGCCGGCCTCCCAGCGGGCGCCCGCGATGGTGTGGCCGGCCTCGCGGACCTCCAGCTGGGCGAGTTCCTCGAGGTGGCCGTCGACGGCGTCCGCGAATCGGCGCAGCAGCCGGGCCCGGTCGGCGGGGGCGAGGGCGGCCCAGCCGGTCTGGGCGCGTGCGGCCCGTACGACGGCGGCGGCCACGTCCTCCTCGCTCGCGGCGGGGACGGTGGCGACGACCTCTTCGGTGGCGGGGTTGAGGACCTTCAACTCGTCCGATTCGGACACGTGTCGACCTTTCACAGGCGTTCGAAGGAGCGGCGCAGCTCCCAGTCGGTCACCGCGGCGTCGAAGGCCTCCAGCTCGACGCGCGCCATGTTGCGGTAGTGGGCCACGACCTCGTCGCCGAAGGCGGCCTTCGCCACGGGGCTGTTCTCCCACAGTTCGGCGGCCTCGCGCAGGGTGGTGGGGACGTGCTCGAAGCCGGCGGTGTAGGCGTTGCCCGGGCAGGGGTCGGGGAGTTCGAGTTTCTGCTCGACGCCGTACAGGCCGGCCGCGATCAGTCCGGCGACGGCGAGGTAGGGGTTGACGTCGCCGCCGGGGAGGCGGTTCTCGAACCGCAGGGAGCGGCCGTGGCCGACCACGCGCAGGGCGCAGGTGCGGTTGTCGTGGCCCCAGGCGACGGCGGTGGGGGCGAAGGAGCCCGGCTGGAACCGCTTGTAGGAGTTGATGTTGGGGGCGTAGAGGAGGGAGAAGTCGCGCAGCGCGGCGAGCTGTCCGGCGAGGAAGTGGCGCATCAGCTCGGACATGCCCCCTTCCCCGTCCCCCGCCATGACGTTGGTGCCGTCGGCGTCGGTGAGCGAGAGGTGGATGTGACAGGAGTTGCCCTCGCGCTCGTTGTACTTGGCCATGAAGGTGATCGAGACGCCTTCCTGGGCGGCGATCTCCTTGGCGCCGGTCTTGTACAGGGCGTGCTGGTCGCAGGTGACGAGCGCCTCGTCGTAGCGGAAGGCGATCTCGTGCTGGCCGGGGTTGCACTCGCCCTTGGCGGACTCGACGGTGAGGCCGGCGCCGGCCATGTCGTTGCGCAGCCGGCGCAGCAGGGGTTCGATGCGGCCGGTGCCGAGGACGGAGTAGTCGATGTTGTACTGGTTGGCCGGGGTGAGGCCGCGGTAGTTCGCGTCCCAGGCCTGTTCGTAGCTGTCCTTGAAGACGATGAACTCCAGCTCGGTGCCGACCTGGGCGGTGCAGCCGAGCTCGGCGAGCCGCTCCAGCTGGCGGCGCAGGATCTGCCGGGGCGCGGCGACGACCGGGGAGCCGTCGTTCCAGGCCAGGTCGGCGACGAGCAGGGCGGTGCCGGGGTGCCAGGGGATGCGGCGCAGGGTGGCGAGGTCGGGGTGCATGGCGAAGTCGCCGTAGCCGCGGTCCCAGGAGGACATCGCGTAGCCGTCGACCGTGTTCATCTCGGTGTCGACGGCGAGGAGGTAGTTGCAGCCCTCGGTGCCGTGGTGCAGGACCTCGTCGAGGAAGAAGCGGGCGGCGAACCGCTTGCCCTGCAGCCGCCCTTGCATGTCGGGGAAGGCCAGGACGACAGTGTCGATCTCACCGCTCGCGACGAGGGCGTGCAGTTCCTCGACGCCGAGCGGGGGTGTGCGGTCTGCCACGGGAGAGCCTCCTTGGGCGCCTGTGCGCTTTTTCGGGCCGGGCCGGGAGCCATAAGGTATTGCGGAGAACCATTGCTTGGGAAGGGGGTACGGCGGATGTCGCAGGACATCGGTCCCTACGGACTGGGTGACCGGCTCGCCCCGGTGCTGCGGCCGGTGCGGGCGGGCAACGGCTTCGAGGAGGCGCTGGAGCAGATACTGCAGGTCGTACGGCTCGGTCTGGTGCCGGGCGGCGAACGGCTGCCGGCGGAGCGGGAGCTGGCGGAGCGGCTCGGGATCAGCCGGGTGACGCTGCGCGAGGTGCTGAAGGTGCTGCAGGACCAGGGGCTGGTCGAGGCGCGGCGCGGACGGTACGGCGGGACTTTCGTGCTGCCGCGCGCGGACGCGGGCGGCGAGGACGAGCTGCGGCGGCGCATCGCCGAGGTGGACATCGAGGACGTGCTGCGCTTCCGGGAGGTGCTGGAGGTGGGCGCGGCCGGGCTGTGCGCGGCGCACGGGCTGGCGCCGGAGCAGGCGGACCGGCTGCGCGAGGCACTTCACCGCACGCACGAGGCGCCGCTCGCGGACTACCGCCGGGCGGACACGCTGCTGCACCTGACGCTGGCCGAGCTGTGCGGCTCACCGTCGCTGACCGCGCAGTACGCGGCGGTCCGGGCCACGGTCAACGACCTGCTGGACTGCATCCCGCTGCTGGTGCGCAACCTGGAGCACTCGCAGCGGCAGCACACCGCGCTGGTGGAGGCGGTGCTGGACGGGGACGCGGACGGCGCACGGGAGATGATGCGCGAGCACTGCGCGGGCACGGCGGCCCTGCTGCGGGGGTTCCTGGCCTAGCGCGGGTCTGTAAAGGTATGAGGGTGCACCTTTGGATGACTGGGAGGGCGACGTGACCGGACGGCCGTTGATCGGTGTGAGCACCTATCTGGAGACCGGCGCCCGCTGGGGCGTGTGGGAGCTGGAGGCGGCCCTGCTGCCCGCCGCGTACCCCCGGCTGGTGCAGCGGGCCGGCGGTCTGGCGGCGCTCCTGCCGCCGGACGACCCGGAGCTGGCCGCGGCGGCCGTGGCCCGGCTGGACGGGCTGGTGATCGCGGGCGGCCCCGACGTGGACCCCGCCCGCTACGGCGCCGGGCGCGACCCCCGCACCGGCCCGCCCGCCGAGGCCCGCGACACCTGGGAACTGTCGCTGATCCGGGCCGCGTTGGACGCCGGAACGCCGCTGCTGGGCGTCTGCCGGGGCATGCAGCTGCTGAACGTGGCGCTCGGCGGGACGCTGGTGCAGCACCTCGACGGGCACGCGGAGGTGGTCGGGGTGTTCGGCGGGCACCCGGTGAAGCCGGTGCCGGGGAGCCTGTACGCCGGGATCGTCCCGGAGGAGACGACGGTGCCGACGTACCACCACCAGGCGGTCGACCGGATCGGCGCCGGACTGGTGCCCTCGGCTCACGCGGTGGACGGCACGGTGGAGGCGCTCGAGCTGCCGGCGGACCGGGGCTGGGTGCTGGGCGTGCAGTGGCATCCGGAGATGGGCGAGGACCTGCGGGTGATGCGCGCCCTGGTCACGGCGGCCTCCTGAGGACCGGACCGGTCCCCCTGTGGACCTCCCCCGGTGAGCCCGCGCGGCCGGCGCCGGAGGGCTGCCCCCGGCCGGTCTTCGCGGGCCGTCAGCCCCGGGTCAGCGACAGCAGTTCCCGTGCCGGGCCCGTGGGGCGGTGCCCCGTGGGCCAGACCGCCCGCAGGTCGCGGCGGAGCGCCATGCCCTCCACCGGGATGCTCACCAGCCGCCGCAGCGAAAGCTCCTCCCCCACCGCCAGCTCGCTGAGCACCGAGGGGCCCGCGCCGCTCACCGCGGAGGCCTTCACCGCCGTCGTCGAGGACAGTTCGATCAGCGGGCGGGCGAGGCCGCCGAGCGCCGCGTCCAGGACCTGGCGGGTGCCGGAGCCGCGCTCGCGGAGGATCAGCGGGGTGGTCGCCAGCTCCTCGGGGGTCAGCGGGCGCCGGCGGCGGGCCCAGGGGTGGCCGGGGGCGGCGACGACGACGAGACGGTCACGGGCGATCACCGTGGAGTCCAGGCCCGTGGGGACCGACAGCCCCTCCACGAAGCCCAGGTCCGCCTCACCGGCCAGCAGCAGCTCCGCGACCTTCGCCGAGTTGCCCGCGAGCAGCGAGACGGCCGTGTCGGGGCGCTCGGCGTGCAGCGCGAGGAGCCAGCCGGGCAGCAGGTACTCGGCGATGGTCATGCTCGCCGCGACCCTCAGCCGGGAGTCCCGCCGGTCCCGCAGCGCCCGCGCCCCCGCGTCGAAGGCCGCCGCCGCCTCCACGACCCGGCGGGCCCAGTCCGTGACCAGGGCGCCCGCGTCGGTGAGCCGGGAACCGCGCGGCGAGCGGTCCACCAGGGCCACGCCGAGCTGCCGTTCCATCGAGCGGAGCCGGCTGCTCGCGGCGGGCTGGGTGATGCCCACCTCCCGGGCCGCCGCGCCGAGGCTGCCCAGCCGCGCCACCGCCAGCAGCAGCTCCAGCGCGGCGAGATCCGGCACCCGGTGCGCCAGGGTCCCCGCCGGCTCCCGCTGTTCCTCCGCCTCACTCATAAGACCAGCTTATGCCCCCATAGGCGGGAACTCCCTGGTCGACGGCGTCCCGGGGCGGCAGCGTGGAGGCATGGTCACCGCAGCCCAGCCTCTCGTCACCCCTGCCGTACCCCGCGTCGCCGGGGTCCGCCACCTCGGCCCCAACTGGTACGCGTCCGTCATGGGCACCGCCGTGATCGCCACGGCGGGCACCGCGCTCCCCGTCGGCGCCGAGGGGCTGCGCGGCGTCCTCCCGGCGGTCTGGACACTGAGCCTGCTCCTGCTCGCGGCCCTCCTCGCCGCCCGCGCGCTGCACTGGGCCCGCCACCGCGACCAGGCCCGCGCCCATCTCCTCGACCCGGACATGGCGCCCTTCTACGGCTGTCTGGCGATGGCCCTGCTGGCGGTGGGCGGCGGCGCCCTGACCGTCGGCCGCCGCTGGATCGGCACGGGTGCGGCCCTCGGCCTGGACGCCGTGCTGTTCACCGCCGGTACGGCGGTCGGGCTCGGGTCCGCCGTCGCCGTCCCGTACCTGATGGCCGTACGGCAGCGCACCGAGCCCTCCCAGGCGTCCCCGGTGTGGCTGCTGCCGCTGGTCGCCCCCATGGTGTCGGCGGCGCTCGGCCCGCTGCTGGTGCCGTACCTGCCGCCGGGGCAGCCCCGTCAGACCCTGCTCCTGGGGTGCCTCGCACTGTTCGGCGTGAGCCTGTTCGCGACGCTGATCACGCTGCCGGCGGTCTTCGCCCGGCTGCTCACCTCGGGCCCGCTGCCGCTCGCGCTGACCCCGGCCGTGTTCCTGGTCCTCGGCCCGCTCGGGCAGTCCACCACCGCGGTCGGCGCGATCGCGAAGGCCGCTCCGGGTGTCGTGCCGGCTCCCTACGACCATGCCCTCGACGTCTTCGCCGTGCTGTACGGGGTGCCGGTCATGGGGTTCGCGCTGCTGTGGCTGGCCTTCGCGACCGCGCTGGTGGTACGGGCCCGGCGACGGGGCATGGGGTTCGCGATGACCTGGTGGGCGTTGACGTTCCCGGTGGGCACCTGTGTCACCGGCGCGGCCTCCCTCGCCCGGCACACCGGTCTCGCGGTGTACGACGGGCTGGCCCTCGGGCTGTACGCCGTGCTCGTCGCGGCCTGGCTGGCGGCGGGCTCCGGGACCGTGCGCGGGCTGCTCAGCGGCGAGCTGCTCGCAGGGCCCGCGCCAGCACCCGCGGGGCCTGCGCCAGGGACGGGCCGTACCAGGTGAGGTGGCGTCCGCCGACCAGGGCGCAGGGCAGCCCGGGGAAGGCCTCGGGACCGTCGTCGGCGGTGAAGCGGTACGGCTCGTCGGGGAGCACGACCAGGTCGGGGGCCGCCGCGTTCAGCTCGGCCAGGGGGACCCGGGGATAGCGGTCCGGGTGAGCGGCGTGGAGGTGGTCCACGCCGAGCCGGGACAGCACGTCACCGGCGAAGGTGTCCCGGCCGAGCACCATCCAGGGCCGGCGCCAGATGGGCACGACCGCCGTGATGCGCCGGTCCGGCACCGGCGGTGACGCCCAGGCCGACTCGGCGTCCACGAGCCAGCGGGGGCGTTCCGGCGCCCCGCACGCGGTCAGCACCCGGTGCAGCTCGGCGAACGCCTGCGGAACCCCGCGCACCTCGGTGACCAGCACGTCCAGGCCCGCCGCGCGCAGGACGTCGAGGTCGGCGGGGCGGTTCTCCTCCTCGTTGGCGATCACCAGATCGGGAGCCAGGGCGAGGATGCGGTCGGTCTCGGGGTTCTTGGTGCCGCCGATCCGGGTGACGTCCAGGTCGGCCGGATGGCTGCACCAGTCGGTGGCCCCGACCAGCACCCCGGGCAGCGTGACCGCCACCGCCTCGGTGAGGGACGGGACCAGGGAGACGACCCGCACTACCGGGTCCGGTCCTGCACGGCCTCGATGTGCTCGGCGACCGCCACCACGACGACCCGCGTGTCCGGGACCGTGGCCCGCCAGCGGTGCCGCACCCCGCCCGTCAGATACAGGGTGTCGCCGCGGCCGAGGCGGTAGGCGCGGCCCTCGGCCTCGATCTCCACGGCGCCGTCGGCCACGTACATCAGCTCGTCGTTGCGGTGCTGGAACTCGCGGCCGGCGTCGTGGTCGCCGGTGAACTCGGAGGCGTGCAGCTGGTGGTGGCCCCGGACCAGGGAGCGGGTGCGGGCGTCGAAGTCGCCCTCGGCGACGGGTTCGGCGCGGACCACGTCCACGCTGGCGGCCGGGTCGGCGGCGGCGAGGAGTTCGACGGCGGTGGTGCGCAGGGCGTCGGCCAGCTTCTCCAGGGAGGTGCGGCTGGGGCGGGCCCGGTCGTTCTCGACCTGGCTGAGGAAGGGCACCGACAGGCCGGTGCGCTCGGCCACGGCGGCGAGGGTCAGCTCCAGCGCACGACGGCGGCGCCGGACGGCCGCGCCCACCCGCACGGGCTGCTGCTCTTTGTGGTCGCCCATCGCTCCGGCTCCCTCCCTCACTCGTCGTGCCGCTGTACGGGTGCCCGCTGTGGCGCACACCTCTTCCGATGACTTCTCTGCACCCTACGCATGTTCGGCAAACCGTTTCACGCGGCCGTCATATCCCTGACATGCCCACGGACCGCCACCCCCACGGTTCGCGCCAGTGCGAAGGGGCCGGCGCCCGTCCCCGGCTCCGCCTCCGTGAGGCCCGAATATGCCGACCAGCTGCACCGGGGGCCTCTTCCCGGGCCATGGATCATCACACTCCGTGATTGGCCGGATCCTTGCCGTAGGCCGGACGCCGCGAGGGGCGGGCACCGCGGGACGCCGTACGGCGTCCCGAAACGCGGCTCCAAGGCCGCGGCGTCCACCCCGGCCGCCAACGTGCCGAAGCCGAGCCGCCAGGGGGTGTCCCGGTCGTCGGGGCGGG
>NZ_JBFBBK010000040.1:0-79620 GCF_040682635.1 Streptomyces sp. NPDC051133
CCCGCCCACGCGGCGCACGCACCCGCACCCGCCCACACGGCGCACGCACCCGCACCCGCCCACGCGGCGCACGCACCCGCACCCGCCCACACGGCGCACGCACCCGCACCCGCCCACACGGCGCACGCACCCGCACCCGCCCACACGGCGCACGCACCCGCACCCGCCCACACGGCGCCCGCACCCGCCCCCGCAGCACCTGCACCCCCGCGAGCCGCGGCCCCGTCCCTACTCGATCAGTGAATCGGCCAGCCGCACCGCGGTGTCCCGGTCCAGCGGCCCGTGCCCCAGCAGGAAGCGGTACCAGAAGAAGCCGTAGAACTGGTCGACCAGCAGCTCCACGTCCCGCCCCGCCGGCAGCTCCCCCCGCTCCCGGCCCCGGACGAGAACCGCGCGCACGGCCGCCCGGCGGGTCTTCGTGAACTCCCCCATCAGTTCGGCCAGGTGCGGATCCCGGGCCGCCTCCCGGACGAGGGTGCGCAGAGCCGGGGCGGACGGGGGGCGCTGGGACGTCTCGAAGGTGGCCGTCGCCAGCGCCCGCAGATCCTCGCGCAGGCTGCCCGTGTCGGGTGTGGGCACCTCCTGCGCGGCGCGATCGGTGAGCGCCTCCAGCAGTACGGCGCCCTTCGACGGCCACCAGCGGTACAGCGTCTGCTTCCCGACCCCGGCCGCGCGCGCGATGGTCTCCACGCTCACCGGCGCACCGTCGGCGTCGGCGAGCAGGTCCAGCGCGGCGTCGAGGATCGCCCGTCGTGCGGCTTCGTTGCGGCGGCGCCCGGTGTGCGGGCGGGGTTCCTTGCTGTCGTGCACGGCCTCATCCTCTCCGAGCTCCCGGCCCTCCCGGAACCTCCTTGACGAGACTGTCAGTCTCGGTAACACTTTAACGAGACCGACGTTCTCGGCAAAGGGCCGGGACCCGGTGGACCGTTCTCGGGAGAGAGCCACTCATGAGCACTCCGCACACCCCTGTGAACCACCTCGCCGGACAGCGCGTCGCCGTCATGGGCGGCAGCTCCGGCATCGGCGAGGCGACGGCCCGCCTCTTCGCGGCGGACGGCGCGGAGGTCGTCGTCACCGGCCGCGACCAGGACCGGCTGGACGCCGCGGCGGCCCGGATCGGCGGCAAGGTGTCGACGCACCGCCTGGACGCGTCCGACCGCACCGCGGTGGACGCCTTCTTCGCCACGGCCGGCGCCATCGACCACCTGGTCCTGGCGCTCAGCGGCAGCAAGGGCGGCGGCCCGTTCGCCGCACTGGACCTGGCCGAGCTGGCGGACGGCTTCGACGGCAAGTTCTGGCCGCACGTCCACGTCCTGCAGGCTGCGCTGCCCACCCTGCGCCACGACGGCTCGGCGACCCTGGTGACGGCCGCCTCCGCCCGCGCCGCCCTGCCCGGCACCGCCGGCCTCGCCGCGATCAACGGCGCCCTGGAGGCGATGGTCCCGCCGCTCGCGGTGGAGCTGGCGCCGCTGAGGGTCAACGCGGTCTCGCCGGGCGTCGTCGACACGCCCTGGTGGGACGGCGTGCCGGACGAGCAGCGCCGGGCGCTCTTCGACGGCTACGCCGCCGCCACGCCCGTGGGCCGGGTCGGCCGCCCCGAGGACATCGCCCGCGCGATCCACCTGCTCGCCGCGAACGGCTTCGTGACCGGAGTGGTCCTGGAGGCGACGGGCGGCGCGACCCTGGCCACGGGCCGCTGAGCCCCTCCCCCGGAAAAGGCGAAGACCCCCGGGGCGGACACCGACCGGGGGTCTTCTGTTCGGTTACGGCACCGGACTGCCTGTCCGGCTGCGGACACGGCCGTGGCCGCGGGTGGGACTGCGGCTCAGACGGCGTCGATCACCGGCAGGGGGCCACCGTCGTCGCCCTTCGCGGTGGCCTGCGCCGCGCCGCGCAGCGGCACCTCCTTGACGAACAGCGCCGCGGCCAGCACCAGCACCGCGATCACGGCGCCGAGCAGGAACGCCGAGTGCGTACCGGCGGACACCGCGTACTGGTACGCCTCCCGGATCGGCGCCGGCAGCTTCGCCAGGCTCTTCGCGTCCAGCGCGGCGGACTTCTCGGTCATGTGCCTGCCCGCCGCGCCGGCCCGCTCGGCCATCACGTGCTGCACGCGGTGGTTGAACAGGGCGCCCATGACGGCCACACCGAAGGAGGAGCCGAGCGTACGGAACAGGGTCGAGGACGAGGACGCCACGCCCATGTCCTTCATCTCCACGCTGTTCTGCGCCACCAGCATGGTGATCTGCATCAGGCAGCCCATGCCGAGGCCCAGCACGGCCATGTAGACACCGGAGGTGACCCGGGTCGTCCCGGTGTCCATCAGCGACAGCAGGTACAGGCCGACGACCATCAGCGCACCGCCGACGATCGGGAACGCCTTGTAGCGGCCGCTGCTGGTGGTGATCCGCCCGGCGACCATCGAGGTCACGAGCATCGCGCCGAGCATCGGCAGCAGCAGGAGACCGGAGTTGGTGGCGGAGGCACCCTGCACGGACTGCTGGTACAGCGGCAGGTAGAGCGTGGCGCCGAACATCACGAAACCGGTGATGAAGCCGATGACCGACATCAGGGTGAAGTTGCGGCTGCGGAACATGTGCAGGGGCAGCACCGGCTCGACGGCCTTGGTCTGCCACCACACGAACGCGATCAGGGAGACGACGCCGAGGGCGATCAGCTCCATGATCCGCGCGGAGGTCCAGGCGTACTCGCTGCCGCCCCAGGTGGTGACCAGCACGATCGCCGTGATGCCCACGGTCAGCAGCGCGACGCCCAGGTAGTCGATGCGCGCCTTGGCCCGCTTCTTCGGCAGGTGCAGCACGGCGGAGACCAGCACGAGGGCGACCGCGCCGAGCGGCAGGTTGATGTAGAAGGACCAGCGCCAGCCCCAGTTGTCGGTGATCGTGCCGCCGACCAGCGGGCCGCCGATCATCGCCAGCGCCATGACACCGGCCATCATGCCCGTGTACTTGCCGCGCTCCCGCGGCGGGATCAGGTCGCCGATGATCGCCATGACGCCGACCATCAGGCCGCCGGCACCCAGACCCTGCACGGCACGGAAGCCGATGAGCTGGCCCATGTTCTGGGCCATGCCGCTCAGCGCCGAGCCGACCAGGAAGATCACGATGGAGCTGAGGAAGGCGCCCTTGCGCCCGTACATGTCGCCGACCTTGCCCCACACGGGGGTCGAGGCCGCGGTCGCCAGGGTGTAACCGGTGACGACCCAGGACAGGTGCTCCAGGCCGCCCAGCTCGCCCACGATCGTCGGCATCGCCGTGCCCACGATCATGTTGTCGAGCATCGCGAGCATCATCGCGATCATGAGCGCGAGCAGCACCACGCGCACGCTCTTGGGCCGTTTGGTCTCCGCCGAGCTCTCCACTACGACGCGTTCGACTGTGTCCGCCATTTTTCCACTCCCCCTGCGGCACCACTTACTTGCCGCCCGGCTAGTTCACTACACTGGGAAGGTAGACCTGTCACTAGCCGGGCGTCAAGTAAGTTTCCGCGGGAGCGCGAGGAGTACGAGGATGGGCGGCACCATGGACGGCACCAAGCACCAGCGCCGCGGCAACACCCGCCAGCGCATCCAGGACGTGGCGCTCGAGCTCTTCGCGGAGCAGGGGTACGAGAAGACCTCGCTGCGGGAGATCGCCGAGCGGCTCGACGTCACGAAAGCGGCCCTGTACTACCACTTCAAGACGAAGGAAGAGATCATCGTCAGCCTCTTCGAGGATCTGACGAAGCCACTCGAGGACCTGATCGAGTGGGGCCGGCAGCAGCCGCAGACGCTGGAGACCAAGCAGGAGATCATCCGGCGCTACAGCGCGGCCCTCGCCGGCGCGGAGCCACTGTTCCGCTTCATGCAGGAGAACCAGGCGACGGTGCGCGAGCTGCGCATCGGCGACACCTTCAAGGACCGGATGCGCGGCCTGCGGGACATCCTCATGGACCCGGAGGCCGCCCTCGTCGACCAGGTCCGCAGCATCAGCGCGATGTTCACGCTGCACGCGGGCATGTTCGTGATGCAGGACCTGGAAGGCGACTCCGAGAAGAAGCGGCAGGCCGTTCTCGAAGTCGCCGTGGACCTCGTCACGCAGGCGCACAGGGGCGCCCACCAGGACTAGGTCAGACCTTCACACCCTTGCTCACCAGGAAGGCGACGGGGTTGACGGCGGAACCGTAGTTCGGGGTCGTACGGATCTCGAAGTGCAGGTGCGGGCCGGTGGTGTTGCCGGTGTTCCCGGACAGGGCGATGTGCTGACCGGTCTTGACGGCCTGGCCGACCTTCACGTCGATCCGGGACAGGTGGGCGTACTGCGAGTACTGGCCGTCGGCGTGCTTGATGACGATGGCGTTGCCGTACGCCGGGCCGTCACCGCCGCCGTTGGGGCCCGCCTTGACGACGGTGCCGCCGTGCGCGGCCATGACGTCGGTGCCGACCGGGACGGCGAAGTCCTGGCCACTGTGCTTGTGCATCCAGTGGCTGCCGCCCTGGTCGAAGCTGGCGGTGAGCGTGTACGACTTCACCGGGTCGACCCAGGACGCGGCCGACGGCGCGGCGGCGTTCGCGACCCCGGTACCCACCACGGCCGTGGCGCCGAGGCCGGCGGCCAGGACGGCCACGCGGGTACGGAGCGAGGACGTACGGGAAGAGCGGGACGTGACGCGCTGGAACATTCGAGACCTCATGGGTTCGGGAACAGAACGACCACCTGGCGCACTGACATTCGCTTCGCCGGTGGGGCCATTCATTGGTAACCCGACTTCCCGACCGGGCACAAAGGGCTTATCTACGGCAGCTCATAGTAGATATTGGCAAAACCGCCCACTTCTAGACGTAAGAGACATCCGGCACCGTCGCGCTGACCTGCCGGTTCCCGGGGCGAGTTTTATGGAATGCCCGAATTGCCCAATTAAGGACAGCACTACGCCTCTTCGTACGGGCCTTATCCCCTGTGCGCCACATCACCGGCACGCCAGCCCTCCGGACGGCGAATGTGACCCGGGCCTCTCGATATCAACCCGGCATATGTGACCCAGACCTCTCGAATGCCCCGGGGCAAATGTGACCCAGACCCCGGAAATCCGACATTGAGGTGACCCGGGTCTCCCACTTCCCCCCGGAGAAATGTGACGCAGGCCCCTAGGCGCCTACCGATCGGTAACCTTACGGTTCCTCTCGCGCCACCCTCGCCTCAGATCATGCTCCTGACATTCAGGCACGTGTACGGACCCGACCAGCCCGTGTACGGACGTGAGAGGACCCCCACCGATGACCAGACGCCCCCGGGCGCGCCGTATGGCCGTCACCGCCGTCTCCGTGGCCGCCCTGGCCGCGATGGCCGCTCCGGCCCAGGCCGCGGCCACCAGCGGCTCCACCGCCGCGGCCGGCGCCACCAGCGCCTCGATCTCCTCCGGCTCCGCCGCGAAGGTCGACTACGCGACCTGGCAGAAGGACTGCCAGGCGGTGATGGACCAGGCCCTGCCGTACCTGAAGGACCGCATCGCCGCCGCCCGGCCGGGTGAGAAGCAGGCGATCGTCTTCGACATCGACAACACCACGCTGGAGACCGACTTCGGCTTCACCTACCCCCAGCCGGCCAACAAGCCCGTCCTGAACGTCGCGAAGTACGCCCAGGAGCACGGGGTCTCGCTCTTCTTCGTCACGGCCCGCCCGGGCATCATCTACCTGCCCACCGAGTACAACCTCGAGCACGACGGCTACGACGTCTCCGGCCTCTACCTCCGCGGTCTGTTCGACCTCTTCAAGGACGTCGCCGCCTACAAGACCGCCCAGCGCGAGGACATCGAGGGCAAGGGCTACACGATCATCGCGAACATCGGCAACAGCGCGACCGACCTGTCGGGCGGTCACGCCGAGAAGGCGTACAAACTGCCGGACTACAACGGCCAGTTGTCCTGACTCCCGGCGGAGGTCACCGGCCGGGACCTCCGCGCGTCAGGGTGACCACATGAGAAGGGGCCGGTGCCCGAAGGCACCGGCCCCTTCAACTCTGGCGAACCGCCGGAGGCTTACGCGTCCTTGCTCAGGTTCGGACCCGCCCCGCCCGCGGCCTGCTCGATCGGCGGGACGTCGGGCAGTGCCGACTTCTCCTCGCCGCGGAAGGTGAAGGTCTGGGACTCGCCCTCGCCCTCGGTGTCCACGACCACGATGTGACCGGGGCGCAGCTCGCCGAAGAGGATCTTCTCCGAGAGCGTGTCCTCGACCTCGCGCTGGATCGTGCGGCGCAGCGGACGCGCGCCCAGCACCGGGTCGTAACCCTTCTTGGCCAGCAGCTCCTTGGCGGACTGGGAGAGCTCGATGCCCATGTCCCGGTCCTTCAGGCGCTCGTCCACCTTGCTGATCATCAGGTCGACGATCCGCAGGATGTCCTCCTGCGTCAGCTGCGGGAAGACGACCACGTCGTCGACGCGGTTGAGGAACTCGGGACGGAAGTGCTGCTTGAGCTCGTCCGACACCTTGTTCTTCATGCGCTCGTAGTTGGTCTTCGTGTCACCCGCGGCGGCGAAGCCGAGGTTGAAGCCCTTGGAGATGTCCCGGGTGCCGAGGTTGGTCGTCATGATGATGACCGTGTTCTTGAAGTCCACGACCCGGCCCTGGGAGTCGGTCAGGCGACCGTCCTCCAGGATCTGCAGCAGCGAGTTGAAGATGTCCGGGTGGGCCTTCTCGACCTCGTCGAAGAGGACGACGGAGAACGGCTTGCGGCGGACCTTCTCGGTCAGCTGGCCGCCCTCTTCGTAGCCCACGTAGCCGGGGGGCGAACCGAAGAGACGCGAGACCGTGTGCTTCTCGCTGAACTCCGACATGTCGAGGGAGATCAGCGCGTCCTCGTCACCGAAGAGGAACTCGGCGAGCGCCTTGGACAGCTCGGTCTTACCGACACCGGACGGGCCGGCGAAGATGAACGAGCCACCGGGGCGCTTCGGGTCCTTCAGACCGGCACGCGTACGGCGGATCGCCTTCGACAGCGCCTTGACGGCGTCGACCTGGCCGATGACCCGCTTGTGGAGCTCGTCCTCCATGCGCAGCAGGCGGGAGGACTCCTCCTCGGTCAGCTTGAAGACCGGGATGCCGGTGGCCGTGGCGAGGACCTCGGCGATCAGCTCGCCGTCGACCTCGGCGACGACGTCCATGTCGCCGGCCTTCCACTCCTTCTCGCGCTTGGCCTTGGCGGCCAGGAGCTGCTTCTCCTTGTCGCGCAGGGAGGCGGCCTTCTCGAAGTCCTGCGAGTCGATCGCGGACTCCTTGTCCCGGCGGACGGCGGCGATCTTCTCGTCGAACTCGCGCAGGTCCGGCGGCGCGGTCATCCGGCGGATGCGCATCCGGGAGCCGGCCTCGTCGATCAGGTCGATCGCCTTGTCCGGGAGGAAGCGGTCGGAGATGTACCGGTCGGCCAGAGTGGCGGCCTGGACCAGGGCCTCGTCCGTGATGGAGACGCGGTGGTGCGCCTCGTAGCGGTCGCGCAGGCCCTTGAGGATCTCGATCGTGTGCGGCAGGGACGGCTCGGCGACCTGGATGGGCTGGAAGCGGCGCTCCAGGGCCGCGTCCTTCTCCAGGTGCTTGCGGTACTCGTCCAGGGTGGTCGCACCGATGGTCTGCAGCTCACCGCGGGCCAGCATCGGCTTCAGAATGGAGGCCGCGTCGATGGCGCCCTCGGCGGCACCCGCACCGACCAGCGTGTGCAGCTCGTCGATGAACAGGATGATGTCGCCGCGGGTGCGGATCTCCTTGAGCACCTTCTTCAGGCGCTCCTCGAAGTCACCGCGGTAGCGGGAGCCGGCGACCAGTGCGCCCAGGTCGAGGGTGTAGAGGTGCTTGTCCTTGAGGGTCTCGGGCACCTCGCCCTTGACGATGGCCTGGGCGAGGCCCTCGACGACGGCGGTCTTGCCGACGCCGGGCTCACCGATCAGCACCGGGTTGTTCTTGGTACGGCGGGACAGCACCTGCATGACCCGCTCGATCTCCTTCTCGCGCCCGATGACCGGGTCGAGCTTGGACTCACGAGCGGCCTGGGTCAGGTTCCGGCCGAACTGGTCCAGGACGAGGGAGGTCGAGGGGGTGCCCTCGGCCGGGCCGCCGGCGGTGGCGGTCTCCTTGCCCTGGTAGCCGGAGAGCAGCTGGATGACCTGCTGCCGCACCCGGTTGAGGTCTGCACCCAGCTTGACCAGGACCTGGGCGGCGACGCCCTCGCCCTCACGGATCAGGCCGAGCAGGATGTGCTCCGTGCCGATGTAGTTGTGGCCCAGCTGAAGAGCCTCGCGGAGCGACAGCTCCAGGACCTTCTTGGCACGGGGGGTGAAGGGGATGTGACCGGACGGGGCCTGCTGGCCCTGGCCGATGATCTCCTCCACCTGCTGGCGGACCGCCTCAAGCGAAATGCCGAGGCTCTCCAGGGCCTTAGCGGCGACACCTTCGCCCTCGTGGATGAGACCCAGGAGGATGTGCTCGGTGCCGATGTAGTTGTGGTTGAGCATCCGGGCTTCTTCCTGAGCCAGGACGACAACCCGCCGCGCGCGGTCGGTGAACCTCTCGAACATCGTTAATCGCTCCTCAGAGCGGTCAGGCAGTGGGGGGAACTTCCCCTCCCTGTCCTTCCGCAGCTTAGTCCCGCAAGCGGGGACCGCTCATTCCAACTGCCGACACCGTCGATGGCCTCCTGACCCCGAACGCCGACATCTGCTCCAACCCGATGGTGCGAGACGATGTTCCCGCAGGCCAGGCAGTTACCCCAGTCGCCAGTACGCCCATGGCGAACGTGAGACGGCCCGTCCTGCGTGTCGCCCCCTCCCACTAGGCATGTCTTACCCGCAGGGACTGACACTCCATGCCGCGCGCACCGGTTCCCTCCGCTATGGGCGAACAACCTTGCGCCTCCCCGCACCCCCGCGCGCCCCCGTTTTCGGCACTATGCGCGATCACGGGAGCACACAGCGTAACTCTCGGGTCGCTCCGCCGGTTGCACGGGCATGGCTGGTCCGGCCCCCACGGCATCCGCGGAGCTCCCTCCCCGCGCTCCCGCGTCCCATACGGTCCCCCTTCCCCGACGACCGCTCGATCCGGAGACGGAGCCCTGCGCTCCGCCGGCCGGCCCGGACACCCGGGCCCGGCACTGGTACGAGAACGATCTGGGGTGGGCGACAGTGCCCGGACGGCCGCTGCGGCTGCTCACAGGGGTGCGGTTCGACGTCCTGGACGTGCCGGCCGAGGCGGGCGCGGGGGCGCTCCGGCATCTCGCGCCGGGCTCTCCGGTGGCCGTGCGGGGCGACCGGATGGAGCTGCTGGTGGCCGCGGGCAGCGCGGAGGAGCTGCCGGGGCTGCTGGACTGGCTGGAGTGGGGCGGGGTCGCCCTGGACCTGCGGGCCCTGGGGGCGGGCGAGACGCTGCAGGCGCCGATTCCGCCGGTCCGTGCGGGCGGTGCTTCCGCGGACACCGTTTCCGCGGGGGCCGCTTCGGCGGGGGTTGCTTCGGCGTATGCCGGTTTTGCACCGAACAATCCCCTCTCGGGGGATTTCACGTCGGCCGAATCCCCGTCGGCCGTATCCCCGCCGACGGAATCCCTGCCGGTCAAGTCCCTGCCGGGCGATTTTCCGCCGCCCGATTCACTTCCCGGGGATGCCCCGCGGGCCTGCCCCGTGCGGCTCGATTCCGTAGCGGCCGAATCCGTGCGGGCCGGTTCCGTACAGGCCGGTTCCGTGCGGGCCGAGTCCGTGCGGGCCTGCCTGCGGGCCCATGGCGCGCAGGGCTGTCGCGGGCCGTTCGAAGCCGAACAGGGGGCCGCCGTGTGGTTGCGGCCCCCCTGGCCGGGAGGTGAGGTCGAAGCCTGGCTGCCTGCGATGCCGGCCATGGGGCGCGAGGGGAGCGCCCCCGATCTCGTACGCCTGGTGGACACGGTGGCAGCACAGTGTCACCGGGTCCGGCTGCGGCGCGCGTGCGCCGGGCCGTCCGCCTGCCGGCGGGATCAGCCGTGGGCCTTCTCGTAGGCCTCGCGGATGGACTGGGGAACACGGCCGCGGTCGTTGACCTCGTGGCCGTTCTCCTTCGCCCAGGCGCGGATCGCCGCGGTGTCCTGGTTGCCACCGGAAGCGGCACGCGCCTTTCCGCGACCGCCCGAAGCGCGGCCTCCGGTACGGCGGCCACCCTTCACGTAGGCGTCGAGGAGACCGCGCAGCTTGTCCGCATTGGCGGTCGTGAGGTCGATCTCGTACGTCTTGCCGTCCAGCGCGAACGTCACGGTCTCGTCCGCCTCGCCGCCGTCGAGGTCGTCGACAAGAAGGACCTGAACCTTCTGTGCCACCGGATTTCCTTTCATCGATAACGTTGAGGGCCAGGGGTGTGCGGCGTTCGCCGTTTCGCCGCCCCTGTTATATGCAGTACTGCAGTACGTCGGAAAGCAAACCGCTTTTGCCGGAAAAACACAAACCCCTGGGAGTGACCGAGCGGACCGCCCGCCTCCGGAAACATGCGCGTTTCGGACATAGGGAACCTGGGCAATGACGATCACAGATGCAGAAGCATCCGGCTGTTGCCCAAGGTGTTCGGTTTCACTCGTTCGAGACCGAGGAACTCCGCGACACCCTCGTCATAGGAACGCAAGAGCTCCGCGTACACATCGGTGTCGACCGGTGTCTCACCGATCTCCACGAAGCCGTGCTTCCCGAAGAAGTCCACTTCGAAGGTGAGACAGAAAACCCGGCGAACGCCGAGCCAGCGTGCGGTCTGGAGCAACTTCTCCAGCAACTGATGTCCGACGCCGGCGCCCTTGAGCCCGGGCTTCACCGCCAGAGTGCGGACTTCCGCGAGGTCCTCCCACATGACGTGCAGCGCACCGCAGCCGACGACCTCGGCGTTGTCGTCGCGTTCCGCGACCCAGAACTCCTGGATGTCCTCGTAAAGCATGACCGTGGCTTTGTCGAGCAGGATGCGGTCGCGGACGTAGGCGTCGAGGAGGTGGCGCACGGCGGGGACATCGCTGGTCCGGGCCCGGCGGACGGTGATGGCTTTTGCGGGGACTTCGGGACGCTCTGCGGACAGACGCTCTGCTGACATGAGCGGACGCTATCGCCCGTCGCCGTCCCCCGCCGAGCCGGGGTTCTCCTCTTCCCGGGCTTCCGGTGCTTGCGGGGCTTCCAGGGTTTCCGGGCCCTGGACGATGCGTACGGCGTCACGGAGGGCCTGGCGCTGTTCATCGCTCATCATCCCGAAGAAGGCGACGAGAGCGGCGGCCGCGTTGTCGCTCTGCGACCAGGCGTCGTTCATGAGGGCGGCCGCGTAGGCGGCGCGGGTGGAGACGGCCTCATATCGATACGCCCGCCCTTCCGCCTCGCGGCGGACCCAGCCCTTCTGATGGAGATTGTCCAAAACCGTCATCACGGTGGTGTACGCGATGGAGCGTTCCTGCTGGAGGTCTTCCAGGACTTCTCGAACGGTCACCGGGCGGTTCCACTTCCACACCCGCGTCATGACCGCGTCTTCGAGTTCTCCCAATGGGCGAGGCACAGCTCAGAACAATAGTGGGAGATCCGGTCAATGGCGTGCCGGACGTGCACCAAGTCCGTGAATCAGACAAAAAGGGCGTTCCGCGCCGAGGAGTACGCCGGTGAAGGGCGTCGAGGGCCGCTTCGGCTCAGGCGTCGCCGCTGGCGGAGACCTTGCGGCCGCCCTCCACGCGCGCGAGGGCGGCGTCGACGGCCGCGTCCTCCTTGGCCTTGGCGGCCCCGCCCTGGGTCTTCACGATCACCCTGACGACACCGATGAAGAACACGGCCATCACTACCGGGGGCACGAGCGCGGAGACGTAGTCCATGGGACCAGAGTAGCCATCCCCGAACGCCCGAAATGACCGGGGCCCGGCCGGGGGCCGGGCGGGTCGTCAGCCGGCCGCCAGCCGGCAGGTGGCCGCCGCCTCCGCCGGGGGCGCCGGTTTGCGGCGCGGGAAGACCTCGCCGGGCGTGGGAATGGGCCGCTTCGGCGCGGCCGGTGCGGGGGCCGGCCGCTCGGGAGTGGCCGGCGCGGGCTTCGGCGCGGGCTTCTCCGCCGGTTTCTGCGGCTCCTCGGGTCGTTCCGCCCCGGCTCCGGCCCCGGAGCCTCCAGCACCCCCGGGAAGGGCCGTCAGGCGCGCTCTGGAGGGCGGCACGGCCGGCGCGGGCAGCGTGCGCGCCCCCTGTGCGAACCGGGCCCGCACGTCCTGCTCCGCCAGCGTCCGGCAACGCTCCAGCAGGGCCGCCGCCGCGGGGTTCCCGCGCAGCGCCCGGAGCGCGGCGAGGTCGTCCGCCGTCGGCCGGTGCCCGGCGCCCAGCACCTCCTCCAGCAGGCTCAGATAGCCGGTCGCCGTTCCCGGAAGAGCGGCCCGGTACCGGCCGAGGTCGGCCACCAGGAAGGCGCGCAGTCTGGCCCCCTCGCGCATCGCCTCGTCGAGCGACTCGGCAAGGCGGTGACAGTCCTTGACGTCCTCGGCGGACGCTCGGCCGGGGTGGAGGGCGAGGGCGAGGGCGCGGCGGAGCACACGCAGCTCCTCCACGCCGAACGCCATGCCGCCGCGGGATCCGTATGGCGTGGGCATGCGGCGACGGTACCGCTAATCAGACAAAAGCGACGGACCAGGACGTTTTGTCGCCGCGTGTCGTCCGAGGTTTCCCCCGGCCGCAGTCACCCGGGCCGGTTCTCGGCGGGGCCGGCGCACCTCGGCGCGCCGGCCCCGCCTCACAGCCGCGACACGTTCCGCTCGTACACCAGGCGCAGCCCGATCAGCGTCAGCCACGGCTGGTGCTCGTCGATCACCGAGGACTCGCCCAGCACCATCGGCGCGAGCCCGCCGGTGGCGATCACCGTGACGTCGTCCGGGTCGTCCGCCAGCTCGCGCGCCATGCGGCCGACGACCCCGTCGACCTGGCCGGCGAACCCGAACACGATGCCGGCCTGCATGGCCTCGACCGTGTTCTTGCCGATCACGCTGCGCGGCCGGGCCACCTCGATCTTCCGCAGCTGGGCGCCCTTGACGCCGAGCGCCTCCACGGAGATCTCGATACCGGGCGCGATGACCCCGCCGACGTACTCCCCGCGCGCGGAGACCGCGTCGAACGTGGTCGCCGTACCGAAGTCCACGACGATCGCCGGGCCGCCGTACAGCTCCACGGCCGCGACGGCGTTGATGATCCGGTCCGCGCCGACCTCCTTGGGGTTGTCGGTGAGGATCGGCACGCCCGTCTTCACGCCCGGCTCGACCAGGACGGCGGGTACGTCGCCGTAGTAGCGCCGGGTGACCTCGCGCAGCTCGTGCAGCACCGACGGCACGGTGGCGCAGATCGCGATGCCGTCGATGCCGTCGCCCAGCTCCTCGCCGAGCAGCGGGTGCATGCCCATCAGGCCCTGGAGCAGCACGGCCAGCTCGTCCGCCGTGCGGCGCGCGTCCGTGGAGATGCGCCAGTGCTCGACGATGTCCTCGCCGTCGAACAGGCCGAGGACGGTGTGCGTGTTGCCGACGTCGATCGTGAGCAGCATCGCCGTTACTCCGCCTCGCGCAGGTCCAGGCCGATGTCCAGGATCGGCGAGGAGTGGGTGAGCGCGCCGACGGCCAGGAAGTCCACGCCCGTGTCGGCGTACACGCGCGCGACGTCGAGCGTCAGCCGGCCGGAGGCCTCCAGCAGGGCCCGCCCGCGGACGATCCCGACGGCCTCCGCGCACTCGTCGGGCGTGAAGTTGTCCAGCAGGATCAGGTCGGCGCCCGCCTCGACGACCTCGCGCAGCTGGTGCAGGGTGTCGACCTCGACCTCGATCGGCACCTCCGGGAAGGCCTCCCGTACGGCCTTGAAGGCCTGCGCCACGCCCCCGGCCGCCACCACGTGGTTGTCCTTCACCAGGGCCGCGTCGGACAGCGACATGCGGTGGTTGACGCCGCCGCCCGCGCGGACCGCGAACTTCTCCAGCGAGCGCAGGCCCGGCGTCGTCTTGCGGGTGTCGCGGACCTTCGTGCTCGTTCCCTCCAGCGCGTCCGCCCAAGCGCGCGTGGCGGTCGCGATGCCGGACAGGCGGCACAGGATGTTCAGCGCGCTGCGCTCGGCGGTGAGCAGGTCACGCGTGCGCGTGGTGACCGACAGCAGCTTCTGGCCGGCCTCGACGCGGTCGCCGTCCTCGACGTGCCGCTCGACCTCGAACTCGTCCGTGCAGACCACGGAGAGCACGGCCTCGGCGACCCGCAGGCCGGCCACGACGCCCGCCTCGCGCGCGGTGAAGTCGCCGGTGGCCACCGCCTCCTCCGGGATGGTCGAGACGGTCGTCACGTCCACGCCGCCGTCCAGGTCCTCCTGGATGGCCACGTTCGCGATGTCCTCGACCTCGATCGGATCGAGCCCGGCAGCGGCCAGCAGCTCGGCGAGCGCGGGGTCGAGACCGCTCTCCAGGTACTCCTCGTCGCCGTCCGCGCCACAGGCACAGCCGTCGCCGCAGCCGCCGGCGGGGGCGAGGGGAAGGTCGTCGGTGCTCACGTCTGTCACTGCTCCTGAGGCGCTGGGTGTTACCGGGTAGGGGGGAAGTCTGCGGTGTCGGTGGTGCGTACGGCCAGCGACCGGTCCGGATCGAGCCGTACGACGATGTGGCGCCGCCAGTGGGTGTCGTCGCGCTCGGGGTCGTCCTCGCGCCAGTGGCAGCCGCGGGTCTCCTCGCGCAGCCGGGCGGCGGCGACCAGGACGCGGGCCACGCACAGGAGGTTGGTGGCCTCCCAGGTGTCGACGCCGGGCTCGGCCGTCTTGCCGTTCTCGTCGAGCGCGTCCCGGGCCTCGGCGTGCAGCCGCTGGAGCTGCTCGGCGGCCTCGGCGAGAGACTCCTGCGAACGCAGCACGCCGGCGCCCTCGGTCATGATCCGCTGGACGGCGAACCGGGTCTCGGCGGCGAGCAGGGGATGCGCGGGCTTCTCGGGGGCCGGGACCGGCACGGGCACGCGCGCGTGGAGGCCGTTCCCGGCGGCCACCGCGGTGATGTCGGCGGCGATCCGCTCGGCGTAGACGAGGCCTTCGAGGAGGGAGTTGGAGGCGAGCCGGTTGGCGCCGTGCACGCCGGTGCAGGCGACCTCGCCGCACGCGTACAGGCCCGGGACCGTCGTACGGCCCTGGGCGTCGGTGCGGACGCCGCCGGAGGCGTAGTGGGCGGCCGGGGCGATCGGGATGGGCTCGGTGACCGGGTCGATGCCGTTGGCGCGGCAGGCGGCCAGGATGGTCGGGAAGCGGTGCTCCCACATCTCGGCGCCGAAGTGCCGGGCGTCGAGGAACATGTGCTCGGCGTCCTGCTCCAGCATCCGCCGCAGGATGCCCTTGGCGACGATGTCCCGGGGCGCCAGCTCGGCCAGCTCGTGCTGTCCGACCATGAACCGCACGCCGTCGCCGTCGACCAGGTGGGCGCCCTCGCCGCGTACCGCCTCGGAGACCAGCGGCTGCTGGCCCTCGGCCTCCGGGCCGAGGAACAGCACCGTCGGGTGGAACTGAACGAACTCCAGGTCGGAGACCTCCGCGCCGGCGCGGAGGGCCAGCGCGACGCCGTCGCCGGTCGACACGGACGGGTTGGTGGTCGCCGAGAACACCTGGCCCATGCCGCCGGTCGCGAGGACCACCGCGGGGGCGTGCACGGCGCCCACGCCGTCGTGCTGGCCCTCGCCCATCACGTGCAGCGTGACCCCGGCCGTGCGGCCTTCGGCGTCCGTGAGCAGGTCCAGCACCAGCGCGTTCTCGACGGTGCGCAGTCCACGCGCGCGCACGGCCTCCACGAGGGCCCGGGAGACCTCCGCGCCGGTCGCGTCGCCGCCCGCGTGCGCGATCCGGCGCCGGTGGTGGCCGCCCTCGCGGGTGAGGTGGATGTCGCCCTCGTCGTCGGTGTCGAAGTGGGCGCCGGTGGAGATCAGCCGGCGTACGGCGTCGGGGCCCTCGGTGACGAGGATCCGTACCGCCTCCTCGTCGCACAGGCCGGCGCCGGCCACCAGGGTGTCCTCGAGGTGCTGCTCGGGTGTGTCGCCCTCGCCGAGCGCGGCGGCGATGCCGCCCTGCGCCCAGCGCGTGGAGCCGTCGTCCAGGCGGGCCTTGGTGACGACGACCGTCGTCAGCCCGGCGGCCTCGCAGCGCAGCGCCGCGGTCAGGCCGGCCACCCCGGAGCCGACGACGACCACGTCCGCGGAGATGTTCCACCCGGGGGCGGGTGCGTGCAGTCGTATGCCTGTGCTGGTCACGAGGCGGCTCCGAAGGTCAGAGGAAGATTGTCGATCAGCCGGGTCGTGCCGACCCGGGCGGCGACGGCGAGGACGGCCTCGCCGGTGAAGTCGTCGCCGATCTCGGTGAAGTCGGCGGGGTCGACCAGGGCCAGGTAGTCCAGTTCGAGCGGCGGGTCGAGACGGCTCGCGTCGTCCAGGATCTGGCGGGCGGCGGCGCGGACGGCCGCCGGGCCGCCGGGGGCCGCCGTGGCGACCGCGTGCGCGTCGGCCGCCGCGCGGGACTCGCCGATCGCGCTCAGCGCCTCTGCACGCGCGTGCGTGGAGGGCACTTCGCGGGCACGCGCGCGCAGCGCCTCCTGCGCGGCGTGCCGGTCCCCGCCGGCGAACAGCGCCCGGGACAGCAGAAGCGCGGTCCGGCGCTCGTCGGGCGAGAGATAGCGGTTGCGGCTGGACAGGGCGAGCCCGTCCTCCTCGCGCACGGTCGGTACGGCGACGATCTCGACGCCGAAGTTCAGGTCGCGCACCATGCGCCGGATCAGCGCCAGCTGCTGGGCGTCCTTCTGCCCGTACAGGGCCACGTCGGCGCGGGTGAGGTGCAGCAGCTTGGCGACGACGGTGAGCATGCCGTCGAAGTGGCCGGGCCGCGAGCCGCCCTCCAGGCGTTCGCCCATGGGGCCGGCGGTGATGCGCACCTGGGGTTCGCCGCCCGGGTAAACCTCGTCCACCGAGGGCGCGAAGACGACGTCGGCGCCCGCCTGCCCGGCGAGTTCGAGGTCGGCGTCCAGGGTGCGCGGGTAGCGGTCCAGGTCCTCGCCCGCGCCGAACTGCAGCGGGTTCACGAAGACGGTGACGACGACCTCGCCGTCCGGGCCGGCGATCTCCCGCGCGGAGCGGACGAGCGTCGCGTGCCCTTCGTGCAGGGCGCCCATGGTCATCACCACGGCACGGCGGCCGCGGCGCACGCGCGCGTGCAGCTCTTCGGCGGTGCTCAGCAGGGCGGTGGTCATCAGGCGTTCCCCTCGGTGCCGTCGGTGCTGTCGGTGCCGTCGGTGCCGTTCGTGCCGCCGCTTCCGTCGGCGAGTACCCCGAGCAGGTCCTCGGCGAGCTCCGGCTTCAGCAGGCCGTGCGCGAGCGCCCGGTCGGCGGTGGCGCGGGCCATCGCCAGATAGCCCGCCACGGCCTGCGGGGCGTGCTTGCGCAGCTCGGTGACGTGCGCGGCGACCGTGCCGGCGTCCCCGCGCGCGACGGGCCCGGTCAGGGCCGCGTCACCGGAGCGCAGGGCGTTGTCCAGGGCGGCGCCCAGCAGCGGGCCGAGCATCCGGTCGGGCGCCGCCACACCGGCCGTGCGCAGCAGCTCCATGGACTGGGCGACCAGGGTGACCAGGTGGTTGGCGCCGAGAGCGAGGGCCGCGTGGTACAGCGGGCGGTTCGCCTCGCTGATCCACTCCGGTTCACCGCCCATCTCGATGACCAGGGCCTCGGCGGCCAGGCGCAGTTCCTCGGGCGCGGTGACGCCGAAGGAGCAGCCCGCGAGGCGCTGGACGTCGACCGGGGTGCCGGTGAAGGTCATCGCCGGGTGCAGGGCCAGCGGCAGCGCGCCCGCCCGCAGGGCCGGATCGAGGACCGCGGTGCCGTACCGCCCGGAGGTGTGCACGAGCAGCTGTCCCGGCCGTACCGCCCCGGTCTCGGCGAGCCCGGAGACGAGCCCGGGCAGGGCGTCGTCGGGGACGGTGAGCAGCACCAGGTCGGCGCGCTGGAGGACCTCGGCGGGCGGCACCAGGGGCACGTCCGGGAGCATGGCCTCGGCGCGCCTGCGGGAGGCGTCGGAGACTCCGGAGACGGCCACCGGACGATGCCCGGCGAGTTGGAGGGACGCGGCGAGCGCGGGGCCCACGCGTCCGGCGCCGACGACGCCGACGGTGAGCCGTGCGGGGCGGTCCTTGAGGTCTGGCTGGTCTGTACTCACGCGACGGCGGCCTTCCCGTTCCAGTCCGCTCTGGGTACCGGACGATTTCTCGTCATGTTAACGCTATCTCGGTCCGGCGCCGACCGGCTGTCCACAGGCTGTGGGTTACTGCACACCGCCACCACGCCCCGCCGCGTCCGCGCGCCGGGCCGTGCCGCGCAGGTCCCCCCAGGCCTCGGCGCGTGTCGTCCCGTGGTCGTAATCCGGCTGACCGCGCGCGGGGCCGCGCGGCATGATCCGTGCATGACCGACACGGCCGAACACGGCGAACACGGCGAACACGGCGACCAGCAGCAGGGCGAACAGCGGCAGACGGAGCAGTCCGAGCGGGAGCGGATGCGGGAGCGGCGGCTGGCCGCCTTCGCGAAGGCGGAGCGCGTGCTCGTGCGCGAGGGAGCCCGGCGCACGGTGCGGGAGCGGCTGAACGCCCTCCAGGAGGCGGCGCCCGAGGTGTACGACCTGGACCGGACGGTCGACATCTACGGCAACCGGATCGTGGCGGACCTGGAGGAGCGGGTCGCGGCCCTGCTCGGCACCGAGGCCGCCGCGTTCTTCCCGAGCGGCACGATGGCCCAGCAGGTGGCGTTGCGCTGCTGGGCGGGCCGCACCGGCAACCCCACGGTCGCCCTGCACGCCCTGGCCCACCCCGAGGTGCACGAGCGGCACGCGTTCAGCGAGGTCAGCGGGTTGCGGCCGGTGCGCGTCACCGGTGAGCCCCGGCTGCCCACGGCCGCCGAGATACGCGACCTCGAAGAGCCCTTCGGGGCGCTGATGCTGGAACTGCCACTGCGGGACGCCGGCTATGTGCTGCCCACCTGGGAGGAGCTGACCGACGTCGTCGAGGCCGCGCGGGAGCGCGACGCGGTGGTGCACTTCGACGGGGCCCGCCTGTGGGAGACCACGGTCCACTTCGGCCGGCCCCTGGCGGAGATCGCCGGGCTGGCGGACAGCGTCTACGTGTCGTTCTACAAGTCCCTCGACGGCTTCGGCGGTGCCGCGCTGGCCGGCCCGAAGACCCTGGTGGACGAGGCGAGGACGTGGCGGCACCGCTACGGCGGCCAGATCTTCCAGCAGTTCCCCACCGCGCTGTCGGCGCTCATCGGCCTGGAGCGCGAGCTGCCCCGGCTGCCCGACTACGTGCGGCACGCGCGCGTGGTCGCCGCCGCGCTGCGCGAGGGGTTCGCCGCGGCCGGGACCCCGTGGGCGCGCCTGCATCCCGAGGAGCCGCACACCCACGAGTTCCAGATCTGGCTGCCGTACGACTCCGAGGTCCTGCTGGAGGCGGCGGTGCGCCAGGCCGAGGAGACGGGCACGTACCTCTTCCCCGGTTACTGGGAACGGGGCGGGCCGGGGCTGTCCTACGCCGAGGTCACCGTCGGCGCCGCCGGGCTGGAGTGGACGGCGGAGGACGTACGGGCGGCCGTGGCCGACTTCGTCTCCCGCCTGCCCGCCCTGTGATCACCACGCGCGTGCCGGCCCTGTGATCACCGCGCGCGTGCCGCGCTCCGGTCACGGCGCGGGTGTGCCGCCCGGTGATCAGAGCGCACGTGTGCCGCCCTGTGATCAGAGTGCGCGCGGGCGCAGCCACCGGCGCAGGGCGTAGCGCACACGCCCTCGTGCCGGGCGCCCGGCGACGACCGCACGGAAGCGCCGGTACTCGCGCAGCTCGCGCGCCAGCGCGAGGTCGTGCCGGCCCGGCGCGGGTGGTTCCGCCTCGCCGCGCACGCGGGCGCGGTAGCTGTCGAGGAGGTACTGCTGGGTGATGCTCATGGCGGTTCGCCTTCTCGGGACGGGTGGCTGATCTGTGGCCGATCGGGCTCCGCGGCTGCCCCGGTGCCTCCAGCCTCGTCCCCGGCCCGGCCGGATGTCCCGTGGATTGACGACTGCCGTCAATCCACGGGGGGCCTGTCAGTGGTCCGGTGCACGATGGAGGGCATGAGCGTGACCATCGACATCAGCGGGCTGCCGGCCGAGCGGGTCTTCGTCGTGCCCTCCCCGCTGGGGGAGCTGGGGATGGCGCTGCACGCGCTCAGCGAGCCCGGCCACCACCCCGACCTCCAGGGCTGGGCGACCGCCGTCTCTTCCCGGCTGGACCCCTCGCTGGCCGACCGGCTCTGCGAGGCCGACTTCCTGTGGCGGACGACGTTCTCCGACGTCTTCTCCCCGTTCGCGGCCCTCCCCGGCGGTCGGGGCCTGCCCGGCGCCACGCTCGCGGAGGAACTGGACCAGCTGGACAAGCTGTCGGACGAGCAGTTCGTGAACGCCGCGCTGGAGTTCACCTGCCAGCTGCGCTACGACGTCCAGGATCCCGGCCCGCTGGCCGACCCCGAGCTGCGCCGCCGCTCCCTGGAGCTGGCCGCCGCGCGCGGTGCCGTGCAGGAGCGGTTCACGCTCCGGCTGCTGGAGGACCCGCCGGTCGTCCGCGCGTGGTTCCGGCAGCTGATGCTCGACTGCGAGGAGGCCTTCTTCGCCGACACCTGGGCCCGGCTCCAGCCCCAGCTCGCCGCCGACACCCGGCACAAGACCGAGCTGCTGCGCCGCAAGGGCCTCGGCGAGGCCCTCGCCTCGCTCTCCGGGGCCATCTCCCTGGACGAGGAGGCCGCGCTCATCACGATCGACAAGCTGGCGGTGGGCCGCGCCGCCACGGGCGACGGCAGCCTGGTGCTGATGCCGACCAGCCTCGGCTGGCCGCACGTCCACGTCCTGCGGCGGTACGGCTGGCAGCCGGTGATCACCTATCCGGCGAGCGGCTCCCGCCCGCAGACCCCGTCCGTCGAGCAGCTCACGCGCCGTATGGAGGCGCTGTCGCACCCGGTGCGGATGCGCCTGTGCCGGCACCTCGCGCGCGCCCCGCACACCACGAGCGAGCTGGCCGACGCGCACGGCATGTCGGCGCCCGAGATATCCCGGCACCTCGCGGTGCTGAAGAAGGCGGGCCTGATCACCCACTGCCGCCGCGGCCGGTACGTGCAGCACCAGCTGGACCTGCCGGCGGTGGCCCGGCTGGGCAGCGACTTCATCGAGGGCGTCCTGCGCTGAGCCGTTGCCGGCGGCCTGTGCCGCGAGGCCGCACGGGGAGCCGTTGTCGAGTGCGGTCGCCGAAGGGCTACGCGGGGAGCGGGCGTCGAGATTCAGCCGTGCCGCCCGGCTCCCCGGCTCAGCCGTGCCCGCCCGCCCGCACCAGACCCGTCTCGTACGCGAGCACCACCACCTGCACCCGGTCGCGCAGGCCGAGCTTGGTGAGGATGCGGCCCACATGGGTCTTCACCGTCGCCTCGGACAGCACGAGCCGGGCCGCGATCTCCCCGTTGGACAGGCCCTGCGCGACCAGCACCATCACCTCGCGCTCCCGGTCGGTGAGCCGCTCCAGCTCCTTGTGCCGGGGTTCGGTGCCGGCGGAGGGCAGCATCGGCGCGAAGCGGTCCAGCAGGCGCCGGGTGGTGGAGGGCGCGACCACCGCGTCCCCGCTGTGCACGGCCCGGATCGCGGCCAGCAGCTCGCCGGGCGGCACGTCCTTGAGCATGAAGCCGGAGGCGCCCGCCTTCAGTCCGGAGAAGGCGTACTCGTCGAGGTCGAACGTGGTCAGGATGAGCACCTTCGGGGCGCCCGGCTCCGCGCAGATCCGCCGGGTGGCCTCCACGCCGTCCAGCTTCGGCATGCGGACGTCCATCAGGACGACGTCGACGGCGTTCGACCGCAGCACCTGGAGAGCCTCGACGCCGTCGCCCGCCTCCGCGACGACCTCCATGTCCGGCTGGGCGGCGAGCACCATCCGGAACCCGGTGCGCAGCAGCACCTGGTCGTCGACGAGCATCACGCGGATCGTCATCGGGCCTCTTTCGGTCGTACGGCCGTCACGGGTGTGACTGTCACCGAAGTCTTCTGGTGTGACAGGTGTCAACAGGGGGCGTGCGGATGCGTCAGTGCGCCGGTTTGAGCGGCAGCAGGACACTGATGCGGAATCCTCCGCCCGGGCGCGGCCCGGCGTCCAGGGTGCCGCCGACCATGCCGACCCGCTCGCGCATGCCGATCAGACCGTGGCCCTGACCGTCCGCGCCGCCCTCCTCGTACAGCTCGTGCGGGGCGCCCTTGCCGTCGTCCTCCACGAGCAGGCCGAGCCCGTCGTCGAAGTAGACCAGCCGGACGCTGGCGCCCGCGTTGGGGCCGCCGTGCTTACGCGTGTTGGTGAGCGCCTCCTGCACGATCCGGTAGGCGGTCAGCTCCACGCCGCTGGGCAGCGGGCGCGGGGTGCCCTCGACCTTGAAGTCGACGGGCAGGCCGGAGGTGCGGCACTGCTCGATGAGGTCGTCGATCTGCTCGACGTCCGGCTGCGGGACGTACTCACCGCTCTCCTGGTGCTCCCCGGTGCGCAGCACCCCCAGCAGGCGGCGCATCTCGGCGAGGGCCTGCCGGCCGGTGGAGGAGATCGTCTCCAGGGCCTTCTTGGCCTGGTCGGGGGCGGCGTCGAGGACATAGGCGGCGCCGTCGGCCTGCACCACCATCACCGACACGTTGTGCGCGACGACGTCGTGCAGTTCGCGCGCTATCCGGGCGCGCTCGGCGGCCACCGCGACCTTCGACTGCGCCTCCCGCTCCTTCTCCAGGCGGGCGGCACGCTCCTCCAGCTGGGCGAAGTAGGCGCGCCGGGTGCGCATGGAGTCGCCGAGCACCCAGGCGAGCGCGAAGGGCACCGTCTGGAACACCGCTATGGCGATCTGCCCGAGGAAGCCGGACTGCTCGGCCGGCCAGCGGATCTGCGCCAGGGCCGCCGCACAGAGGCTGACGGCGAGCGCGAGCCGGGAGGCCCAGCGCGCGCCGACCGCCGCGACCGTGTAGGTGATCACCAGCATGGCGAAGTCGGCGACGGTGGTCTCGACGTCCAGCACCAGCTGGGCCATCCCGGTCCCGACGGCGAGCAGCAGCATCGCCTCCGGGAAACGGCGGCGCAGCGCGACGACGGCGCACAGGACGACGGACACGGCCATCCCCGCGGGGAGCGTTCCGTGGTGGCGCGGCACCCCGTTGAGATTGACCACGCTCAGGCTCGACAACCCGAGCAGGACGACGGCCCAGAAGGTGTCGACCCAGGTCGGGTGGCGGCGGAGGAAGTCATAGAGGCGCTGCACGTAACCCAGAGTAGGTAAACGGGATGCGTGCAGGGGTCAACCGGAGGGCCGATCCGCGCCCGGCGCGTGTACTCCGCAAGGTGGAGGAAGTGATCATCTGTGCGCCTAGTCTGTTGCGGTGACGGATGAGACGGCGCGGGAAGCGGAACCGGCACCCGGCGGCGGGCGGGAGCGGCCCGGCGGACACGGCCGGCTCGGCTGGCGCGAGGCCACCGAGGCCGCGCTGTACGGGCCCGGCGGCTTCTACCGGCGCCCCGAGGGGCCGGCCGGTCACTTCCGTACGTCCGTGCACGCGTCACCGCTGTTCGCGCGGGCCGTGGCGCGGCTGCTGTGCCGGGTCGACGAGGCGCTGGGGCGGCCCGCGGTGCTGGACTTCGTCGACATGGGGGCCGGACGGGGCGAACTGGTCACCGGCGTGCTCGCCGCCCTGCCCGCCGACGTGGCGGCACGCGCGCGTGCGTACGCCGTGGAGATCGCCGACCGCCCGGCCGGCCTGGACGAACGGATCACCTGGTCGAGCGCGCCCCCGGACACGGTCACGGGGCTGCTGTTCGCCAACGAGTGGCTGGACAACGTGCCGGTGGACGTGGCGGAGGTGGACGGCGCGGGCGTGCCCCGGCTGGTGCTCGTCGCGGCGGACGGCTCGGAGCGGCTCGGGGAGCCCGTGGCGGGCGCGGAGGCGGACTGGCTCGCCCGCTGGTGGCCGCTGCCGGCCGAGGAGGGGCTGCGGGCGGAGATCGGGCTGCCCCGGGACCGGGCGTGGGCGTCGGCGGTGGACAGGCTGGCACGGGGGCTCGCGGTGGCCGTGGACTACGCCCACACGCTGGACACCCGGCCCCCGTTCGGCACGCTCACCGGCTTCCGGGAGGGCCGTGAGACGGCACCCGTGCCGGACGGCTCGTGCGACATCACGTCACACGTCGCCCTGGACGCCTGCGCGACGGCCCTCGCAGGGCACAGGCCCCCCGGCTCCGCGACGAACACGCCTCCCGGCCCCGCGACGCACACGCCTCCCGGCACCACCCCGCACGCGCCCTCCGGCCCCCCGGCGCTCGCGGCCGCTGCCGGCCGCACGACGGACACGCCGCCCGACGCGGGGCGCACGCCCGCCGGCACCGCGAGCACGCCTCCTCCCGGCGCGCGCGCACTCCCCGGCGCGCGCCTGATCACCCAGCGCGCCGCTCTGCACGCCCTGGAGATCACCGGCGTACGCCCCCCGCTCGCGCTGGCCTCGACCGACCCCGCCGCCTACGTGCGCGCCCTCGCGGGTGCCGGTGAGGCAGCCGAACTCACCGCGCCGGGCGGCCTCGGCGACTTCGGCTGGCTGCTCCAGACCGTGGGAATCGCGGACCCGCTGCCCCCGGAGTGATCGCCGGCCTACTTGTCGATGTCACCGACCACGAAGAACAGCGAGCCCAGGATCGCCACCATGTCCGCCACCAGCGTGCCCGGCAGCAGCTCGGTGAGGGCCTGGATGTTGTTGTACGACGCCGACCGCAGCTTCAGCCGGTAAGGGGTCTTGTCGCCCTTGCTGACCAGGTAGTAGCCGTTGATGCCGAGCGGGTTCTCGGTCCACGCGTACGTGTGCCCCTCGGGCGCCTTCAGCACCTTCGGCAGCCGCTGGTTGATCGGCCCCGGCGGCAGCTGCGCCATCCGGTCCAGGCAGGCGTCGGCGAGGTCGAGCGCGTTGTGCGTCTGCTCCAGCAGGCACTCGAAGCGGGCCAGGCAGTCGCCCTCGCTCCGGGTGACGACCTTCAGCGTGTCCTGCAGCTCGCCGTAGGCCAGGTACGGCTCGTCGCGGCGCAGGTCGAAGTCGACTCCCGAGGCACGCGCGATGGGCCCGCTCACGCCGTAGGCGTGCACGGTCTCGGGCGCGAGCGCCCCCACCCCGCGGGTGCGCCCCCGGAAGATCTCGTTGCCGAGCACCAGGTCGTCGAAGACGTCCATGCGCGAACGCACGGCGGCGACGGCGGCACGCGCGCGTGCGGCCCACCCGGCCGGCAGGTCCTCCTTGAGGCCGCCGACGCGGTTGAACATGTAGTGCATGCGCCCGCCGGAGACCTCCTCCATGACGTTCTGGAGCACCTCGCGCTCCCGGAACGCGTAGAACACCGGGGTGATCCCGCCCAGCTCCAGCGGATAGGAGCCGAGGAACATCAGGTGGTTCAGCACCCGGTTCAGCTCGGCGAGCAGCGTGCGCGTCCACACCGCCCGCTCGGGCACCTCCATGCCGAGCATCCGCTCCACGGCGAGGACCACGCCCAGCTCGTTCGAGAACGCCGACAGCCAGTCGTGGCGGTTGGCGAGCATGATGATCTGCCGGTAGTCGCGCGCCTCGAAGAGCTTCTCGGCGCCCCGGTGCATGTAGCCGATCACCGGCTCCGCGTGCACGATGCGCTCCCCGTCCAGCACGAGCCTGAGCCGCAGCACGCCGTGCGTGGACGGGTGCTGGGGGCCGATGTTGAGCACCATGTCGGTGCTCTCCGCGGCGCCGCCGATCCCGACCGTGGTCTCCGTCGTAGGAGTCATGGCCCCAGTTTCCCCTACGTACGCTGGGCGCATGGAGACGGGGAGCCCCGAAGGGGCGGGGATACCGGGGGGCGAGCCGGTGTGGCGGGGGCTGCCGCCGGGTCTGCTGCGGATGCGCCGGCTGCTGCTGGTGGTGTGGACGGGGGTGCTCGCGGCCGCCGCGGGGCTGCTGCCCGGCCTGCTCGTGGGGCCGGTGTGGGCGGCCTGCGCCCTGCTGCCCGTGGCGTTCGCCGCGTGGTGCTGGGCGCTGCTCGGCCGCAACTGGCGCTCGTGGCGGTACGCCGAGCGCGCCGACGACCTGCTGATCAGCCGCGGTGTGCTGTGGCGCGAGGAGACCGTGGTGCCGTACGGGCGGATGCAGCTGGTGGAGGTCACCTCCGGGCCGGTGGAGCGGCGCTTCGGGCTGGCCACCGTCCAGTTGCACACGGCGGCCGCCGCGACGGACGCGACCATCCCCGGCCTGGACCCGGCCGAGGCGGAGCGGCTGCGCGACCGGCTCACCGAGCTGGGCGAGGCCCGATCGGCCGGCCTGTGACGCCCCCGCACCGCGCCGACGGAACCGACGACGGCACCGACGACGGCACCGACGCGAGCACGGGCGAGGGCGCGGACGGCGGTATACCGGGGCGTCCGCCCGTGGCCGAGCGCCGGCTGCACCCGGTCACGCCCTTCCGCCGGGCGTGGGCGCCGGTCGCCGTACTCGCCGGCTGGGCGGCGCACGACCCGAACGGCGCGCAGGAGCAGCTGACGCGGCTGACCACCACCATGCTGCTGCTGGGACTCGCCGTCCTGGTGCCGCTCGCCGGGCTCTACGGCTTCCTGTCCTGGTGGTACACGCACTTCGCGGTCACCGACACCGAACTGCGCATCCGCACCGGACTGCTGTTCCGGCGCACCGCGCACATCCGGCTGGAACGCATCCAGGCCGTCGACGTCTCCCGGCCGCTCCTCGCGCGCGTGGCGGGCGTCGCGAAACTGCGGATCGACGTCGTCGGCGCCGACGACAAGGACGAACTGGCCTTCCTGGGCGAACGGGAGGCGAGCGACCTGCGTGCGGAGCTGCTCGCGCGCGCGGCGGGCTTCGCGCCCGAGACGGCGCGCGAGGTCGGCGAGGCACCGGCGCGGGAACTGCTGCACGTGCCCCCGCGGGCGCTCGCGCTCTCCCTGGCGCTGACGGGTGCCACCTGGGGCTCGCTGTGCGCCGCGCTCGTCGTGCCGCCCGTGCTGTGGTTCACCACCCACAACCTGTGGACGGTCCTCGCCGCCGCCGTACCGCTGCTCGGCACGGCCGGTGCGAGCAGCGCGGGGCGGTTCGTCACCGAGTACGACTGGACGGTGAGCGAGTCCCCGGACGGGCTGCGCATCGACCACGGGCTGCTCGACCGTGCCCACGAGACCGTGCCGCCCGGCCGGGTGCAGACCGTGCACGTCGTGGAGCCGCTGCTGTGGAGGCGGCGCCGCTGGGTACGGGTGGAGCTGGACGTGGCCGGGTCGGCGAACTCGGTGCTGGTCCCGGTCGCCCCGCGCGCGGTCGCCGAGTCGGTCGTCGCGCGCGTGCTGCCCGGGGTGACGGTGCCCCGGGAACTGTCACGGCCGCCGCGACGGGCCCGCTGGTGCGTGCCGGTGCGGTGGCGCGGGCACCGGCTCGCGGTCACTGACACGGCCTTCGCCACCCGGCACGGCCTGCTGCGCCGCAGGCTCTCGCTGGTCCCGCACGCCAAGGTGCAGAGCGTGCGGCTCACCCAGGGGCCCTGGGGGCGCCTCTGGGGGCTCGCCGACGTCCATGTGGACACCGGCGCCGGCAAGACCGTGACGGCCCGTCTGCGGGACGCCGAGGAGGCCGTACGGCTCCTGCACGCGCAGGCGGAGCGGTCCCGTACGGGCCGCCGGGACGCCCGGCCGGACCGCTGGATGACGACGCGATGACACAAGCCCGGCCCCCCCTTGCGGGAAGGCCGGGCTCTTTGTCGTGCCGTCGGTTCAGGACGCCGCGCTGCGCAGCCCCTGGACGTCGATCTGCTCGGTTTCGTCGTGCGCGGTCAGGTCGATGATCTGGCCGACCTCGCGGGACCGCGCGTCGGCGGGCTTGTAGGCGGCCTCGGACTCCGCCTTGTGCACGGCGAGGGCCTCCTGGCCGACGACGTCGGCGAGGTCCTCGTTCTGCACGGACTCGAGCGCGGCCTCCGGGGCGTCCTTCTGCGTGCCGAAGAAGTCGAAACCACCCTCGACGACGGGGCGACGCACGGGCGTGGCCGGTACGACGGCCACGGCGGTCGGCACCGTGAAGTGCCCGGCGGGCTGCTGTGCCGCGGGCTGGGACACGTGGGCCGGCCGGGCGGACGGGGCGGGCCCGTCGGGAGCCGTCGGGGCGGCGGCCGCGCGCGCGTGCCCGTCGTCCGCCGTCGGCCGGTCCTGCGCCTCGTCCTGCCGGGCGTCCGGCGCACCGGCCTCGCTCGGGGCGGGACCGGCGCCTTCCTTCACGCCCTCGGCGGCGCGTTCTCCTTTGGCGACGGAGTCGCCCCCGGCCGTCTCGGTCTCGGCCGTCTCGGCCACGGCCGTCTCCGCCGCGCCGGCTTCCGGGTCGGCGGCCTCGGGCTCGGGCTCGGAGGAGAGTGCCTCCGCCGCCTCGGGCTCGGTGGTCTCCGTCTCCGCGGTCTCCGCGGTCTCCGCGTCTGCGGTCTCCGCCTCGGCGACCGGGGCGTCCGCGCACGGCGCCTCGGCCCGCTCGGTCTCGGTCTCGGTCTCGGTCGGTGTCTCCCGGGCGAACCCGGCCAGGGCGGTCAGGGCCCGCAGGTAGAGCCGGGACCCCTCGGGCGAGAACACCGCGAACGCCTTCGGCTCGTCCCCGGAGGCCGCTTCGGGGGCGGCATCGGTCGCCCGGTCGGCCTCGGTCCCCTGCGCCGGGCCGGGCTCCGTCCCGGGCTCCGGCTCGGCGCTCCGCGCGGGCGGCAGTGCGGGCAGGGACGAGGGCGTGCCCGCCTCGATCTCCAGCAGCCGGCGCCCCTCCAGGGCACTCGCGCGCTCGGTCTCCGCCGTGGCGTACCGGCGCAGCAGGGCCGCGTGCTCGTTGCGCAGGCCGGCCAGCTCCGCCCGCTTGGCGCGCAGCCGCTTCTCCAGCTTGGTGCGCAGCTCGCGGGACTCCTCCAGGTCGGTCTCCAGTTCGGCGACCCGCTCCTCGAAGCGCCACTCGTCGCTGGCACGCGCGCGCGTGAGTTCGGCGACCTGCTTGCCCGCCTGCGCGTCCCAGCGGCGCATCACGAACGCGCCGACGACCGCCGTGACCGCGGCGGCGGAAGCGAGCACCCGCAACACCGTGGCCCCGGAGAACGCCCAGGGACCCAGCGCGCAGACGACGGACACACCGGCGATCGCCGACGGAGGCAACAGCCGGTGCAGAGGCGGGGAATGGCGGTGGCGTCCACGTGGCATGGCCAGAAACTTACCGCGCGTAGGCGAATCGCGGACCTCCACCCCGTAAAAATCCGGCCGGACCCCGGCCTCACGGGGCGTCAGGCGACCGGGGCGGTCAGCGGTCGGTGAGCCGCCCGCTCAGCCACTGCAGCGTCGCCGGGATCTCGCGCCGCCAGGTGTTGAAGTTGTGCCCGCCGCTGTCCAGGATGATCGACGAGATCCGGGTCAGGTTCGTGGCCTGCACACGCGCGATGAACCTCAGCGTGTCCTTGTAGTTGTGCTCGCCGACCTTGCTGCTGGTGACCAGCAGCGAGGTGTCCGGCGCCGCCTCGTGCTTGAGGAGCCACCACAGGTCGGCACGGTTGCGCAGGGCCTTGTCGCCCCGGAAGAGGTCACCGGTGGTGGGGTCGATCGGCGCCTTGTAGTACGGCGAGAGACCCGCGCCCGCCGCGTACACGTTGGGATGGTGCATGGCGATCTTCAGCGCGCAGTAGCCGCCCGTGGAGTCGCCGACGACACCCCAGCTGCCCGGCCGCTTGCCGACCCGGTAGTGCGCGAGGACCGCCTCGGGCAGGTCCTTGGCGAAGAACGTCTCCGCCTTCGGTCCGCCCGGGACGTCCACGCACTCGGTGTCCCGCGGCGGCGCCACGGTCGGGCGCATCATCACCAGGATCATCGGCTGCATCCGCCCGTCCTTGGCCAGCTGCTGCGCCGTACGCGGGTAGTGCAGCTTGTCCACCAGGGCCTGCGCCGTGCCCGGGTAGCCGGTCAGCACGACGGCCGCCGGGAACGTACGGGTGCGGTACTGCGGCTGAAAGTACTCCGGCGGCAGGTAGACGAACGCGGGTGTGGCGATGTGACTTCTGCGGCCGACGATGTCGACCTTCTGTATCTGCCCGCCCGTCCGCGGGTCCGTGGCGCGTCCACCCGGCACCCCGGACGAGGAGAGGACCTGCAGCGGGCCGCCGGTGCGGCCGTCGGCCGCGTGGTCGACGACGACTCCCTGGTCGGTCTCCCTGCCGAACAGGTCGGCCCAGCTGGCGTAGAAGCCGAAGGCCTGGTTGGCGGCGAGCCCGAGGGAGGCGACGAGCGCCAGCTGGGTGGCCAGCATCAGGCCGATCCGTGCGCTGACGGACCGCCAGCTCTGCCGGGCCAGGCGCGGCCACCACCACACCGTGCCGACGAACAGCACGACAGCGAACACGACCGCCAGCACCAGCACTTTGTTGCTCGTGAGACCCATGGGCTGTTACCTGCCTGCGCTTTCCGCCCGGCCGGCGCCCACATGTTCGTTGCGAGGGCTTGCCCGGGGCTTTCCTTGGCCTTTGACCCGACTTTCCGGTGGGGAGTGAACCTCTCTCCCCAAGACACCGTCCTAGAGGGCGCAATGTCGCCGGATGCCCGATCGGGCCCGGGTTCAAGGTCTCTCGCAGAACTACGGGATGCGATGTCTGTCAGGATAGATGGGGAAATGTCGGGCGGGGTTCCGAGCCGATCAAGCCGGGCGCGGCGCATACTGCGCGGCCCGCGTCCCGAGGCCGTCCCCACTCTGGTCAGCAGGGCGGCCGCCATCGTGGGCGCACTGGACATCGCCGCGGGGGTGTTCCCGCGCTTCCGGCACAGCCGTATGCACGCCATCGCCGAGGTGCTGCCGGGGTCGTTCGGGCCCTTCGCCGCAGCCCTGTCGCTGAGCGCGGGCGTGCTGTTGCTGCTGCTCGCGCACGGGCTCAAACGGCGCAAGCGCCGGGCGTGGCGTGCCGCGGTCGCGCTGCTGCCGGCGGGTGCGGCGGCGCAGTTCGCCTACCGGCACTCGCTCGTCGGCGTGGCCATAGCGGTCGTGCTGCTCGTCCCGCTGCTACGTCACCGAAGCGAGTTCGCGGCGCTGCCCGACCCGCGCAGCAGGTGGCGCGCGCTCGCCAACTTCGTCCTGATGAGCGCCGGTTCGCTGATGCTCGGACTCGTCATCGTCAACGTCCACCCGCACCGCACGATCGGTGACCCGAGCCTGGCCGACCGGCTGACGCACGTCGTCTACGGCCTGTTCGGCTTCGAGGGCCCGGTCGACTACCAGGGCAACACCTCCTGGACCGTCGCCTTCTCCCTCGGCGCCCTCGGCTGGATCACCGCCGTCACCACCATCTACCTGGCCTTCCGCCCCGAGCACCCGGCCGCACGCCTCACCGCGGACGACGAGTCGCAGCTGCGGGCGCTGCTGGAGAAGCACGGACGCCGCGACTCCCTCGGCCACTTCGCGCTCCGCCGCGACAAGGCCGTCGTCTTCTCCCCCAGCGGCAAGGCCGCCGTCACCTACCGCGTCATCTCCGGCGTGATGCTCGCCAGCGGCGACCCGATCGGCGACGTCGAGGCCTGGCCCGGCGCCATCGAGCGCTTCATGGACGAGGCCAAGGCACACTCCTGGACGCCGGCGGTCGTCGGCTGCTCGGAGACCGGCGGCGAGGTGTGGACCCGCGAGACCGGCCTGGACGCCCTGGAACTGGGTGACGAGGCGGTGGTGGACGTCGCGGATTTCTCACTCGCCGGACGCGCGATGCGCAACGTGCGCCAGATGGTCAAGCGCATCGAGCGGGCCGGCTACGAAACCCGGGTCCGGCGCATCCGTGACCTCGGCGAGGCCGAGCTGGAGCGGATCCGCCGGGCGGCGGAGGACTGGCGCGGCACCGACACCGAGCGCGGCTTCTCCATGGCGCTCGGCCGCGTCGGCGACCCCGCCGACGGCGACTGCCTGATCGCCACCGCGCACAAACAGGACGACGAGCCCGGCGAGTACGGCGACCTGAAGGCGATCCTGCACTTCGTGCCGTGGGGCACGGACGGCGCTTCCCTGGACCTCATGCGCCGCGACCGCGCCGCCGACCCCGGCATGAACGAACTGCTGATCGTGGCCGCCCTGCAGGCCGCCCCGAAGTTCGGCATCACCCGGGTCTCGCTGAACTTCGCCATGTTCCGCTCCGCCCTCGCGCGCGGGGAGAAGATCGGCGCCGGACCGGTGCTGCGCGCCTGGCGCGGACTGCTGGTCTTCCTCTCCCGCTGGTTCCAGATCGAGTCGCTGTACAAGTTCAACGCCAAGTTCCAGCCGCGCTGGGAGCCGCGCTTCATCGTCTACCGCGCCACCACCGACCTGCCGCGCATCGGCTTCGCCACCATGCAGGCCGAAGGCTTCGTCAACCTCGCCCTGCCGCTGCCGCGCTTCCTGCGCCTGCGCCGCACGGCCGCCGAGCGCCCCTGCGCGCACGCGATGGCCGAACGGGACGTCCGCGCCGCCTGAACCTCGCGGCCATCGAGCGCGGGGCCGGGCGCGGAGTTGGCCCGGCACGGGGCGCGGAGTGGGCCCGGGGCCGGGGGCGCAGTGAGCCGGTGGGCCGGGGGCCGGGCACGGAGTAGCCCGGGACCAGGCGCGGAGTAGCCACGGGGCCAGGCGCAGCATCAGGCGCGAGACCGGCCAGGCGCGGGAGCGGTCGCGGGACCGGGCCCGGGGCCCCGGGCGCGGAGCGAGCCCGGGGCCGGGCGCCGGACCGGCCGCGGGGCCAGCCGCAAAATCAGGCGCTGCTCGGCCCGCTGACCAACCCGGCGAAGGTGCGGGCGCAGGCGGTCGGCGTGCGCGTGGCGCGCGAGGGACCGGGATTGGCCGTGGGACCAAGCGCAGCATCGGGCACGGGAGCGGTCGCAGGACCAGGCGCAGCCTCAGGCGCGGGAGCGGTCGCGGGACCGGGCCCGGGGCCCCGGGCGCGGAGTGAGCCCGAGGCCGAGCGCCATACCGGCCGGGGGACCAGCATCAGGCACGGGAGCGGCCGCGGGACCGGGCGCAGCCTCAGGCGCGGGAGCGGTCGCGGGACCAGGCGCACAATCAGGCACGGGACCGACTGCGGGACTAGGCGCGGGAGTGGCCGTGGGACCAGGCACAGCATCGGGCGCGGGAGCGGGTGGTGCGGGGACGGACGGGCCCGGGGTGGGCGTTCCAGCCCCTTCCGCACAGGGCCTGAGCCCGGGCCGCGGCGCGATCCCGCCGTCCCGCGGGGCCTACGCTGAACGTATGAACAACCTCAGCGGGCGCGGCCGAGTGACGGGCCTTCCGGCATGGGACCGGTGCGCGGTCATGGGGGTCGTGAACGTGACCCCCGATTCCTTCTCCGACGGGGGCCGCTGGTTCGACACGACCATCGCCGTCAAGCACGGCCTGGATCTGGTCGCCCAGGGCGCGGACCTGGTCGACGTCGGCGGCGAATCCACCCGGCCCGGCGCCACCCGCGTGGACGAGGCCGAGGAACTGCGGCGCGTCATCCCCGTCGTGCGCGGCCTGGCCTCAGAAGGCGTCGTCGTCTCCGTCGACACCATGCGCGCCTCCGTCGCCGAGCAGTCCCTCGCGGCCGGCGCCGCCCTCGTCAACGACGTCAGCGGCGGCCTCGCCGACCCCGCGATGATCCCGGTGGTCGCCGCCGCGGGCGCCCCGTTCGTCGTCATGCACTGGCGCGGCTTCCTCCAGGGCGGCAACGTCAAGGGGACCTACGAGGACGTCGTCACCGAAGTCGTGGACGAGCTGCACGCGCGCGTGGAGGCCGTTCTGGCGGGCGGCATCGCCCCCGACCGCATCGTCGTCGACCCCGGCCTCGGCTTCTCCAAGGAGGCCGAGCACGACCTCGTCCTCCTCGCCCACCTCGACCGCCTGCGCGCCCTCGGCCACCCCATGCTCGTGGCCGCCTCCCGCAAACGGTTCCTCGGCCGCGTCCTCGCCGGCCCCGAAGGCGCACCCCCGCCGGCCCGGGAGCGCGACGCCGCCACGGCCGCCGTCTCCGCCCTCGCCGCGCACGCCGGCGCATGGGCGGTGCGCGTGCACGAGGTACGCGCCACCGCGGACGCGGTACGCGTGGCCCGCGCCGTGGAGGGGGCACGGGCCGCGGGCCCGGTGCCGGGGGACGAAAGGACGCGCGCGGAGGGTGAGGGCGAGGCGCGGAACGCCGGCCGCACGCCGGGCGCGGGAAGCTCGCCTCAGGCGCAGGATGCGGGCCGCACGCCGGGCGCGGGAAGCGAAGCCGCAGCGGGCGGTGCGGGGCGTGCGCCGGAGGCCGATGGCGGGCATGGGGCGGAAGAAGCCCGGTGAGCGCCCCCCATACCGACGTCGAGCAGGTGGAGGCCGCCAACACCGCCTTCTACGAGGCACTCGAACGCGGCGACTTCGACGAGGTCTCCTCCCTCTGGCTCACCCCGGCCGACCTGGGCGTGGACGAGCAGTACCACGACCCGGCGGACACCGGCGTGATCTCCTGCGTGCACCCCGGCTGGCCGGTGCTCACCGGCCGCGGCGAGGTCCTCAGGTCGTACGCGCTGATCATGGCCAACACCGACTACATCCAGTTCTTCCTCACCGACGTACACGTCTCCGTCACCGGCGACACCGCGCTCGTGACCTGCACCGAGAACATCCTCAGCGGCGGCCCCGCCCCCGAGGGCGGCGAGGAGCTCGGCCCCCTCGTCGGCCAGCTCGTCGTCGCCACGAACGTCTTCCGGCGCACGCCCTCCGGCTGGAAACTCTGGTCCCACCACGCCTCCCCCGTCCTCGCCGAGAGCGACGACACCGACAACGGCGACGGCGACAGCGGCGTGAACGGCGTGAACCCGGACGACGGCCCCCTCGCCTGAGCGGGCAGGCGCCCCGCAGGCACGGAGAAGTGGTTGGAATCACCTACCCCGGGGTAGGAGCGGCTTCCAGTCCATGACGCGGCCGGGTTCCCCGGGGAAAACACCCGGTGAACGCTCCGGGTCCCGGCCCGGGCACACGCCCCCATGGCCCCGCTTTGTCAGTGCCCGCAGGTAGATTCGTCTGAGGCCGGTGCATCCGCCCGCACGCGGTACGGACCGGCCGTTCCCGACGATTGCAGGAGTGATTCGCGTGGATCGTGTCGCGCTGCGCGGCCTGAAGGCCCGCGGGCACCACGGTGTGTTCCCCAAGGAGCGCGAGGAGGGCCAGACCTTCATCGTGGACCTCGTCCTGGGCCTGGACACCCGACCGGCCGCGGCCGACGACGACCTGGCGAAGACCGTGCACTACGGCATCGTGGCCGAGGAGGTCGTGGCCGTGGTCGAGGGCGAGCCGGTGGACCTCATCGAGACGCTCGCCGAGCGGATCGCCCAGACCTGCCTGAAGCACGAAGGGGTCCAGGAGGTCGAGGTCTGCGTCCACAAGCCGGACGCGCCGATCACCGTCCCCTTCGACGACGTGACCGTCACCATCACCCGGAGCCGAGTATGACCCGACCTTTCCTTCAGGGTCACAGCGACCCGACCGTCCAGCCGGTGCCCGCCTCGGTCGTCGAGAGGGTGGACGCCGCCGACACGACCCTGCAGAACCCCAAATGGGCCGTCATCTCCATCGGTGCCAACCTCGGCAACCGCCTGGAGACCCTCCAGGGCGCCGTCGACGCGCTGGAGGACACCCCGGGTCTGCGCGTGAAAGCCGTCTCGCCGGTGTACGAGACCGAGCCGTGGGGCGTGGCACCCGGCAGCCAGCCGTCGTACTTCAACGCGGTGGTGCTGCTCAAGACCACCCTGCCCCCCGCCTCCCTGCTGGAGCGGGCGCACGCCGTGGAGGAGGCCTTCAACCGCGTGCGGGACGAGCGCTGGGGTCCGCGCACCCTGGACGTCGACATCGTCGCCTACGCCGACGTCACCTCCGACGACCCGCACCTCACCCTGCCCCACCCACGCGCCCACGAGCGCGCCTTCGTGCTCGCTCCCTGGCACGACGTGGACCCCCAGGCCCAGCTGCCGGGCCGCGGCACGGTCGCCGATCTGCTGACGGCCGTCACCCGGGACGGCGTGGAAGCCCGCGCGGACCTGGAACTCCGACTGCCGGAGTAGTCGTTAAGGTCAAGACGGCAAGGTCGAGACGACCGCGGTCCGGGCCGGTCCGGGGGAACTGAAGGGACACCGTGAGAGAGCTGCGCATCAGGGTGCTGGTCGGCGTGTTCGTCGTGGCCGGGATCCTGTCCTGGGCGGGCGCCCGCCTCTGGAACTCGATCGGGACCCTTCCCAGCGTCCCCCTGGCCGCGCCCATCGTCCTTGCCCTGATCGCCGCGGTGCTGCTCTCGACGGCGCTGTCGCTGCGGGCCCGGTTCAAGGCCCAGCGCGAGCGCCGCCCGGGCGCAAAGGGGGTCGACCCCCTGATGGCCGCCCGGGCGGTCGTCTTCGGCCAGGCCAGCGCGCTGGTCGCCGCACTGGTCGCCGGCATGTACGGCGGCACGGGCGTCTTCCTGCTGGAGCTCCTCGACTTCCCGGCCCGCCGCGACCAGGCCATCTACGCCGGCCTCTCGGTCCTGGCCGGAATCGCCGTGATAGCGGCGGCCCTGTTCCTGGAGCGCGTGTGCAAGCTCCCGGAGGACGACGACGAGAACCACACGGGCGCGGAGCCGGTGGCCTGAGGGCTACCACGGCTGCCGGGCGAGGTGGCCGTTGACCAGGAAGCCGGGGTGGGGGGCGAGGCGGTAGCTGTAGAGCGTGTAGGGCTTGCTGTCGGCGACGCGTGGGCGCACCTCGTGCACCTGGCTCCAACCCGATTCTCGGAGCTGGATCGGATGCTGCTCCGGTCGGAAGGTGCCTCGTGAGGACCACCTGTCCGTGACGAGCAGGTGCGACGCGGCACCGCTTGCGGAGGGTGTGAATCGGGCACCGACGACACAGCTGAGTTCGGTCAGGAACGGCACATTGGCGCTGACCAGTACGCGGCCTCCCTTGACCGTGCAGCCATCACCGTCCGCGTAGCCGTCGAGGAAGCCGTCGAAGGTCGGCCTGTCGCGCAGCACCACTCGCGGGAAGCGCTGCCGCATGTGGTGCGCGTCCCCGCCGACGTACTGCCGCATCGAGTCGGCCAGGTAGGAGGACACGACCCGCACCCTGAAGCCGGGCGCGTCCCGCTGCAGGTAGCCGGAGGGCCGAGTGACCGCCTCCAGCCGCGCGTCGAGTCCTGTGGCCGTGCTCAGGCACCTCGCATAGCGCTCGGCGAAGCGTTCGTCGTTGACCACCAGGGATACATAGTTCCTGCCGACCGTTCCGTCCGAGCAGGTGGCTCCCATCAGGTAGCCGAAGTCGTATCCCGGAGTGATGGACAGCCGCTGCCGGCACAGTTTTCGAGCGGGCGTCCACGCGATCACGGTCCCCTGTGTGTCTCTGGCATGCACCCACCCATCGGGCGTCCCCAGCAGCTGATCCGGCGCCGCGGTGAACGTGACCCGGTCGGTCACGACCTCCACGACCTGGCGGACCTTCGTCACTGTCACAGCCTCGACCGTGGTCTGTGCCGTTCGCTCCCCCTGCAGCGTCCACAGTCGGCAGCCGGCCCGGACGCTGCGTGCCTGAAGCCGGCCGCCGACGGCATTCACCGTCTGCTTGCTCGGCAGTCCGTCCCCCATCCCGATCCCCCTTGATCAGTGATCAACCCACTGATCAAGGGACGTTATCGGGCACCACTGACAATCAGGTCACTGCGCCAGTATCAGGCTCATGGCCTCGGCACGCGTCGTGGCGTCCCGAAGCTGGCCGCGCACCGCCGACGTGGTGGTCTTCGCGCCGGGCTTGCGGATGCCCCGCACCGACATGCACATGTGCTCGGCCTCGATGACGACGATCGCACCCCGCGCCTCGAGAATCCGCATGAGGGAGTCGGCGATCTGGGTGGTGAGCCGCTCCTGCACCTGCGGTCGGCGGGCGAAGACCTCGACCAGGCGCGCGAGCTTCGACAGGCCGGTGATCTTTCCCGTTTCAGCCGGAATGTAACCGATGTGCGCTACGCCGTGAAAAGGCAGCAGATGGTGTTCACAGAGGGAAACGATCTCGATGTCCTTCACCAGGACCATCTCGTCGTGCCCCAGATCGAACGTCGTCGTCAGGACGTCCTCAGGCGCCTGCCACAACCCCGCCAGCAGCTCCCTGTACGCCCTGGCCACCCGCGCCGGAGTGTCCTTGAGGCCCTCGCGCTCGGGGTCCTCACCGACAGCGATCAGGAGTTCGCGAATGGCGTTCTCGGCGCGCTTCTCGTCGAACTCGCCGATCGAGCCGTCACCGGCCAGCGTCACGGGGTCGATCATCTGGTGCCTCGTTCCTCTACGTCTTGCTCACGGGCATACGAAAATGCCGCGCCCCCAGGCTAAAACCTGGGGGGCGCGGCGTTCATTCCGGGCCGGGTCGGCCGCAATGAATCAGCTCTCGGAGCGGTCCTCCGGGGTCTGGTCCGTGACCGGGGACGACTCCGTCGCCGTGGACTTGGCCGTGCTGATGGCGGCCGTCGTGCCGTTCGCGCCGTTCGTCAGTGCCAGCTCCTTCGGGGAGAGCACCGGCGGGCGGGTGGACGGGGTGCGGCGGGAGGAGCCGGTCCACGCGGGACGCGGCGGGCGCTTGACGATCGGGGCGAAGATCTCGGCGATCTCCTCCTTGCCCAGGGTCTCCTTCTCCAGCAGGTGAAGGACGAGCTGGTCGAGCACGTCGCGGTTCTCGACCAGGATCTCCCAGGCCTCGTTGTGCGCGTTCTCGATGAGCTTCTTGACCTCTTCGTCCACCAGCGCGGCGACCTCTTCCGAGTAGTCGCGCTGGTGTGCCATCTCACGGCCGAGGAAGGGCTCGCTGTTGTCGCCGCCGAACTTGATGGCGCCGAGCCGCTCGGTCATGCCGTACTGGGTGACCATCGCGCGGGCCAGGTTGGTGGCCTTCTCGATGTCGTTCGCGGCGCCGGTGGTCGGGTCGTGGAAGACCAGTTCCTCGGCGGCGCGGCCGCCCAGCATGTAGCCGAGCTGGTCGAGCATCTCGTTGCGCGTGGTCGAGTACTTGTCCTCGTCGGGCAGGACCATCGTGTAGCCGAGGGCGCGACCGCGGGACAGGATCGTGATCTTGTGGACCGGGTCGGAGTTCGGCGAGGCCGCCGCGACCAGGGCGTGGCCGCCCTCGTGGTACGCGGTGATCTTCTTCTCCTTGTCCGACATGATCCGGGTCCGCTTCTGCGGGCCCGCGACCACGCGGTCGATCGCCTCGTCCAGCGCCTTGTTGTCGATCAGCTTCTGGTCGCCGCGGGCCGTGAGCAGCGCGGCCTCGTTGAGGACGTTGGCCAGGTCGGCGCCGGTCATGCCGGGGGTGCGGCGGGCGACGGCGGCCAGGTCGACGTCGGGTGCGACCGGCTTGCCCTTCTGGTGGACCTTGAGGATCTCCAGGCGGCCCTGCAGGTCCGGCGGGTCGACCGCGATCTGGCGGTCGAAGCGGCCGGGGCGCAGCAGCGCCGGGTCGAGGATGTCGGGGCGGTTGGTGGCGGCGATCAGGATGACGCCGCCCTTGACGTCGAAGCCGTCCATCTCGACCAGCAGCTGGTTCAGGGTCTGCTCGCGCTCGTCGTGACCGCCGCCGAGGCCGGCGCCGCGGTGGCGGCCGACCGCGTCGATCTCGTCGACGAAGACGATCGCCGGGGCGTTCGCCTTGGCCTGCTCGAACAGGTCGCGGACGCGGGAGGCGCCGACGCCGACGAACATCTCGACGAAGTCGGAGCCGGAGATCGAGTAGAAGGGGACGCCCGCCTCGCCGGCCACGGCACGCGCGAGCAGGGTCTTGCCGGTACCCGGGCGGCCGTAGAGCAGCACGCCCTTGGGGATCTTGGCGCCGACGGCCTGGAACTTGGCCGGCTCCTGGAGGAACTCCTTGATCTCGTGGAGCTCCTCGACGGCCTCGTCGCAGCCGGCGACGTCGGAGAAGGTCGTCTTCGGGGTGTCCTTGGTGATGAGCTTGGCCTTGGACTTGCCGAAGTTCATGACCCGGGAGCCGCCGCCCTGCATCTGGTTCATCAGGAACAGGAAGACGACGACGATCAGGACGAAGGGCAGCAGGGAGAGCAGGACGCCGACGAACGGGTTCTGCTTGGACGGCGAGACCGTGTAGCCGTCGGGGATCTGCTTGTCCTGGTACTTGGTCTGCAGCTGACTGGCGATGGTCACGCCCTGGTCGCCGATGTAGCTCGCCTGGATCTTCGAGCTGCCGTCGACCTTCTGGCCGTCCTTGAGCGTGACCTTGACGGTCTCTTCGTCACCAGTGGTGATCTTGGCCGACTGGACCCTGTTGTCGTTGATCGCTGCCACGACCTGGCCGGTGTCCACCGTCTTGTAGCCGCCGGACGAGCCGACGACCTGCATCAACACGACCACGGCAAGGACGGCCAGCACGATCCACATGACCGGCCCACGGAAGTATCGCTTCACGTCCATCCATACGGAGCGGTGTCGCCCCGTCCCTCCTGCCATAGTGAGTTTGATAAGACAGTTCTTCTGACGGTACCCCAGCATGGTTGTCCGAAGCCGCACGATGCTGCTTCGAGGGCTGGGAAAGCCGTCTCTGCATGCTTCAACGGAACGGAACCCGCCGGGGTTCCCGATCGTCCTACTGGGCTTGGGCCGAGTGGCTCAGCCGCCGTAGACGTGAGGCGCGAGCGTACCGACGAACGGCAGGTTGCGGTACTTCTCGGCGTAGTCGAGGCCGTAGCCGACGACGAACTCGTTCGGGATGTCGAACCCGACCCACTCCACGTCGATGGCGACCTTGGCGGCGTCCGGCTTGCGCAGCAGGGTGCACACCTTCAGCGTCGCGGGCTCGCGGGAGCCCAGGTTGTTGATCAGCCACGACAGGGTCAGGCCGGAGTCGATGATGTCCTCGACGATCAGGACGTGCTTGCCCTTGATGTCGGTGTCGAGGTCCTTGAGGATCCGCACGACACCGGAGGACTGGGTGCCCGCGCCGTAGGAGGACACGGCCATCCAGTCCATGGTGACGGGGGTGGACAGCGCCCGCGCGAGGTCCGCCATGACCATCACGGCGCCCTTGAGGACGCCGACGATGAGCAGGTCCTTGCCCGCGTACTCCGCGTCGATCTTCGCGGCCAGCTCGGCCAGCTTCGCGTCGATCTCTTCCTTGGTGATGAGCACCCGCTGGAGGTCGGCACCCATGTCTTTCGCGTCCACCCGCATCACTTTCGGTCGTCCCGCACTTACGGCCGCAGATCACGGCCACCGGCTGCCCGTACCGGCCGCCGGAGGGTCGCTCCGCGGGGTCGGGATTCAGCCTTGCCGAATCACCAGTCTGCCACCCTGTCGCTGGGCGACGACTTTGCCCGGGAGATTGATGGCTCCCTGACCGCGCCAGCCGGTGATCAGACGGTCGACTTCCTCGATGTGACGGGCGAACAGCGAACCGGCCGGGGCGCCCGCCTCGATGGCCGCTCGGCGCAGGATCCGGCGGCGTACGGCGGGCGGCAGCGCGTACAGCTTGGCGCACTCCAGCAGGCCGGTGGCGTCCCGTACGGAGGTCTCGGCCTGGCTGGCCCAGGCGTCGAGGGCGTCGGCGTCGTCCCGGGAGAGCTGGGCGGTGCGGGCGAGTGCCTCGACGACGCCCTTGCCGAGGGCCTTCTCCAGGGCGGGCAGGCCCTCGTGCCGGAGCCGGGAGCGGGTGTAGGCCGGGTCGGCGTTGTGCGGGTCGTCCCAGACGGGCAGGGACTGGACCATGCAGGCCTTGCGGGCGGTCTGCCGGTCGAGGTGCAGGAACGGCCGCCGGTAACGGCCGCCGGCCCCCGAGACCGCGGCCATTCCGGACAGGGAGCGGATGCCGGAGCCGCGGGCGAGGCCCAGCAGGACGGTTTCGGCCTGGTCGTCCCGGGTGTGGCCGAGCAGGATCGCGGTGGCTCCGTGCCGCTCGGCGATCGCGTCGAGGGCGGCGTAGCGGGCGTCGCGGGCGGCGGCCTCGGGCCCTCCGTCGCGGCCGACGGTGACGGCGGCGGACTCGACGGGGTCGAGGCCGAGTTCACGCAGGCGCAGGACCACCTCGGCGGCGCGGAGGCCGGAGCCGGGCTGCAGGCCGTGGTCGACGGTGACGCCACCGGCGCGGATGCCGAGCTTGGGGGCCTCGAAGGCGAGGGCGGAGGCGAGGGCCATGGAGTCGGCGCCGCCGGAGCACGCGACGAGCACGAGCGGGGAGGGAGGCCGTTCGGCTCTCTGGTCCGGCCGGTGGCCGGGGGTGTCCGGGTGCTCGCCGGAGACCTGGTGGTCGTCGAGGATGTCGTGGAGGGCGCGGCGGACCGCCAGGCGTATCGCCGCGACCGCAGGATGGGGACCCATGTCCGGTTCCCTTCATGAAGTTTTCGGGGGGTGAGCCCGAGGTCGGTCACTCAGAGTGTGTAGATGGTGACAGAACCGGGCCGTTCCCCGAGCATTGCACGCCTACGCATGGCTCACGGTCCCTCGGACGGGTGATTGGAGGGGCGTTCGCCTGCCGTCGGCCGGATTCGGTTCACGACCCATGTGTGACGTTCACGACTCGGCCTTGCGGTGCACCCGCGCGACCCAGTCCGCCGGTTTGGCGATCTCCGCCTTGGTGGGGAGGGTGTTGGGCGAGGTCCACACGCGGTTGAAGCCGTCCACGCCGACCTCGTCGACGACGGCGCGGACGAACCGCTCGCCGTCGCGGTACTGCCTGAGTTTGGCATCCAGACCCAGCAGCTTGCGCAGGGCGAGGTCGAGGCGGGAGGCACCCTTGGCGCGGCGTTGCTGGAACTTCTCGCGGATCTCGGAGACGGACGGTACGACGCTGGGTCCGACGCCGTCCATGACGTAGTCGGCGTGGCCCTCCAGGAGGGACATGACGGCGGTGAGGCGGCCGAGGATCTCGCGCTGGGCGGGGGTCTGCACCAGTTCCACGAAGGAGTGGCCGCCGTCGTCCTCCTCGCCCTCGGGGCGGCCTCCGGCGAGGGACTGGGCGGCCTCCCGGATGCGCTCCAGGAAGGTCATCGGGTCGACGTCGGTCTCGGCCAAGAACGACTGGATTTCGCCCTCGAGGTGGTCGCGGAGCCAGGGAACGGCCGTGAACTGGGTGCGGTGGGTCTCCTCGTGCAGGCACACCCAGAGGCGGAAGTCGTGCGGTTCGACGTCGAGTTCGCGTTCGACGTGGACGATGTTCGGGGCGACGAGCAGCAGCCGGCCGCCGCCGGTGGCGCCGGCGGGCAGGTCGCGGGTGGCGGGGGCGAAGGTCTCGTACTGGCCGAGGACGCGGGAGGACAGGAACGAGAGCAGCATGCCGAGTTCCACGCCGGTGACCTTCCCGCCGACGGCGCCGAGGACCGCGCTGCCCGGGTTGCTGCCGCGCCGTTCCTGCATCTTCTCCAGCAGCGGCCGGAGGATCTCGCGGAAGCCGGCGACGTTGGCGCGGACCCAGCCGGGGCGGTCGACGACGAGGACGGGGGTGTCGTGGGTCTCCTCGGTGCCCATACGAGTGAAGCCCCGGACGTGTTCCTCCGAGGCTTTCGCGTGCCGGCGCAGCTCCGCGACGACGGCCCTGGCCTCGTCGCGGCTGACGTCGGGGCCGGGTCGTACGAGGCGGGTCGCGGTCGCCACCGCGAGGTTCCAGTCGACCATCCCGGGAGAGGCAGTGCCACCGAAGCCTGTCATGCCGTCAACCGTACGGGACCCTTCCCGCTCCGGGCAGGCCGTGCGGGGTCCGTGGTGGGCGGGTCCCGCCGTCGGCACACCTAGGGGGCTTCGTTTCGCGGACCCGGGCTGATCCAAACGAAACCCCCTAGTCGCAGCCGCATCCCGCGAGTGCCGTGGCCGTCCGGTCGAGGGCCGACTGGGCCTCGACCGGGTCGGTCGTGCCCGAGGCCAGGAAGGCGAAGGCCAGGAGGCGGCCGTCCTGGTCCACGAGGGTGCCCGCCAGGGTGTTGACGCCGGTCAGGGTGCCGGTCTTGGCGCGGATGAGGCCGGCCGCGCCGTCGGTGTAGCGGGCGGCCAGGGTGCCGGTGAAGCCGGCGACGGGCAGGCCGGTGAGGACGGGGCGCAGGCCGGGGCGGCCGGGGTCGCCGGCGGTGACGAGGAGGGCGGTGAGGAGGTCGGCCGTGAGCCGGTCGTCGCGGTTGAGGCCGCTGCCGTCGTGGAAGGAGGCGCCGGTCATCGGCAGGCCCAGCTTGGTCAGCCGTGCGGCGATCGCCTTCGCGCCGCCGGCGTAGCTGCCGGGTTCGCCGCTCGCCAGGGCCGTCTGGCGGGCCAGGTTCTCGGCGATGTCGTTGTCGCTGTTGGTGAGCATGCGCTCGACCAGGGCGGACAGCGGGGGTGAGGAGACCGTGGCGAGGGTCTCCGCGCGCGTGCTGGCCTTGGAGGGTCCGGGGGGTGTGGCGGTGATGCCGGCGTTCTTGAGGAAGCCGGCGAATTCGGCGGCGGCGTTCTTGGCCGGGTCGGCCACGCGCCGCACCGGTCCGGCGGCGGAGCCGTCGGTGCGGCCCTCGTCGGCGGTCAGGGCGCTGACGGGGGCGAGGTTGTCGTTCACGCCGATGGGGTGCAGGGCGGGGCCGGTGTAGAGGGTCGTGTCGTAGGAGAGCGTGACCTTGTGGATGTCCTTCTCGCGCAGGGCGTCGGCGGTGTCCTTCGCCAGGGTCCGCAGGCTCGCCCAGCCGTCGGACCGGGTGTGGGCGGTGAGGGTGGGGTCGCCGCCGCCGACCAGGACGAGTTCGCCGGTGTCGGGTTCGAGGGCGGCGCGGGTGGTGAGGCGGTGGTCGGGGCCGAGCGCGGACAGGGCGGCGACGGCGGTGGCGATCTTGGTGGTGGAGGCGGGGGTGAGGGCCCTGCCGGAGTCGACGCCGTACAGGCGCTTGCCGGTGGCCACGTCGACGACCGCGGCCGTGTGGGTGCCGCCGAGCGCGGAGGCGCCCAGGAGGGGCTCCAGGACGTCTGTGAGCGCCTTGGTGCCCGGCGTGGTCTCTTTGGTGCCGACGGCGGCTGTGGCGCGTCCCAGGCCCGTCAGGACGGGTTGGGCGCTGGGTGCGGGCCGGGGGGTGCCGGGGCCGCCGTGATCTGTGCCACCTGGCCGCTCCAGTGCGGCGGCCCGGTCGCGCTCGGCCGTACGCTGACCGTTGGCGTCCCAGGGGCCTGCCGCGGTCACCACTCCGGCGGCCAGTGCAAGGCCGGCGGTGGCGGCGCCCGCGGTGTACTGCCAGGTCCTGAGGGTCCGCGGACGGGGGAGGTGCACGGGCCGGGTCCGAAGGCTGCGCGTCAACCGCGCGATCCGCGGTCCCGCGGCCGTCACGGCCCTCGCCAGCCGGGGTCGCACGGCGTTCGCGATCCGCACCACCTGCGGTTTCGCGGCACGCCAAGGCCTCAGCTCCGGCACGACCACCAACCCCTTTCGCGATCACACACCTGCGTGAGGGACACTTAATCACCAGAACTATGTGCTGATCATGGAGGAGCCACCGGTGGAGTTCGACGTCACGATCGAGATCCCGAAGGGTTCGCGCAACAAGTACGAGGTGGACCACGAGACCGGTCGGATCCGCCTGGACCGTCGCCTCTTCACCTCGACCGCCTACCCGACCGACTACGGCTTCGTCGAGAACACCCTCGGCGAGGACGGCGACCCGCTGGACGCGCTGGTCATCCTGGACGAGCCGACCTTCCCGGGCTGCCTGATCAAGTGCCGTGCGATCGGCATGTTCCGGATGACGGACGAGGCGGGCGGCGACGACAAGCTGCTGTGCGTTCCGGCCACCGACCCGCGTGTGGAGCACCTGCGTGACATCCACCACGTCTCGGAGTTCGACCGCCTGGAGATCCAGCACTTCTTCGAGGTGTACAAGGACCTGGAGCCCGGCAAGTCCGTCGAGGGCGCCAACTGGGTCGGCCGCACGGACGCCGAGGCGGAGATCGAGCGGTCCTACAAGCGCTTCAAGGAGCAGGGCGGTCACTGACCGGCCGGTTTGCCTTTCGCGGGCCGCGGCACCCTGGGTGGGGTGGCGCGGCCCGTCTGCGTACTCATGCGCATACTGAGGCCTACGGAAGGTGTCGTTCAGGGAGCGGTGCGAGGTGACGGAGGCGGAGGACCGCAAGCCCCGGTCTGACGAGGCGCGGTACGACCCGGAGATCACGTCGGAGTTCGCCATCCCGGTGGGGCTCGACGTCCCCAGGGCCGTGGGTGAGCCGGAGACGACGTCCGAGTTCGCCGTACCGCAGGGGTTCCAGACGCCGCAGCCGGCGAGCCCCGAGCCGGAGGGGTCGGCGTTCAGCCCGCCGCACACCTACAGCGCCAAGGATGCCCCGGCCGCCTTCACACCGGCCACCGGGGTGCCGCTGGTCAGCCTGGTCAAGGACGCGCCGTGGCAGGACCGGATGCGCACGATGCTGCGGATGCCGGTGGCCGAGCGGCCCGCGCCGGAGCAGGTGCAGCGCGGCGAGGAGGAGGGCCCGGCGGTTCCGCGCGTCCTCGACCTGACCCTGCGTATCGGCGAGCTGCTGCTCGCGGGCGGTGAGGGCGCGGAGGACGTGGAGGCCGCGATGTTCGCGGTGTGCCGGTCCTACGGACTGGACCGCTGCGAGCCGAACGTCACCTTCACGCTGCTGTCGATCTCCCACCAGCCGTCCCTGGTCGAGGACCCGGTGACGGCGTCGCGGACGGTACGGCGGCGGGGCACCGACTACACGCGGCTGGCGGCCGTCTTCCGGCTGGTGGACGACCTGACCGACGCCGAGACCCATGTCTCCCTGGAGGAGGCCTACCGGCGCCTGGCGGAGATCCGGCGCAACCGGCACCCCTACCCGGGCTGGGCGCTGACCCTGGCCGGCGGGCTGCTGGCCGGCGCGGCCTCCGTGCTGGTCGGCGGTGATCTGATCGTGTTCGTCGCGGCGGCCGTCGGCGCGATGCTCGGCGACCGGCTGGCCTGGCTGTGCGCGGGGCGCGGGCTGCCGGAGTTCTACCAGTTCACGGTCGCGGCGATGCCGCCCGCGGCGATCGGGGTGGCGTTCGCGCTGGCGCACGTGGACGTGAAGGCGTCCGCGGTCGTCACCGGTGGACTGTTCGCGCTGCTGCCCGGACGGGCGCTGGTGGCGGGCGTGCAGGACGGTCTGACCGGCTTCTACATCACGGCCTCGGCACGTCTGCTGGAGGTCATGTACTTCTTCGTCGGCATCGTCACCGGCGTGCTGATCGTCCTGTACTTCGGCGTGAAGGTCGGCGGCGAGCTGAACCCGGACGCGGCGCTCGTCACCAACGGACGGCCGCTGATCCAGATCGCGGCGTCCATGCTGCTGTCGCTGACCTTCGCGGTGCTGCTGCAGCAGGAGCGGTCGACCGTGCTGTGGGTGACGCTCAACGGAGGCGTCGCGTGGACGGTGTACGGCGCGATGCACTACGTGGCCGACATCTCGCCGGTGGCGTCCACGGCGGTGGCGGCGGGGCTGGTGGGGCTGTTCGGGCAGCTGCTGTCGCGTTACCGGTTCGCCTCCGCGCTGCCCTACACGACGGCGGCGATCGGTCCGCTGCTGCCCGGTTCCGCCACGTACTTCGGGCTGCTCAACATGGCCCAGAACGAGGTGGACAAGGGGCTGGTGTCGCTGGCCAACGCGGCTTCCCTGGCCATGGCCATCGCGATCGGGGTGAATCTCGGGTCGGAGGTGTTCCGGCTGTTCCTGCGGGTCGGCTCCGCGGGGAAGCGGCGGGCCGCGAAGCGGACCCGGGGTTTCTAGGGGCGCGGGTTCGCCGCGCCCCGGCGTCGGCTACCGCTGGCCGTAGTCGTACGGGTACGGGTGCTGGGGCTGGTGCGGGTCGTACTGCTGCTGCTCGCCGTACGGCTGCTGCTGTTCGCCGTACGGCTGCTGCCCGCCATAGGGCTGCTGGGCATGCTCGGGCCGCTGCTGCGGGTACTGCTGCTGGTCGTGGTACCGGTTGCCGTACTGGTCGTCGTACCGGTTGCCGTACTGGTCGTCGTACTGGCTGTCGTAGCCGCCCTGGTTCCAGTACGGCTGTTCCTGCTGCTGGTGCTCGTACGGCTGGTCCGGCTCGATGCGGCGGAGCTGGGTCGTGGCCGTGTCCATGGCCGGGGGCTGCTGGTACCCGGGTGCCTGCGGCCGCAGCGGGGGCTGGGGGGCGGCCTCGGCGGGCTTCTTCTGCTTGCCGCGCGCCCGCAGCAGCTCGATCACGATCGGGACCACGGAGATGAGGACGATCAGGATGAAGATCGCCTCGATGTTGTTCTTGACGAAGTCGATGTTGCCGAGCCAGGAGCCGAGCAGGGTGACGCCCGCGCCCCACAGCACACCGCCGATGACGTTGAAGAGCAGGAACGAGCGGTACTTCATGCCGCTGACGCCGGCGATGATCGGCGTGAACGTGCGCACGATGGGCACGAAGCGGGCCAGGACCAGGGACTTCGGGCCGTACTTCTCGAAGAACTCGTGCGCCTTGGTGACGTTCTCCTGCTTGAACAGGCGCGAGTCCGGCCGGTTGAACAGGGACGGGCCGACCTTCCTGCCGAACATGTAGCCCGCCTGGTCGCCCAGGATCGCGGCGAGGCAGATCAGGCCGATCGCCCCCCACAGCGGGAAGTCCAGCTGGTGCGACGTGATCAGCAGACCGCACGTGAACAGCAGCGAGTCGCCCGGCAGGAAGAACCCGATGAGCAGGCCCGACTCGGCGAAGACGACGAGCAGCAGGCCCCAGACGCTGTACGTGTCCAGCAGGTAGTTGGGATCGAGCCAGCTCGGGCCGAGGGCGAGTGTCATCACGGGTCCGGGCTCCTGGGGGTGAAGGCGGCTGCGGCGGCTGAACATCGTGGGATTGCCGCACAAAGCTATCAACGTGAGGTGACCGCCCCAGGTTCCACGGGCGTATCCGGGATGCACTGTGTGATGACTGGGAGAAAGCTGTGGTTCATGGGACTCGATGACTACGGCGGCGGCCAGGAGCCCCAGCCGGACGTGCTGGTCGTGACGACGAACGACGTGCCCGGATACCGGGTGCAGGAGGTGCTGGGCGAGGTCTTCGGGCTCACCGTGCGCTCCCGGCACCTCGGCAGCCAGATCGGTGCCGGGCTGAAGTCGATGATCGGCGGCGAGCTGAAGGGGCTCACCAAGACGCTCGTGCAGACCCGCAACCAGGCCATGGAGCGGCTGGTGGAGCAGGCACGCGCGCGTGGGGCCAACGGGGTGCTGATGTTCCGGTTCGACGTGACGGAGGCCGCCGACGTGGGCACCGAGGTGTGCGCCTACGGCACGGCGGTGGTCCTGGCCCGGGAGTGAGCCCCGCGCACGCCCGGGCCGGGACCGGTCAGGAGGTGGTGTGCCGGTCGGCGTTGGCGAGGATCGCCGCGCGCAGGTGTTCCGCGAGCCCCGGGTGCAGGGAGTCGTAGAAGGCCTTGAAGCGCTCGTCGGAGACGTACATCTCCGCGAAGCACCGGTGCATCTCGTACTCGACCTCGAAGTAGTACCTGCTGATGTGCCGCCGGTGTTCCTCGGCCAGGTCCATGGCCGCCTCGCCGGCCGGCTGCTCGCCGGCGGCCACGAGGCCGGCGTACCGCCGGCCCCAGTCGTCCACCTCGGCCTGGATCCGCTTCCAGTCCTCCTTGCCGTACGTGGCGGCGCGGCGCTGCGACTCGGCGTACGCCTCGGTGCCGCCCCAGCGCTGCTCGGCCTCCTCGGCGTACTGCTCGGGGTCCTTGTCCCCGAACACCTCGAACCGCTCCTCCGGCGTGAGGTTGATGCCCATCGTGCGTGCCTCCATGGCGTGCTCCACGGCCGCGGCCATCTTCTGCAGCTTCTCGATCCGGGCGGTCAGCAGTTCGTGCTGGCGGCGCAGGTGTGCGCGCGGGTCCGCGTCCGGGTCGTCGAGCAGGGCCGCGACCTCCTCGAGCGGTAAGCCGAGCTCCCGGTAGAACAGGATCTGCTGGAGCCGGTCGAGGTCGGCGTCGTTGTAACGCCGGTGGCCGGCGTGCGTGCGCTCGCTGGGCACGAGCAGGCCGATCTCGTCGTAGTGGTGCAGGGTGCGCACCGTGATGCCGGCGAACCCCGAGACCTGTCCCACGGAGTAGCTCACGTCTTCCGCTCCTTGTCGTCGGTACGCCGTCCACGCTGAGGCCTCACGTCACGTGAGGTGCAAGTCCGGGATCTCTCCGGGTGGCGACTCCGGGTCGTTCCGGATGTCCGGTCCGGGCCGTCCGCCTATGGTGGCCGCAAGGAGGCACCCATGGCCCTGCACAAAGGTCCCGAAAAGCACGAAGAGCGGCAGGTGTCGGTCAACCCCTTCTTCGGGGAGGCCAATCCGGTCGCCGGAATGACCGAGGCGCCGCCCACGCACCGGCTCCCCGACGTCCCGCTGGCGCCGAACACCGCCTATCAGCTGGTGCACGACGAGCTGATGCTGGACGGCAACTCCCGGCTGAACCTGGCCACCTTCGTCACCACCTGGATGGAGCCGCAGGCCGGGGTGCTGATGGCGGAGTGCCGGGACAAGAACATGATCGACAAGGACGAGTACCCGCGCACGGCCGAGCTGGAACGGCGCTGCGTGGCGATGCTCGCCGATCTGTGGAACGCGCCGGACCCGTCGGCGGCGGTGGGCTGTTCGACGACGGGGTCGAGCGAGGCCTGCATGCTCGCCGGGATGGCGCTCAAGCGCCGCTGGATGCGGCGCAACTCCGACCGGTATCCGGGCGCGCGGCCCAACCTGGTGATGGGTGTCAACGTCCAGGTGTGCTGGGAGAAGTTCTGCAACTTCTGGGAGGTGGAGGCCCGGCTGGTGCCCATGGAGGGCGACCGCTTCCACCTGGACCCGCAGGCGGCGGCCGAGCTGTGCGACGAGAACACCATCGGGGTGGTCGGCATCCTCGGCTCGACGTTCGACGGGTCCTACGAGCCGATCGCCGAGCTGTGCGCGGCCCTGGACGCCCTGCAGGAGCGCACGGGCCTCGACGTCCCGGTGCACGTGGACGGGGCGTCCGGCGCGATGGTGGCGCCCTTCCTGGACGAGGACCTGGTGTGGGACTTCCGCCTGCCGCGCGTGGCGTCGATCAACACCTCGGGGCACAAGTACGGGCTGGTGTATCCGGGCGTCGGCTGGGCGCTGTGGCGGGACAAGGAGGCGCTGCCCGAGGAGCTGGTCTTCCGGGTCAACTACCTGGGCGGCGACATGCCGACCTTCGCGCTGAACTTCTCCCGTCCGGGCGCCCAGGTGGTCGCGCAGTACTACACGTTCCTGCGGCTGGGCCGCGAGGGGTTCCGGGCGGTGCAGCAGTCGACGCGGGACGTGGCGCGCTCGCTGGCCGGGCGGATCGAGGCGCTCGGGGACTTCCGGCTGCTCACGCGCGGGGACGAGCTGCCGGTGTTCGCGCTCACCACGGCCGACGACGTCACGTCGTACGACGTCTTCGACGTCTCCCGGCGGCTGCGCGAGAACGGCTGGCTGGTGCCCGCGTACACCTTCCCGCCGAACCGGGAGGACCTGGCCGTCCTGCGGATCGTGTGCCGCAACGGCTTCTCCCACGACCTGGCCGACCTGCTGGTGGACGACCTGACGCGGCTGCTGCCGGAGCTGCGCCGCCAGCCGCATCCGCTCACGCACGACAAGGAGGCGGCCACCGGCTTCCACCACTAGAACCGTCGCGTTCCGCGACCGGGCCCGCTCTCGCGGTCGGTCAGCGGGCGTCCCCCGGGTGCCGCTCCCCCGTGGCGTACGGGTTCTCCTGCCCCTCGGCGAGGACGCCGACGAACGGTTCGCCCTCGCCGGCGAACGTGTAGGCACCCGCTTCCAGGCGGTCGACGAGCCCCTGGGTCCAGGCCGCGTCGGTGTCGGCCGTGCGGACCCAGAGGTCCATGATCTCGCCGATGTGGCCCAGCTGTCCGGGGCCGTCCTCGGGGATGTAGTGCTCGGTGACGGCGGCCCGCCACTGCCCCGTCCGCCGGATCCGCTCCCGCAGCAGCTCCAGTGCCTCGGCCCGGGGCAGTTCGACGAGGAAGCCGATCGCCGCCGACCGGACGTCCATCTTCTGGTCGTAGGAGACCAGGGCCTCGCGCAGCAGCCGGAAGAACTCCTCCTCGCCCGGGCCGGTGATCTCGTACTCCACCCGGGGCGGCCCCCCGGCCGTGGACGGCGCGGTCTCGTGCGCGTGCAGCAGTCCCTGCTTGGCCATCTGCTTCAGGGCGTGGTAGACCGAGCCGGGCTTGGCGTTGGACCACTCGTGCGCGCCCCAGTACTCCAGGTCGCCGCGCACCTGGTAGCCGTGGGCCCGCCCGTGCTGGCGGACGGCGCCCAGCACGAGCAGACGGATCGCTGACATGGGGTCCAGGTTAGGCCCCGGGACGTCGCGGTCACCCCCAGGAGGTGCCCTCCTCCAGGGCGACCAGCTCGAACGCGGTCTTCCCGTCCAGGGACTCGCGGATGATGTCGGCGTGGCCGGCGTGCCGGGCCGTCTCGCGGATCAGGTGCAGGCACAGCCAGCGCAGGGACACCCGGCTCTGCGGCGGGAACCAGGGGTCGGGCGGCAGCGGGAAGGTGTCGTCCAGGCTCGGTGCCGAGCGGATGAACTTCTCCGTCTCGGCGGCGACCTGCTCCCAGTACGCCAGCTGGGAGGCGACCGTCTCGTCGCCGATCAGCTGGAAGGTCTCGTGCCAGTTGGACTCGTCGCGCCGGATCGCCGGCGGCTCCTGCCTGGCGCGGGCGATCCAGCCCTGTTCGACCTCCGCGGCGTGCTTGAGCAGCCCGCCCAGGGAGAGTTCGCTGGCACTGGGGCGGGTGCGGGCCTGTTCGTCCGTCAGCCCGAGCAGGGCCCGGCGGATGCCGCCGCGCTGCTCCTCGATGAACGCGAGCAGCGCCCCGCGCTCGTCGCCCTGCGTCTCCGCCGGTACGTGCTTGACCATGGCCTTGCCGCCTTCCCTCGGTGCGCCGGGCCTCTGCCCTGACACCGACGACAGTACGGGCCCACTAGGTCAGATCCTGTCCGCTTGGGCCCGCACGTCTCGACGGCCTGGCAGCCTCAGAAGGGGAACCCGCTCCGGCCGTGCTGCACCGAGATCCACTTGACGGTGGTGAAGGCCTCCAGCGTCGTGTCGCCGTTCAGACGGCCGATGCCGGAGTGCTTCTCGCCGCCGAAGGGCACGATCGGCTCGTCGTGGACCGTGCCGTCGTTCACGTGGAACATGCCGGTGTCGATCCGCTTGGCGAAGGCGACTCCCCGCTCGATGTCGCCCGTGTGCACGGCGCCGCTGAGGCCGTACGGGGTGTCGTTGACGATCCGCACCGCGTCCTCCTCGCCGTCGAACGGGACGAGGAAGACCACCGGGCCGAACACCTCCTGCTGCAGCAGAGCGGAGTCGGCGGGGACGCCGGTGAGCACGCTGGGCTCGACCAGGTTGCCGGAGGTGCCGCCCCGCACGAGGGCGGTGGCTCCCTCGGCGAGCGCCTGCTCGACGGCGCCGTGAACCGCGCTCGCCTGCTGGGAGTTGATGACCGGGCCGATCACGGTCTGCGGGTCGCGCGGGTCGCCCACCTTCAGGGTGCGGACCTTGGCGACGAACTTCTCGGTGAACTCGTCGGCGATCGAGCGGTCGACGAGGACCCGGTTCGCGGCCATGCAGACCTGGCCCTGGTGGACGAAGCGGCTGAAGACCGCCGCGTCCACCGCGTAGTCGATGTCGGCGTCGTCCAGCACCACCAGCGCGCTGTTGCCGCCCAGTTCGAGCACCGAGCGCTTGAAGTTCGCGGCGCAGACGGTGGCGACGTGGCGGCCGACCTTGTCCGAGCCGGTGAAGGAGATGACCTTCGGGACCGGGTGCTCGATGAACGCGTCACCGATCTCGGCGATGTCCGTGACGACGACGTTGAGCAGGCCGCCGGGCAACCCGGCCTCCTCGAAGATCTTCGCGATCAGGGTGCCGCCGGCGATCGGGGTGTTCTGGTGCGGCTTGAGGACGACGGCGTTGCCGAGCGCGAGCGCCGGGGCGACCGACTTCAACGACAGCAGGAAGGGGAAGTTGAACGGGCTGATCACGCCCACGACGCCCACCGGCACCCGGTAGACGCGGTTCTCCTTGCCGTCGGCCGGCGAGGGCAGGATCCTGCCCTCGGGGCGCAGCGCGAGGTGGATCGACTCGCGCAGGAACTCCTTGGCGAGGTGCAGCTCGAAACCGGCCTTCACGCGGGTGCCGCCCAGTTCCGCGATGATCAGGTCGGCTATCTCCTGTTCGCGGTCCTCGATCAGCCGGAGCGCCCGCTCGAAGACCCCGCGGCGGGCGTAGGGGTTGGTCGCGGCCCACTCCTTCTGGGCGCGGGCGGCGGCCCGGTAGGCCTGGTCCACCTCGTCGACCGTGGCCACCGTGATCGAGGCCAGCTTCTCGTCGTCGTACGGGTTGAAGTCGATCACGTCCCAGGAGCCGGTTCCCGGACGCCACTCGCCGTCGATGTACTGCTGGGCCAGGTCGGTGAAGTAGGACGACATGTGAACCCTCAATCGCTAGCGGCCACCAGAACTGCGCCATGTCTGATCGCACGTCATGGTACTTGTGTTTAAAGCGAGTTGAGGGAACAGGTCAGGACAGCTGGAGAAGTCCGCGCAGCAGGTCCCGGCTCTCGTCGGGGCCCGGGCTGTCCTGCTGCAGCTCCTTCAGGGCCTGCTCGTACTGGGCGACGTCCTCGCGCTTGTCGAGGTAGAGGGCGCTGGACAGCTGCTCCATGTACACCACGTCGGACAGGTCGGTGTCGGGGAAGCTGAGGATGGTGAAGGCGCCGCTCTCACCGGAGTGCCCGCCGAAGCCGAACGGCATGACCTGCAGCCGCACGTTGGGCCGCTCGGAGACGTCGATGAGGTGCTGGAGCTGGCCGCGCATCACCTGGCGGTCGCCGTAGGGCCGGCGCAGGGCGGCCTCGTCGAGGACGATGTGGAACTCCGGGGCGTTCTTGGCGAGCAGGTACTTCTGCCGCTCCAGGCGCAGGGCGACCCGCCGCTCGACGTCGGCGGCGCTCGCGCCCTTCATGCCGCGCCGGACCACCGCGCGCGCGTACTCCTCGGTCTGCAGCAGGCCGTGCACGAACTGCACCTCGTAGACGCGGATCAGCGAGGCGGCGCCCTCCAGGCCCACGTAGGTGGGGAACCAGCTGGGCAGAACGTCGGTGTAACTGTGCCACCAGCCCGCCACGTTGGCCTCGCGGGCGAGGGAGAGCAGCGACTGGCGCTCCGCCTCGTCGGTGACGCCGTAGAGCGTCAGCAGGTCTTCGACGTCCCTGGTCTTGAAGCTCACCCGGCCCAGCTCCATCCGGCTGATCTTCGACTCGGAGGCGCGGATCGAGTAACCCGCCGCCTCGCGCGTGATGCCCCGCGCTTCCCGCAGTCGCCTGAGTTGCGAGCCGAGCAGCATCCGCCGCACCACCGATCCGGGCTCTCCCGCGCTCACGTTCGCCAGCCTCCCCAACCGTCTTCAGGGCCCGCAGTCTGCCACTAAAACACTTCGAGCAGTACTCGTCCGGTTACGGAAACGGAAAGACGTCGGCCGTTTCCGCCCGCCCGTGGTCGGGAAGAGGTCAGGACCACTGGCGGAAACCGCTGCGAAGATGGCGGAAAAAATGGCCAAGAAGCGGTACGGGAGGGGCTATTTCGGTCGCGTGCACGTGCATCTGCCCTTGCATCTGCTTCACGCATCCGAAACCATGGTGCCGCGCCACCGCTGCATCGCTACGACCGCGAACACCCGGGAGTGCCTCGCATGGGGACGAATGGATCGACCATGCTCAAGCCGTTACGGCAGGGCCTTCCGCCATTGGATCCCGCGGCCGTGTCCAACGCCGCCTCCTGCGCCCTGCCCGCCCGGTACGAGGCGGTGCGCGAGGCCCGGCGCTTCACCCGCGGCACCCTCGACCAGTGGGACATCGGCGACCGCTTCGACGACATATGCCTGGTCGTCTCCGAACTCGTCACCAACGCCCTGCGCCACGGCCTGCCCGGTGAGGCGGGATGCCCCGAGCACGCCCCGTCCGTGCGGCTGCACCTGCTGCGCTGGAGCGAGCGGCTGGTGTGCGCGGTGCGCGACCCGAGCCACGAGACGCCGGTGCCGCGCGACTCGGACGACTTCTCCGCCGAGTCCGGACGCGGCCTGTTCCTGGTCGACTCCTTCGCGGACAGCTGGGGCTGGCACCCGCTCGCCGGCAGCCTGCAGGGCAAGGTCGTCTGGGCGCTGTTCCGGCTGCGGACGGCCGGCTGAGGCGATACGGCACCTACGGACGCCCGTTGTCTACGCGCGTCGCTGCCGCCTTCGCCCCGGCCGGCCGCCACCGACATCGTTGCCACCCGGGACCACACGCCGTCAGGGCATCAGCTCGCCACCAAGTGGTCGAACTCGCCGTCCTTGACGCCGAGGAGCATCGCCTCGATCTCCGCGCGCGTGTAGACGAGCGCCGGTCCGTCCGGGAAACGCGAGTTGCGTACGGCCACCTCACCGCCCGGCAGCCGCGCGAACTCCACGCAGGAACCCTGCGAGTTGCTGTGCCGGCTCTTCTGCCAGGCCACTCCGTCCAGCTGCGTGGCAGCCATGCCGTTGTACACGTCGTCGTACCCCCCGTACACGCCGTCAACGTCGCGGTCCACAGGTCGCTCCCCGCTGGTGCACTGGCTGATGTGGCCATAGATGCTGTGGTCAACTGACCCGGATCATAACCTTCTTCATATGCAGATGCGTGAGCAGATGCACGTGCACGAGGGGTGTTCCCGCGATTACAGGCGGGCCGTCCGTCCGGCGCGGCTCGGGCATCCCTTACGGGAGCCGCTCCAGCGCCTGCCCAAGAGCAGGCAGGACATGCCCCCTCCACCCGTTGCCCATGATCGTCCGGGCCATCAGCTGAGCCGGGTCGTCCGGATCGAACCCCTCGTGCACCAGGAACAGACGCGTACCGCGCCCTTCTTGTTCCAGGGTCCAGGTCACGGTCCAGTCGGCGGGGTTGGCGGGATCGGCATCCGCCCAGCGGAGGGACAGCATCCGCTCGATGTCGTAGGCGAGCACCCGCACGTCCACGACTCCGGAGAAACGGGCGTTGGGACGCGGGACGGAGGTCATCCGGTACCGGTGGCCGACCTCGAGGCGGAAGCCCTCGGCGCCGGGCATCTGCCAGCGGGCGAGCAGCTCGGGGTCGGTCAGGGCGCGCCAGACCTTGGCGGGCGGGTGCGGGTAGAACTGGTCGACGCGCAGGGTGGTGAGGTCGTCGTCGGGTTCGGTGCTCATGAGGCGCCATCGTCGGGCATGCGGTCGAGCAGATCGCCGAGGTCCTTCAGCTGCTCGCGCCAGAACCGCTCGTACGGATGGAGCCAGTCCTGCACCTCGGCGAGGGGTGCCGCGCACAGGCGGTAGATGCGCTGCCGGCCGGAGCGCTGCTCGGCGACGAGGCCGGCCTCCCGGAGCACTTTGAGGTGCTCGGAGAGGCTCGGGCGGCGCATGTCGAAGTGGTCGGCCAGGGCCTGCACGGGCTGGGGCCCCTGCTCGCGCAGCAGCCGCAGGACCTCGCGGCGGGTGGCGTTGGCGAGCGCGGCGAAGACGCGGTCCGCGGCGGCCTGTTCGGCCCCGGCTGTGGGCATGGCCGGCCTTTCTACTGGTGGGCCTCCGTGAGCAGCATCAGACCGTTGCCGTCGGGGTCCCGGAAGGAGGCCATGCGGCCCCACGGGTACGCGTCCGGACCCTGTACGTCGGTGCCCGCCCCGGCGAGCCGGGCGCAGTCGGCGTCGACATCGGTCGTCACCAGCATGATCCCCCGCGCCGAGCCGGGTTCGAAATCGCCCATGCCCGGACCGGCGAGCGTGAAGACGGTCTGCGCCCCCTCGGGCGCGACCTGGAGCCAGCGTCCCTGCGGCAGCCGCACGTCGGCGGTGACCTGGAAGCCGAGGACGTCCCGGTAGAAGCGCAGAGCGCGGTCCTGGTCGGTGACGGGGAGGGTGAGGAAGGAGACGTGGGTGAGGGTCATGGGACGACCATAAGTAGGGAGTTCCCTACCAGTCAAGCGTAGGGAGATTCCTACCTATGGTGTCCGGTCAGCGGCTGGGCGACGTCGGCGGGTCCTGCCGCCCGCGTCCGAGGAGTCTTGCGGTGGCTGCTGGTAGCTTGCTGCGGGCCGTCCGGCCGAGGGCGGCCGGCCGCTACGAGCTTGGGAGCTTTCCGGTGACTTCTGCGACGGCAAGGGTGCGGACCGCGACCGTGGCCGCGGGCCTGGTGGGCGCGCTCGCCGCGCTGACCGCGTGCAGCGGGGGCGGTGGGGGTGACTCCGAGGGCGCGTCCGCGACACCGAGCGCGACCGCGGCCGCCCCGTCCGCCACGGGGTCGGCGGGCGTGACGGGCTCCTCCGGCAAGCTGCAGGGCAGTTGGATCACCACGTCGGGCGGCAAGATCGTGGCCCTGGTGATCAGCGGGGAGCGGGCCGGGCTCTTCGTGACCGGCGGCAAGCAGTGGTGCCGCGGGACCGCCGGCGAGGAGGCGGGGATGCAGATGATCCATCTGACCTGCCCCGACGGCGACACGGCACGGGTCAGCGGGATGGTCGACTCGGTGGACGGCAAGGGGATGCGGGTGACCTGGTCCGGCAAGACCGGCAAGGAGTCGTACACCAAGGCCGACGGCGGCAAGCTGCCGTCCGGTTTCCCGAAGGCGTGAGCGGAACGGGCCACCGCCACCTGAAGCGGTGATATCCGGAGGGGCGCGCGAACCGGCCCACGGCCGAGGCGCCATGATGCAGGAGCACCGTCACGACCTCGATGGGACCTGCTCATGCGCGCCATTCCGCTCACCGTCACCGCCCTCGCCGCCGCCCTGCTGCTGACCGCCTGCAACGACGACGGCGGGAGCAAGAGCGGAGGCAAGAACAGCTCCGCCTGCACACTCGGCGGGGTCTCCGTGCAGGTCGGTTCGGCGAGCGTGGCACCGGCGGCCGGGGACACGGGCGAGATCCCGGTCAGCATCACCAACCAGAGCAAGCCGTGCACCCTGGACGACTTCCCCGGCGTGGCCCTCAACCCGAAGGGTGTGGCCGCGAAGCTGTCGCCGCAGAAGGGCGCGAAGGCCCAGAAGCTGAAGCTCGCCAAGGGCGACTCCGCGACCTTCACCATCAGCTACGTGCGCGGCAAGGCCGGCGACCCCAAGAGCCTGCCGGCGACGGACATGAACATCACCCTGCCCGGCGGCGACGTCGCGCAGAGCTTCGCCTGGAAGTACGGCCCGGTCGCCGGCCGGACCGGCCAGAGCGACCCGGACGCCTCGGTGAGCGCCTTCCAGCAGGTCGGCGACTGAGCGCTCACTCCAGCCGCCGGCGGGCCTTCACCTGTGCCTCGTCGGCCGCTCGCGCGCCCTCCGTCCAGCCGGCCGCGTCGCTCACACCGCGCAACCGGGTGGCGGTGGTCTCGGGGAACATGCGCTCCAGGCGGGCGGTGACGGCTACGGCGCGCGTGGCCAGCACCGGCAGCAGGTCCTGGGCGACCTGGGTCTCGACGACGGACGCCAGCCGGTCGCCGACCCGGTGGGCGTAGGCCGCGAGGAACGACTGCCGGAAGGTCTTGGTGCGCTTGCGGCCGCCGGCGCGCTGAGCCGCCTCCGCCCTGGTCATCGCGTGGGTGGCCTGCACCAGCAGCGAGGTGTAGAGCAGCTCGACCGACTCCAGGTCGGCCTCGAAACCGACGACCGTGGAGAAGGCGAAGGCCTCGTTCCACACCGCGCGGCAGTGGTTCGCCGTGGCGACCGCGTCCAGCAGCACCGCCTTGGCCTGCTCGTACGGCGGCTCGACGCCGATCCGGCAGGCTCCGGGCGTATCAGGGGCGGGCGCCTCGGCGGCGAGCAGGGCCTCGTCGACGCTGTGCCGGGCCATCAGCTCCTGCGCCTTGGCGCTGAGCGCCTCCGCCTCCTCCGGGTAGCCGGTCGCCTCGGCCTTGGCGAGCAGGGCGCGGATGCGGCCGAGCATGCGGGTGGCCGCCGGGCCGGACGTGCGGCGGGGCTCCTCCTCCAGGGGCTCCAGGGCGGGCAGGCGCAGCAGCAGGCGGTACAGCTCCAGCAGGGCCGTGGCGTGCGAGAAGCGGTCGCCCGCGCGGGTGGTGCCCTCGGGCAGCGCCTCCAGCTGGGCGGCCCAGCGGTGACCGCGGGGCCGGTCCCGTCCCGCCTGGGCGCGGATCAGGGCGGCGGCGAGCCGGACATGCGCCTCTTCCAGCTCCCGCCGCACCAGCCGGACGACGTCGGCGGGCTGCCAGCCGCGCTGCCAGGCGCCGGCGAGGAACTCCTCGCCGCGCCGGGCCAGTTCGGGGTCCGCGGCCGGGTCGGCGGCGAGCAGGGAGGCGCCGGTGTCGAGTCCGGCGTCGGTGCCGTCGTAGAGGGCGGCCCCGAAGGCCCGCTCGACGGTGCTGGCAGTGCTGGTCACACCGTCGATCGTGCCATGCCCCGCCGACAGCGGGCCGAGAGTTGTCCACAGGCTGTGGACAAGTGGGCGGCGAGGCTGGCCGCCAGGGGTGCCGACCGTCGCGAGAGGGGCGGAGGAACGACTGTCAACCGATGGTTGACACCCGGAGAGGCGCAACCTACGGTTGACACATGGCGACCCAACCGGCCATCACGGCATCCGTACGCCTCGACGACCTCATCGAGGCCATCAAGAAGGTCCACGCCGAGCCTCTCGAGCAACTCCAGGACGCGATGATCGCCGCCGATCACCTCGGTGACGTGGCCGACCATCTGATCGGCCACTTCGTCGACCAGGCCCGGCGCTCGGGGGCGTCCTGGACCGACATCGGCAGGAGCATGGGGGTGACCCGGCAGGCGGCGCAGAAGCGGTTCGTGCCGAAGGAGTCCGGCGAATCCGCCCAGGACTTCAGCCGCTACACCCCGCGCGCGCGGAACGCGGTCATCGCCGCGCACAACGAGGCGGTGGCGGCCCGCACCCCCGAGGGCCTGCCCGAGCACCTGGTCCTCGGCCTGCTCGCCGAGCCGGAAGGCCTGGCCGCGAAGGCGATCAGCGCACAGGGCGTCCCCCTGGACGCCGTACGCCGGGCCGCGACCGCCGCGCTCCCGCCCGCCGCCGAGGACATGCCCGACCTCGTCCCCTACGGCACCGACGCCAAGAAGACCCTGGAACTCACCTTCCGCGAGGCCCTGCGGCTGGGCCACAACTACATCGGCACCGAGCACATCCTGCTGGCCCTGTTGGAGCACGAGAACGGCGCGGGCGTCCTCAGCGGCCTCGGCATCACCAAGGCGGCGACCGAGGCGTACCTCGCCAAGGTGCTGTCGCTGGTCGCGGAGAAGGACCGGCAGGAGGGCGAGAAGGACTGAAACCGCAGGCCAAGGCGATTGTCAGACCCTGCTGCCACACTCGCAGTCATGACCGACCGGTGGGCTCTCGCACCGGCCGAGGACGGAGGCGTGGACGTCGCCCCCCTCGGCCCGGACGGGCTGCCCGCCGGGCCGGTGCGGCGGGAGAGCGATCTCGCCGGGGCGGTGCGGAGCCGCCCGGAGGTGACGCGCTGGGTGTGGCGGTCCACCCCCGAGGTCTACCCGCGTCTGCTCGCCACGGGGGTGCGAGTGGAGCGGTGCTACGACATCGAGGACGCCGAGACACTCCTGCTGGGCCACGAGGGACGGTACGGCGAGCCACGCTCGGCCGCCGCCGCCCTGGCCCGCCTCCGCGGCGGCCCCGTACCGCCCGATCCGCCGCAGCGCGCGGCCGAACCGGGCGCCCAGTCCCCCCTGTTCGAGCCCGCCGGCGCCCGGCTGCCCCTGCCCGACCTGCTCGCGGTCTACGCCGGCCAGCTGCGGCGGCACGACCGGTGCGCCCACCCGGACCGGATGCGGCTGCTGACCGCCGCCGAGTCGGCCGGGATGCTGGTCGCCGCCGAGATGAACCACGCGGGCCTGCCCTGGAGCGCCGGCGTCCACCGCGACCTGCTGCGCGACCTGCTCGGCGAGCGGTACGCGGGCGGCGGCGAGCCCCGCCGCCTCGCCGAGCTGGCCGACGAGGTGTCCGCCGCCTTCGGCCGCCGGGTCCGCCCCGACCTGCCCGCCGACGTGGTCAAGGCCTTCGCCCAGGCCGGGATCAAGGTCAGGTCGACCCGCCGCTGGGAGATCCGGTCCGTCGACCACCCGGCCGTCGCTCCGCTGCTGGAGTACAAGAAGCTGTACCGCATCTGGGTGGCGCACGGCTGGTCCTGGCTCCAGGACTGGGTGCGCGACGGCCGGTTCCGCCCCGAGTTCCTGGCCGGCGGCACGGTCACCGGGCGCTGGGTGACCAACGGCGGGGGCGCCCTGCAGATCCCCAAGGTGATCCGCCGGGCCGTGGTGGCCGACCCCGGGTGGCGGCTGGTGGTGGCCGACGCCGACCAGATGGAGCCGCGGGTGCTCGCGGCCATCTCCCGCGACCCCGGCCTGATGGAGGTCGCAGGCCGCGAGAGCGACCTCTACCAGGCCGTCTCCGACCGCGCCTTCTCCGGCGACCGCGACCAGGCCAAGATCGCGGTGCTCGGCGCGGTCTACGGCCAGACCTCCGGCGACGGCCTGAAGAACCTCGCCGCGCTGCGCCGCCGTTTCCCCAAGGCGGTGGCCTACGTGGACGACGCCGCACGGGCCGGCGAGGAGGGCCGGCTGGTGCGGACCTGGCTGGGCCGGACCTGCCCGCCCGCCGCCGGATCGGGCGAGGACGCGGCGGAGGAGGCGGGCATCCCCGTGAGCGAGGACGAACACGAGGGGCAGAACGCCTGGGTGCCGGGCTACGCATCGACCGACTCCCGCGCGCGGGGCCGCTTCGCACGCAACTTCGTCGTCCAGGGCAGCGCCGCCGACTGGGCCCTGCTGATGCTCGCCGCGCTGCGCCGGGCCTGCGCAGGCCTCCGGGCCGAGCTGGTCTTCTTCCAGCACGACGAGGTGATCGTGCACTGCCCCGCCGAGGAGGCCGACACCGTCGTGCGGGCCATCCGCGACGCCGCCGGCCTCGCCGGACGGATCACCTTCGGCGAGACACCGGTCCGCTTCCCGTTCACGACGGCGGTGGTGGAGTGCTACGCGGACGCCAAGTGAGCGGCCCGGCGGACAGGTTCAGCCGTCGAGCAGCTGCCGCAGTTCGGCGAGCACCGCCTGCTCGTCCGTGCCGTCCAGCGCCGTGAGCGCCGCGCGCCAGGCCTCGTGCGCCTCCGCCCGCCGCCCCTGCTCGCTCAGCAGCAGCCCGTGCTGGTGCCGGGCCAGACCGCCCGTGTAGCGGTCGGCGCGGGCGTCGGCCCGGCGCAGCAGCTCGGCGCACTCGACGCCCGCCCGGCCGGTCTCCCCCAGCTGCCGCAGCGCACGGACCAGTCCGAGCCGGGTCTGCGACTCGCCGTGCCAGTCGCCGTGCTCGCCGAGGATGCGCAGGCTCTCCTCGAAGTGCCGTGCCGCCGCGGCCGGTTCACCGAGGGTGAGCTGGGCGTAGCCGATGTTGCAGTGCGCCGAGTGCTGCACGATGACCGCGCCGATCGCGTCCCCGATGGCCAGCGAGCGCCGGTGCTGCTCGATGGCGGCGCGCGGGTCGGTGTGCTCGTACAGGTTGCCGAGATGGCTGTGGGTGACGGCCTCGCCGTACAGGTCGTTCAGCCGGCGCGAGTAGGCGAGGCTCTGCCGCAGCGCCTCCCCGGACTCCGCGAACCGCCCCAGCCCCTCCAGCAGCAGCCCGCGGTTGTTCAGACAGCGCCGGATCCTGGAGGCCGCACCGAGCCGCCGCCAGATCTCGAGGGCCCGGTCGGTGAGGGCGAGGGCATCGTTCTGCCGGCCGGTCAGGAAGTGCAGGCCGGCCAGGTCGCCCAGCGCGTACGCCTCGGCCGCCGCGTCGCCGAGCCGCCGCGCCACCCCGAGCGCGGCCCGCCCCAGCACCTCCATCTCGGCGACCTGTCCGCCGCGCTGGACATGGGGGAAGAGCAGCCGCGCCAGCACCGAGAGGTGGGCGGCGGCACGCGGGTCGGACGTGTCCGCGTTGCGCGTCACCAGGGCGACGACGTTCTCCAGCTCCATCTCGCCCCAGGCGAAGGCCGTCTCCGCGGACTCGAAGGACGGTATGGCCGCCACCTCCGCCGCGTGCTCGGCCGGCTGCGCGGAGGTCGCCCGGAGCCGGTCGTCCTGGTCGATGCCGGGCTCCACGGTGACACCGAGCACCCGCTCGGCGACGGCGGCGTACCAGCACAGGGCGGTGCGGTCGGGGGAGCCCATGCCGGTTCCGTCGTCGGCGAGTTCACGGGCGAAGTGGCGGACCAGGTCGTGCGGGACGTACCGGCCGTACGCCGTCTCCTCCAGCAGGGCGACGTCGACCAGCCGGTCCAGGGCGGCCTCGGCGCGGCGCTCGTCGGTGCCGGTGAGGCGGGCGATCAGCGGGGCGCCGTAGGTCGGCAGGTCGAGCGCGCCGATGTGGCGCAGGGCGAGGGCCGCGTCCCGGTCGGCCTCGCGTTCCGCGGCGGCGAGCGCGTCGTGCGCGACGGCCAGGGAGCGCCGGACGCTCAGGTCGTCGTACTCCAGGTGGTGCAACCGGCCGCCGGTGGCCGCCAGTTGACCGGCCAACGCGTCCGGGGTGAGGGCGCGGCGGGCGGCGAGCCGGGCGGCGACGACCCGCAGCGCGAGCGGGAGCCGGCCGGTCAGCTCCACCAGGGGATGCCCGGCGTCCAGTCCTTCGCGTCCGCTCACCGCGCGCAGCAGGGCCGCGCTGTCCTCGCCGGTCAGCGGGGCGAGCGGGAAGCGCCGGGCGCCGTCGAGGGCGGTCAGCGGAGAGCGGCTGGTGACGATCACCGCGCAGCCGGGACCGGCCGGCAGCAGGGGCCGCACCTGGGCCGCGTTCGCCGCGTCGTCCAGCACCAGCAGGATGCGGGCCGGGGCGAGCAGCGAGCGGAGCAACGCGGCCGCCGCGTCGGGGTGTTCGGGGATGGTGCGGGGCTCGGCACCGAGGTCGCGCAGCAGCGCGGCGAGCGCCTGTGCCGGGGTGAGCGGGGCCATGCCGGGGGTGGCGCCGTGCAGGTTGACGTAGAGCTGGCCGTCGGGGAAGCGCTCGCGCAGCTCATGTCCGACGTGCAGGGCGAGGGCGCTCTTGCCGACTCCGGCCATGCCGCTGATCACGGCGACGGCCGGGGCCGGGGCGGGCGGCTCGGTCAGCGCGAGACGGAGCGCGCCGCGGATGCCGGTTCGGCCGGTGAAGTGTGCTGGTGGCGGCGGGAGTTGCGCCGGGCGCGGGATCTGCCGGGCGGCCGGGCCGCGGCCGTCCGGCGAAGGTGCGGGGGACGGCGGGGTGCCCTCGCCGGTGTCCTCGTCCGCGGGGCCGGTGGCGCCGGGCTGCCGGCGGCCCGCTCCGGCGGCCGTGCCGGAGTCCGCGCGCCCCTCCTGCCGCCGCTCTTCCCGCTGCCGCCCCTCGTCGCTCCCGCGCAGCACCTCGACATGCGCCTCGCGGACCGCCGGTCCCGGCTCGATGCCGAGTTCCCCGACCAGGCGGGCGCGCAGGTCGCGGTGGACGGCGAGGGCCTCGGCCTGGCGGCCGGTGCGGTGCAGGGCGAGCATCAGCTGACGGTGGTACGCCTCGCGCAGCGGATACTCGGCGACGAGCGCCGCCAGCTCGGGCACGAGCGCCGCCAACCGGGCTCCGCCGAGGCCGAGTTCCGCCTCGTAGCGCCACTCCAGCACGAGCAGCCGCGCCTCCTCCAGGCGCTGGACGAGGGCGTAGCCGCCGAGGTCGGCCGGGAGCCCGCTGAGCGGGGTGCCGCGCCAGAGCGCGAGCGCGGCCGTGCACGCGCGGACGACGCCCGGCCAGTCCCGCCGGGCGTGCGCGGACCGCGCCTGGGCGACCCGGGCGTCGAAGACGTGCACGTCCAGCTCGCCCGGGTCGACGCGCAGGACGTAGCCCGGGGGCACGGCCCTGAGCCGCTCGGGGTCGTCCAGGAGGCGGCGCAGCCGGGTGACGTGGTTGTGCAGGGAGGCCTGCGCGGAGACGGGCGGCGCCCCGCCCCACAGGGCGTCCTTCAGCGACTCGACCGACACGACCCGGCCGGGCTCCATCAGCAGGGCGGCGAGCAGGGCGCGCACCTTGGGGCTGCCGATGGCACGGACGCCGTCGTCGGGGGTGTCGCCGGGAGGGTCTGCGGGAGCGCCGTCGGCCGTGTCCTCCGCGGGGCCGCCGGTGCCGCCACCGGTGCCGCCGGCGGGGCCGCCGACGAGGGTGTCGTACGACATCTCGTACGGCGGTCGCTCGTACAGGACCGGCGGTCCCAGCAGTCCGAACCGCAGCCCGCACCGCCGCATCACGCCGCTCCACTGCCTTCCCGCGCGGCCGGGGCCGACCGTGCTCCGCGGCGGGCCCGTGCCCGCCGTCGTCTGGCGGAAACCCGCCCTGTCCCCAGCGGTTTCCCGCCACCTTCCGCCGGCCGGACCCGCCTCGACTCCGCCCGTGCGGCGGCCCGTTCGGGCTGCCGCCGGGCGACTTCCGGCCAACCGGTCCCCGACCTTCCGACGAACCGTTGGCCACATGTTAGCGATCCGTTGGCGAATCCTGATGTGATCATTCCATCGGAGCTGGCCCTACGGCGCGCGCGACAAGTCGCGTAACTCGGGGGAGTGTCGCCGCAGGCCAGATCCGGGGACGTCTCAGGACCCCGGTCGGCGGAGGTGAACGACCGGGGTCCCGTCCCGTTTCCTTCTCCCGCTCCCGCCGGCCGCGTCGGCCGCCGGACGGTTCAGATCACCGGCGGCCGGCCGAGCCGGGTGAGCCGCCACACCGTCCGCCAGCGCATGGGGCGCCGCTCGCCGGCCGGTTCCCGCAGCCCTTCCGCGAACCCGGCGAACCAGGCCCGCAGCCCGCCCGGCGAACGGGTGCGGGCGAGCGTGAGGAGCGTCCACACCCCCAGGTGCACCGGGATGAGCGGCAGCGGCAGCCGGCGCCGGACGAGCCAGACGCGGTTGCGGGCGTTGACGCGGTAGTAGATGGCGTGCCGGGCCGGTGAGGTCTTGGGGTGCCGGAGCAGCAGCTCGGGCGCGTAACGGATCTTCCAGCCGGCGTCGGTGGCGCGCCAGGCCAGGTCGGTCTCCTCGTGCGCGAAGAAGAACTCCGCGGGCCAGTCCCCGATCTCGTCCAGCATCGCCGTGCGGAAGGCGTGCCCGCCGCCGAGGAAGCAGGTGACGTAACCGCCGCGCATCGGGTCGGATCTGCCCACCCGGGGCACGTGCCGCTGCTGGGTCTCGCCGTGCTCGTCGGCGATGCGGAAGCCGACGATGCCGAGGCGCGGGTCGGCGGCGTACAGGTCGCGGACGCGGCGCAGGACGTCGGCGTCGACGAGGAGGCCGTCGTCGTCCAGTTCCACGACGATGTCGGTGTCGCCGTACTCGCGCAGCCGGGCGAGGGCGACGTTGCGGCCGCCGGGGCAGCCGAGGTTCTCCTCGACGTCGATGGTGGTCACCTCGCCGGGCAGGGAGAGCCGGCGGGCGAACTCGGGCAGCCGGCAGCCGTTGCCGACGATCACGATGCGGGCCGGGGCGAGGTCCTGCTTGGCCACGGACTCCAGCAGGGCGTCGACCTCGGCGGGCCGGTTCCCCATGGTCACCACGGCGACGGCGATCCTCGGCTCCACCACGTCCCTCACCTCATCCGGCCGACGGCGGCACCGCACCCTGACCGCGCGGTGCCCGCCGTTCACCAAGATGTTGCCTCAGGGCCGTGGGTTCACCCGATACCGATTCACTTTGCGGCCCTTTTGCTGCTGCTTTGTCGGCTTCTTTCCCGGGCCTTCCACGGCGGTTCAGGAGACCCGGGCGAGCCGGCCCGCCGCGAACTCCTCGGGGGACCAGGACACGGACCAGACGTCCAGTGCCGGGTCCCCCGACAGGATCGCCGTCTGCAGGCTCTGCAGCCGCGGGCACGGCTCGACGCCCAGCTCGTGGTTGAGCACGGCCCGGAGCCGGTGGAACGCCTCCAGCGAGCGGCCGACCCGGCCTGCCCGGTACAGGGCGATCATCAGGTAGGCGCAGAGGTTCTCGTTCATCGGGTTCCTGGCCACCACCCGGGTCAGCTCGCCCAGCAGGTCGGCGTGGCGCCCCAGGGCGAGGTCGGACTCTATGCGCCGTTCCAGCGCGCCGAGCCGGCTCTCCTCCAGGGAGACCGCCTCGATCTCCAGGATGCTGCCCTTCCTGACGTCGACCAGGGCGGGGCCGCGCCACAGCTGCAGCGCCTGGCGCAGTTCCTCGGAGGCGCGGCGGTGGTCGGCCCGCTCGGAGGCCGTGCAGCCGGTGCGCACCCGGCGCTCGAAGGTCTCGACGTCCGTGTCGCAGGCGTCTCCTTCGAGGAGGTAGCCGCTGTGCCGGGTGCTGAGGATCTGGCGGGCGCCCGGGCGGTCGGCGTCGGCCGCCGCGAGGGCCTTGCGCAGCTGCAGGACGTAGGTCTGGAGGGTGGTGGCGTGGCTGCGCGGGGGCCGGTCCCCCCACAGTTCCTCGATGAGGGTCGACACCGTGACGACCTTGCCCACGTTCAGCGCGAGCAGGGCCAGCACCTGGCGCTGCTTGGGCGCGCTGGCGGTCACGGGCGTGCGGTCGAGGTGCAGGTTCAGCGAGCCGAGCAGCCCGATGCTCAGCAGTGCGGGCTGCTGCCCAGCATCGACGGAGTCGTACGTTGTGGGGCCTTCGGACATTTCCATTCCTCCAGGCATCGCGGCTTTCGATCTCGATGTCCAGCATGCGCAGCGCACCGGGAGTTGCCCACTGAGTGGCACATCTATCCGATGTGAAGAATTCATGCCCGACACGTGAATCGGCGCATGGCGGTGCCCAGCAGGGGAGTTGGAGACTTCCGATCACCGCAGCGACGCCCCGCTGCGACACTCGGAGGGGGACCATCATGCAGATCGCTCTGGGCTCGGACGACCTGATCATCGAGAACCTCGACGACGCCGCGCCCGGCGTGGACGAGCTTCCCGCCGGCTGGTGTTTCATCGTGGTCGGTGCGGCGCAGTAGCCCGGCGGCCCCCGATGCGCGTTGAGGAACGGCCGATCGGATTCCGGCGGCACCTGCGGGCCGAGATCGTCCCCGGCGAGGCGGTGTACCTGGTCTCGCCCCGGGGGACGACGGCCCTGTCCGGGAAGGCCATCCAGAAGGTGGCCCCGCTGCTGGACGGTTCACTGACGCTCGACGGTCTGCGCGCCGCCGTCCCGCTTCCCGCGGCGGAGCTGGACGGCATGCTCGGCCGGCTCGCCGCCGCCGGTCTCGTCGGCTTCCACACCGGTCCCAAGGACCGTGCCGCGGCCGCCTATTGGGACCTGGCCGGGGTGGGCGGCCCGGTGGACGCCGCGCTGAGCGTGGTCGCGCTCGGCCGGGCCGACGCCGCCGCGGCCGAGCGCGCCTGCCGCGCGGCGGGCCTGTCCTGCGGCCCCGCGGCGCCCTTCACCCTGGTCGTCTGCGACGACTACCTCGATCCGGCGCTGGCCGAGTTCAACACCGCCCGGCTCGCGGACGGCCGGCCGTGGCTGGCGGCCAAGCCGTACGGGGCACAGCTGTGGATCGGCCCGGTCTTCCAGCCGGGGACCGGGCCCTGCTGGTCCTGCCTGGCCGCGCGGCTGCGCTGCCACCGGCGCGGCGAGAACCAGGTGCGGCGGGCGCTCGGGCTGGCCGGCCCGGTGCGGGCGCCGGAGGCCTCACTCGCGGCGACCCGCGAACTGGGGCTGCAGACCGCCGCGTTGCAGGCCGCCAAGTGGCTGGCCGGGCTGCGCGACGACACCCAGAACGCGGTGTGGACGATGGACACCCTGACCCTCGCCACCGCCCACCACCCGGTCGCCACACGGCCCCAGTGCCCGGACTGCGGCGACCCGGAGCTGGTCGCCGACCGCGCCCTGCTGCCGGTCCGGCCGGTCTCCCGGCCGAAGCACGTCGCCGGGGGGAACGGGCACCGGGCGCTGTCCGCGGAGCAGATGTGGGAACGCTTCGGCCACCTCGCCGATCCCGTCACCGGGATCGTCGACCGGGTCGTCCGCGATCCGCGCAGCCCCGGGTTCCTGCACTGCTACCAGGCCGGTCCCAATCTCGCGCTGACCGAGTGCGACCTCCCCACGTACCGGGCCGGCCTGCGCATGCAGAGCGGGGGCAAGGGGCGCACCGACCTGGACGCCCGGGTCAGCGCGCTGTGCGAGGCGGTCGAGCGGTACAGCGGGACGCGCTCGGGTGACGAGGCGACGATCCGCGGCAGTTACCGCGACCTCGCGCCCAGGGCCGTCCATCCGGGCGCGTGCATGCTCTACGACGAGCGCCAGTACCGCGAGCGCGAGCGGTGGAACGCGCCGGGCATCCCGTTCCAGCACGTGCCCGAGCCGTTCGACGAGGACGCCGAGATCGATTGGACGCCCGTGTGGTCGCTCACCGGCGAGACGCACCGGCTCCTGCCGACCGACCTGCTGTACTTCCGCGGCGACGGGGTCGCCTCCGTCGTCGCCGACTCCAACGGGAACGCCGCGGGCGGCACCCTGGAGGACGCCGTTCTGCAGGGCTTCCTGGAACTGGTCGAGCGGGACGCGGTGGCGCTGTGGTGGTACAACCGGACCCGGCACGCGGCGGTCGACCTGGACGCGTTCGGCGACCCGTGGATCGCCGCCCTGCCGGGCCGCTTCCGCGAACTGGACCGCACGCTGTGGGTGCTCGACCTGACCGCCGACCTGGGCATCCCGGTCATGGCCGCGGTCTCGCGCCGCGTCGGCGGCCCGGCCGAGGACATCATGCTCGGCTTCGGCGCCCATCTGGACCCGGCCGTCGCGCTGAGCCGTGCCGTCACCGAGCTGGGCCAGCTGCTGCCCGCCGTGACGGGCGGATACGCGCCGGGGCTGCCCGGCCATCTGCTCGACTGGTGGCGCAAGGAGACGGTCGCCTCCCAGCCGTACCTCCTGCCCGACCCCGGCCTGCCCGCGCGCACCCCGGCGGACTACGGCCACGTCCCGCGCGCCGACCTCCGCGACGACCTGGACCACCTGTGCGCGCTGGCCCGCGGCCATGGTCTGGAGGTGCTCGTGCTCGACCAGACGCGGCCCGACATCGGGCTGCCCGTCGTGAAGGTCGTCGTCCCCGGGCTGAGGCACTTCTGGGCCCGCTACGCGCCGGGCCGGCTGTTCGACGTGCCGGTTCGCCTGGGCAGGATCGACTCCCCCACCGCTTATCAAGATCTCAATCCGATTCCGCTGTTCCTCTAGCCGGGTAAGATCATCCGTGGCCGCTTCTGAGCTCGGTCAATAAAGTGAAAAGAGTAAAGATTCTCAGTCATGACAACCCGATAATTCGTCGGTAAGATCATCCCGGTTTCCAGGAGAACCGGGGGGTTGCCTGTGCTGCCAGCCACCGCAGGTCGGACGGGGAGGCATGCGCCGATGTCCGACCCGTCCGACGACGAGGACCGGGACGACGAATCAGGTCTGCAGGCACCACGCATGGCGCTCCTGGTCACGCTGGGTGTACTCGGCGGCAACACGGTCGTCACGGTCCTGAACGTGCTCGACGAGCACACCGATCCCGGACGACTGGGCCTGCTGGCCCTCTGTCTGATCGCCGTGCTGTCCCTGCAGTTCGCGCACTCCACCCGAAGACCTCGCACCTGGTCCGCCCGTCGCCGCGTGCTCACGCTGGCCGGCCAGGCGCTGGTCACCTATCTGCCGCTCGCCTGGCTGGGAGCGGCGTGGGGCGCGATGGCCGGACTGCTCGCAGGATCGATCCTGCTCGCGGTGCCGGGCCGGCTCCGCTGGCCGCTGTACGCGCTGGTCACCGCCGCCATCGTGCCCGCGGTCGTCGCCGTCGCGGGGCCGGGCATCGCGGTCTACGGGCTCGGCGCGACCCTGCTCTCCAGCGTCATCATCTTCGGCGTCAGCTCCCTGTCCGGCCTGGTCGTCGAGTTGCGCGAGACCCGGCGCGCCCTGGCCGGGATGGCCGTCGTCCAGGAACGGCTGCGGGTCGCCGGCGATCTGCACGACCTCTTCGGCTACAGCCTGTCGGCGATCATGCTGAAGAGCGAACTCGGCCACCGGCTGCTGCCGAGGGCGCCCGACAAGGCCAGGTCCGAGGTGGCCGCCGTGCTCGGCATCGCCCGGGACGCCCTGGCCGACGTGCGCATGGTCGCCACCGGCTACCGCGACATGTCGCTGGCCGCCGAGACCGAGTCCGCGCTCTCCGTCCTGTCCGCCGCGCAGATCACGGCCGAGGCCGACCTGGACTGCGGCCAACTGCCGCGCGAGGTGGACACCGTCCTGGCCATCGTGCTGCGCGAGGCGGTCACCAACGCCCTGCGGCACAGCAAGGCGCAGCGATGTACCGTCACCGCGACCCGCGACGGCGAGGCCGGCGGGGCCGGCGAGACGGTGGTCCTGCGGATCCGCAACGACGGTGCCGGCGAGGGCAGTGCGGACACCGGCACGGACGGCGGCAGCGGACTGAAGAACCTGACGACCCGTCTCCAGGGCATCGGCGGCGAGCTGAGCGGCGGGCCGGCCGACGACGGCTGGTTCGAGGTCGTCGCCCGCGCCCCGGCCGCCGCCCGGGACGACGACGACTCCGCCGAGTCCGAGCCCGAGGAGGGGGCGCGGGCCGCCCGGCAGTGGGCGCCCCGGATGGCCCGCGGCATGCTCATCGCCGTTCTGGTCGGCTACACGCTCATCACCGTGATCAACGCCGCGAGCGGCCCGGGCTCCGGAACCGCCATGCTCGGCTTCCTCGCCTGCTTCGCCGTCGTCGTGACGCTCCAGTTCTTCCACTCGCTGCGCCGCTCGCGCACCTGGCCGGTACGCGTACGGGCGCTCACCCTGGGCCTCCAGGCCGTGGCGAGTTACGCGCCCCTGCTGTGGCTCGGCGGCCCCTGGGGCTCGATGGCCGGATTCCTCTGCGGATCGCTGCTGATCACCCTGTCGGGCAGGCTCCGCTGGGTGCTCTACGCGGCCGCGGGCCTGGTGGTCGTACCGCTCGCGGCGGCCGTCGGCACCCGGCTGGCCGACATCGTCTACCTGGCCGACTCCCCGCTGGTGGCCGGCCTGGTGGTCTACGGCATCACCGCGCTGTACCGGCTCGTCACCGAGCTGCACGAGGCCAGGGGGGCGCTCGCGCAGCTGGCCGTGGCCCGCGAACGGCTCATCGTGGAACGCGAATTGCACGCCGTGCTCGGCTCCAGCCTCTCCACGGTCACGATGAAGTGCGCCCTGATCCACCGGCTGCTGCCCGAGGCACTGGAGCCCGCGCGCGAGGAACTGGCCACCGTGCTCGGCATCTCCCGCCAGGCCCTCGCCGACGTCCGGCGCGTGGCACGCGGGTACCGCGGCCAGGTGAACACTTCCGGCCGGTCCGAACATTCCCGGCCACATCCGGAATTCGACTGGTCCGGGGCCGGGGACCCGCCGTACACACGTGCAGAGACAGACGCAGCGCTCTGACAATTCACGTGCAATTATTGGGGCATTTACCAAGTCTTTAGCAGCGTACAGAGGGGGACAAGTGGAGATTCGGCGGATCAGAATTCTCCTGGCCGAGGACATGCACATGGTGCGGGGGGCACTGGTCACGCTGCTCGAGCTGGAGCCGGATCTGGAAGTCGTCGGCGTCGTGGACAAAGGTGACCTGATCGTCCCCACCGCGCTGAAGTGCCGTCCGGACGTGGCCATCATGGACGTCGATCTGCCGAACATGGACGGCCTCACCGCGGCCGAGCTGCTGCACCAGCAGCTGCCGGAGTGCCGGGCCCTGATGATGACCGGGGTCGGCCGTCCCAGCTATCTGCGCCGTGCGATGTCCGCGCGCGTCGCCGGCTTCCTGCTCAAGGACTCCCCGTCCGAGCAGCTCGCGCAGGCCGTCCGGGAGGTGGCCGCGGGCCGCCGGGTGATCAACCCCCAACTCGCCATGAGCGCCTGGGACATCGGCGACAACCCGCTGTCCGAGCGGGAGATCGAGGTGCTCGGCATGGCCGCCCAGGGCGACGAGCCGCGGGAGATCGCCGAGAAGCTGCACCTGTCCATCGGAACGGTGCGCAACTACCTCACGACGGTCGTGGTCAAGCTCAACGCCCGCAACCGGATCGACGCCGTCCGCATCGCCACCGAGGCCGGCTGGCTGTCCTGACCTGCGCGCGGGCCCCCCGCGACCGGTCCTCGACCGGCGGTCCACCGACGCGTTCGACGATGCCGACATACGGCGAGGTGAGAGCACCTCCGGTCGGCATGAGGAGAGCGTGATGCGCAAGGTCGTTTCCCGGGACGGCACGACGATCGCTTATGAGAAGGCGGGCGAAGGCCCGCCGATCGTGCTTCTCAACGGTTCGTTCCGCGATCACACGATCTTCGACGCGCTCGTGCCCGAGCTGTCGCCGCACCTGACCACCTACGTGTACGACCGCCGGGGACGCGGCGAGAGCGGCGACTCCCCCGAGTACGCCGTGCAGCGGGAGATCGAGGACCTCGAAGCGGTGATCGAGGCGGCCGGCGGCTCGGCGGTGGTGTTCGCCGGGTCCTCCGGCGCGAACCTGGCCGTCGAGGCGGCGCTCGCCGGCGCCCCGATCCGCAAGCTGGCGCTGCACGAGCCGTTCTACCGGGTCGGCGACTTCCCGATGCCGCCGTGGAACGTCGCCAAGACGCTGCGCGTGCTGCTGTCCGAGGAGCGGCGCACCGAGGCGGTCGAGTACTTCCTCGGCTGCCTGCTGGGCCTGACCCCCGACACGGTCGCCGAGTGGCGCAAGGGCCCGATCTGGGCGATGAACGAGGCGAACGCCCACACCCTGGTCTACGACACCGCCATCTGCGGCGACTACAAGGTCCCCGCCGACCGGCTGGCCGGATACCGGACCGAGGCCCTGGTCCTCAACAGCGACCACACCAGCGCCTGGCTGCGCGCGGCGGCGCTGGCGACCGCGGACGCATTGCCGAACGGCCGTTCGCTGGAGCTGCCCGGTTCCTGGCACCGGATCGACATGGACGTGCTCGGCCGCACCCTGGTCGAGTTCACCACCACCTGAGAGGTCCCGCCGGCCCGGCCGCGACCCGGGTCCGAGCCCGCGTACGTCACCTCCGACCGGCCGACACCTCACTCCCGGGAGACCCTCACCGTGACGACAGCTCACCCCCTCAGCCTCGGGGACCCCGCAGCGGCGGCCCGCGCGGCCGTCCCCTGCGAGCGCGGCGCCACCGTGTGGCTGACCGGTCTGCCCAGCGCGGGCAAGACCACCCTCGCCCTCGCCCTCGCCGAGCGCCTGCGCGGCGAGGGCCGGCGGGTCGAGGTGCTCGACGGCGACGAGATCCGCACGTTTCTCTCCAAGGGACTGGGATTCACCAGGGAGGACCGGCACACCAATGTGACCCGGATCGGCTTCGTCGCCCAGAAGCTTGCCTCCCACGGCGTCACGGTGCTGGTCCCGGTCATCGCCCCCTACGCCGACTCCCGCGCCGCCGTACGCGCGTGGCACGCCGCGGCCGGCACCGCGTTCTGGGAGGTCCACGTCGCCACCCCGGTCGAGGTCTGCTCCCGGCGCGACGTCAAGGGGCTGTACGCCCGGCAGGCCGCCGGCGAGATCTCCGGGCTCACCGGCGTGGACGACCCGTACGAGGCACCCGAGAACCCGGATCTCCGCATCCAGACGCAGGGCAGCTCGCCGGCCGGCTCCGCCGCCGAGCTGCACGCCTTTCTGACCGAGAGGGACCTCGCATGACGACCGCGACCCGCAGCCCCGTCGCCACCGAGGACGACCCGTACGCGCTGTCCCACCTGGACGCGCTGGAGGCCGAGTCGGTGCACATCCTCCGCGAGGTGGCGGGCGAGTTCGAACGGCCGGTGATCCTGTTCTCCGGCGGCAAGGACTCGATCGTGATGCTGCACCTGGCGCTGAAGGCCTTCCATCCGGCGCCGGTGCCCTTCGCGCTGCTGCACGTGGACACCGGACACAACTTCCCCGAGGTCCTCGCCTACCGCGACCGCGTCGTCGACCGGCACCGGCTGCGCCTGCACGTCGCCCGCGTGCAGGACTACCTCGACGACGGCCGGCTGCGCGAGCGCCCCGACGGCACCCGCAACCCGCTGCAGACGGTGCCGCTGCTCGACGCCATCGAGTCGCACGGCTTCGACGCGGTCTTCGGCGGCGGGCGCCGCGACGAGGAGAAGGCCCGCGCCAAGGAGCGGGTGTTCTCGCTGCGTGACGAGTTCGGCGCCTGGGACCCGCGCCACCAGCGCCCCGAGCTGTGGTCGCTGTACAACGGACGGCACGCACCGGGCCAGCACGTGCGGGTCTTCCCGCTCTCCGACTGGACCGAGCTGGACGTGTGGCAGTACATCGAGCGCGAGGGCATCGAGCTGCCGGAGATCTACTACGCCCACGAGCGCGAGGTGTTCCGGCGCGGCGGCATGTGGCTGACCGCCGGGGCGTGGGGCGGCCCCAGGGAGCACGAGACGCCCGAGCGCCGGCTGGTCCGCTACCGCACCGTCGGCGACATGTCCTGTACCGGCGCCGTCGAGTCCACCGCCGCCGGCAACGCGGAGATCATCGCCGAGATAGCCGCCAGCCGCCTCACCGAGCGCGGCGCCACCCGGGCCGACGACAAGCTCTCCGAGGCCGCGATGGAAGACCGCAAGCGCGAGGGGTACTTCTGACCATGACCATCGAGACCGCCGCCTCGCTGCTGCGCTTCGCCACCGCAGGGTCCGTCGACGACGGCAAGTCCACCCTGGTGGGCCGCCTGCTGCACGACTCCAAGTCGGTCCTCGCCGACCAGCTGGAGGCCGTCGAGCGGGCCTCCGCGAGCCGCGGCCAGGACGCCCCCGACCTCGCGCTGCTCACCGACGGCCTGCGGGCCGAACGTGAGCAGGGCATCACCATCGACGTCGCCTACCGCTACTTCGCCACCCCGCGCCGCCGGTTCATCCTCGCCGACACCCCCGGCCATGTGCAGTACACCCGCAACATGGTCACCGGCGCCTCCACGGCCGAGCTGACGGTGGTCCTCGTCGACGCCCGCAACGGCGTGGTCGAGCAGACCCGCCGGCACGCGGCCATCGCCGCCCTGCTGCGGGTGCCGCACGTCGTCCTCGCCGTCAACAAGATGGACCTCGTCGGGTACGAGGAGAAGGCGTTCGCGGCGATCGCCGAGGAGTTCACCGCCTACGCGGCCTCCCTCGGCGTCACGGACGTCATGGCGATCCCGTTGTCGGCGCTGGCCGGGGACAACGTGGTGGAGCCGTCCGCGAACATGGACTGGTACGGCGGCCCGACCCTGCTGGAACACCTGGAGACCGTCCCCGTGGGCAGCGACCCGGGCCACGAGCCCGCCCGCCTCCCGGTCCAGTACGTGATCCGCCCGCAGAGCGAGGAGCACCGCGACTACCGCGGCTACGCGGGCCGGCTGGCCTCCGGTGTGCTGCGGGTCGGGGACGCCGTCACCGTCCTGCCCTCCGGCCGTACCAGCACCGTCACGGCGATCGACGCGCTCGGCAGAGGCACGGACATCGCCTGGGCACCCCAGTCGGTCACCGTCCGGCTCGCCGACCAGCTCGACGTCTCCCGCGGCGACCTGCTCGCCTCCGATCCCGCCCCGGACCCCGTCACGGACTTCGCGGCCACCGTCTGTCATCTGAACGAACGCCCGCTGCACCGCGGCGCCAAGGTGCTGCTGAAGCACACCACCCGTACCGTGCGCGCGCTGGTCCGGGAGATCACCTACCGGATCGACACCGACACCCTCGAACAACGCACCGGCAGCGGGCGGCTGGACGTCAACGACCTCGGCCGCGTGGTGCTGCGCACCGTCGAGCCGCTGGCCCTCGACGCCTACGCCGACAACCGCCGTACCGGCTCGTTCCTGCTGATCGACCCGGCCGACGGCAGCACACTCGCCGCCGGCATGGCGGGCGAGGCGTTCGCGACCACCGCGGCCGGGCCGCGCGACGCCGCCGGCCCGCGGCCGGACGACGCCGGACGAACTGGCCGAAGGAACCAGGGGGACCGATCGTGAGCTGGAACTCGTCCTCGCACCGGGTCGCGGTCGTCGGCGCCGGCGCGGCAGGGACCCTGACGGCGGTGCAGCTGCTGCGGCAGGCCGAACGCCTCGGCCGGGCGGCCGAGATATGGCTGATCGACCCGGCCGGACAGGCGGGCCCGGGCGTCGCCTACGGCACGTCGGACCCCCGGCACCTGCTCAACGTGGCCGCCGGCAGGATGAGCGCCTTCCCCGACGACCCCGAGCACTTCCTGCGCTGGCTCGTGGCCCGGCACCCCGGTGCCGGGCCCGGCGACTACCGCCCCCGGCGGGAGTACGGGCGCTACCTGACCGAGGTGCTCGACACCACCGCGGCGGAGAGCCGGCGGGTCCGGCTGCACCGGGTGCGGGACCGGGTCGTCGCCGCCCGCGCGCGGGGCACCGGGGTCGCGCTGCGGCTCGCCGACGGCACCGAACTGCGCGTGGACGCGGCCGTGCTGGCGCTGGGCAACTTCACGCCGGGCCAGGACTGGGCCTGCGCGGAGCTGCGCGAGTCCCGGCACTTCGTCGCCGACCCCTGGGCGCCCGGCGCGCTCGACGCCGTGCCCGAGGACGCCGACGTCCTGCTGGTCGGCACCGGTCTGACCATGGCGGACCTGGCCGTCACGCTGGCCCGCCCCGGCCGGGTGCTGCACGCGGTGTCCCGCAACGGGCTCGTCCCCCGCGACCATCTGACCGACCCCGCCCCGGCCGCCGAGCCGCCGCGTCTCGACGGCTCGCGCGGCCTCGACGCACTGCGCCGGGAGGTCCGGCACTACCTCGCCGCGAGCCGCCGTGCCTGCGGCGACTGGCGTCCCGGCATGGACGGGCTGCGCCCGCTGACGGCGGCGCTGTGGCAGCAGCTGTCCACGGCCGACCGCGGCCGCTTCCTCCGGGAGGACCTGCGGCTGTGGGAGGTGCACCGGCACCGGATGGCCCCCGGCACGGCGGCCACGGTCCGCGCGCTGCGGGACTCGGGCCGGCTGCGGGTGGCGTGCGCGGAGATGGTGCGGGCCGTGCCCGGCGCCGGCACGGTGGCCGTACGGCTGAGCGACGGCAGACGGCTCACGGTCGGTGCGGTGATCAACTGCACCGGCGCCCAGACCGACCTGCACCGCACGGTGGACCCCCTGGTGCGCTGCCTGCTGGACCACGGCCACGCCCGCACCGGCCCCGCCGGCCTGGGCTTCGACACCTGGAGCGACGGCCGGCTGGTGCCCGCCGTGGTCACCTCGGTCTCCCGGCTGTGGACGCTCGGGGTGCTGCGCCGCGGCAACCTCCTGGAGAGCACGGCGATTCCGGAGATCCGCGCCCAGGCGGCGGAGGTCGCGGACAGCGTGCTCCACGTGCTCGGCCGCCGTACCGGCCCCCGGGCCACCGACCGCTACGGGCAGACGCTGAGCACGACCCTCGACGCGGCGGAGTTCTACAACGAGGCCCTCGACCGGATCCTGGCGGGTGAACGCGGCGCCGAGGCGCTGCTGACCGAGGCGGTCACCACCGACCCGGACTTCGCCGCGGGCCACGCGGCGCTGGCGCTGCTCGGGCACGAGTGCGGGGCCGCCCCGGACCCGGCGGCCGCGCTCGGGGCCGCGCGGCGGGGGGTGGGAAGT
>NZ_JBFBBK010000041.1:0-72823 GCF_040682635.1 Streptomyces sp. NPDC051133
GGCATCCGCACGTCCGCATCCGCACGTCCGCATCCGCATGTGCGCATCCGCATGTGCGCATCCGCATGTCCGGGCCCGGCCGGCCGCGAGGACGTGCGCGCCCGGCAGGGCGCGCAGCCGCTCGGCCACGTGGCGGCCCAGGTACCCGGTGCCGCCCAGGACGAGAATGCGCATGGGGGACTCAGGCTCCCTTGAGCAGCAGGGACTTGCGGGTGGTGAACTCGGCGTTGGCCCGGTCGTAGTCGTCGGGGCGGCCGATGTCGAGCCAGTAGCCGTCGAACTCGTAGGCGTGCGGCGGGTTCTGCTCCTTGAGCAGGTCGAGGACGAGTTCGTCGAAGCCGAGCGGCAGGCCCGCGGTGTAGCCGTCGAGGGTGGCGCGGCTGAGGCCGTAGACGCCCATGGAGACCCGGTAGTCCATGCTGGGCTTCTCGGTGAAGGCGACGACCTTGCTGGCGTCGGTGGTGAGGACCCCGAAGTCGATGTGCACCTTGCGGGCGTAGGTGGCGATGGTCAGCGGCGCGCCCGACGCCTCGTGCCGGCGCAGGACGTCGGCGTAGTCGAGGTCGGTGAGGACGTCGCCGTTCATGACGAGGAAGCTCTCGGGCAGCCGGTCGCGCAGGGTGAGCAGCGGCCCCATGGTGCCCAGCGGGCTGTCCTCGGTGGCGTAGTCGACGGCCATGCCCCACTGGGAGCCGTCACCGACGTAGGCGCGGATGATCTCGCCCAGGTGGCCTATGGCGATGGTGCAGTGGGTGAAGCCGGCGGCCGACAGCTGCCGCAGCACGATCTCCAGGATGGCGTGCTGGTCGCCGATGGGGACGAGCGGCTTGGGCAGCGCGGTGGTGTAGGGCCGCAGCCGGACGCCCTTGCCTCCCGCCAGGATCACTGCGTGCATGGGGCTCCTCCTTCGAAGAAGACGAGACGTGCCGGACGGGTCAGATGTTGTAGATGCCGGTCTTGTAGCGGGCCAGGTTGGCCGGGTCGCGGAAGAACTCCACGGTGTGCGCGAGCCCTTGTTCGAGGGTGTGGGCGGGCGTCCAGCCCGTGGCCTCGGTGAGCCGGCCGGCGTCGGCGACGAGCCGCATCACCTCGGAGGCGGCCGGACGGATCCGGGCGGAGTCCTCACGGACGTCGAGCGCGGTGTCCATCACCTTGCCGATGAGGGCGACCAGGTCGCCGACGGAGATCTCGCCTCCCGTCCCGGAGTTGAAGGTGCGGCCGACGACCTTGCCGGCGGGCGCGGTGCCGACGGCGAGGAAGGCCTGCGCGGTGTCCTTGACGAAGGTGAAGTCGCGGGTGGGGCGCAGATCTCCGAGGGTGAGGGTGCGCTCCCCCGCCGCGACCTGTCCGATGACGGTGGGGATGACCGCGCGCATCGACTGGCGCGGCCCGAAGGTGTTGAACGGCCGCAGGGTGACGACCGGGGTGCCGAAGCTGGCGTGGTAGCTGTCGGCCAGCCGGTCGCCGCCCGCCTTCGAAGCGGCGTACGGGGACTGGGTGTTGATGGGGTGGTCCTCGGTGATCGGCACGGTCTGCGCGGTGCCGTACGTCTCGCTGGTGGAGGTGTGCACGAGCCGGGGCGTGCCGAGCGCGCGGACCGCCTCCAGCACGTTGAGGGTGCCGGTGACGTTGGTCTCCACGTAACTGTGCGGCGCCTGGTAGGAGTACGGGATCGCGATCAGGGCGGCCAGGTGGTAGGCGACGTCGGCCCCTTCGAGCAGACCGCGGACGGAGCCGGGGTCGCGGACGTCGCCGAGGACGATCTCCACCTGGTCAAGGACGTCCGGGGCGAGGGTCTCCAGCCAGCCGTAGGAGGAGAAGGAGTTGTACTGGGCCATGGCTCTGACCCGGTGTCCGGAGGCGACCAGGGCCTCGGTGAGGTGGGAGCCGATGAAACCCTCGGCTCCGGTGACGGCGGCGAGCGGTGCGGGGGTCAACTGACAGGTCCTTCCGGTGAGTCGGTCAGGAGCGGGTACGTGTTCAGGCGTGCCGGGCGGGGCGGCCGAGCAGCCGCAGCGCACAGGCCACCAGGCAGCACAGGGCGGCGGCGCAGCCGAGCGGCAGCAGCGCCGGGCCCGCGGGCGGGCGCAGCAGGGTGCCCGCGGCCGCGGTGCCCGCCGCGGCCAGGCAGATCGCGGCCGGTGGCCAGGCGGCCCCGAACGCCTGGAGGAGCAGCGCGGTCCACAGCGTGGCCGCGAGCAGGAGCAGCGGGGCCGGCGCGGCGCCGGTGAGGTACGCGGCGGGCCACAGCGGCAGCAGGTAGACGGACAGGCAGAGGGCGAGGACGGCGGCCGAGCGCAGCAGGAAGCCGCCGGGCGTCGCGCTGGCGCGCAGCGCGGCCACGGACAGCCCCCGGTAGCGGTACAGCAGCCATTCCGCCGGTCCCATGCTGACCGTCAGGACGATCACCGCGTACGGCTCCCGCCGCCCCTCCAGCAGCACGAGCAGGCCCGCGGCCAGCCCGAACAGCCCGTACGGCAGCGACCACAGCAGCGCCGGCCGCGCGCCCTCGGGGACGGCCGGGGCGGCGAGGGTGCCGCGCAGGGCGTACGCGGTGACGGCGAGGGTGGCCAGCAGGGCGAGCAGCGCGAGCCCGGCGCGTGGCAGGGGGCCGGGGTGCCACCAGGGCAGTGCGGCGGCGCCCGCGACCAGCGGGGCGAGCGCGGCGAGGAGCAGCCGTTCCCGGGCCAGGACCAGCAGGACGCCGGCCGCCGCGAGGTAGAGGGACTGCGCCGCCGTCGCCAGGAGCACCGGGCCGCCGCCGGCGAGCGGGGAGGCCGCGGCGGTGGCGAGGACGGCGCCCAGGGGGGCTCCGGCCAGCAGGGTACGGCCCGCCTCCCGGGGGCCGGTCGCCCTCCGCAGGTGCGCCCGGTGGCCGAGCCCCTGACCCCAGGACCAGGAGACGAGGCCCGCGACGACGAGCGCGGCGGCGTGCCGCCCGGGGTGCCACAGGGGTGCGGTGAGCAGATAGGCCAGCCCCGGCAGCGCGAAGAGGACTCCGCGCAGCAGGCAGCGGACGTGGTCCGGGCGCCAGGGGTCGGCCGCGGGTGCGGGCTCCGGGAAGGTCCGGGGCACCTGTTCGTAGAGCGCGGTGGCCAGGGAGAACAGGTTCGGATGGCCGTACCGCTCCTTGATCAGCTCGGCGGTCAGGCCTTCCGCCTCCAGCAGGGCGGCCACCTCGTAGGGGTGGACGGCCGGTCCGATGCGGTCGGCGAGGTCGGCGGCGAGACGGCTGACCTCCTCGTCGTCGTGACCGTGACCGGGCAGCCGCAGGGACAGGGTGTGGTCGGCGGGGCGCGCGAGGCGGAGCGCGAGCGTCTCCTGTTCGGTGCCGCCCGGTTCGAGGGCCATGGGTCCGCTCATCCGGTCAGGCTCCCCACCTGGGCGACGGCGGCGACCGGTCGCGGCTGTGCGGCCGACGGCCGTGCCAGGGCGGGCAGTTCGAGGTAGATCGAGCGGAAGGTGTCGATGGTCTGGCGCAGGGTGAACTGCTCGATCACCCGCAGCCGGGCCGCCTCCCCCGTCGCCCGGCGCCGCTCGGCGTCGCCCAGCAGTTCGAGGGCCGCCGCGGCCATGCGGGCCGGGTCGCGCGGCGGGACGACGAGCCCGGTGTCGCCGACGGCCTCCCGCACGCCGCCGACGTCGGTGGAGACGGTGGCCCGTCCGCAGGACATGGCCTCGATCAGGGTGAAGGGGAAGCCCTCGCTGATACTGGAGAGCATCACGACGTTCCCGGCCGCGTAGGCGTCCCTGATGTCGTCGACCCGGCCCTCGAAGGTGACCGCCTCCGCGTGCCCCAGCTCGGCCGCCAGCCCCTCGCACCGCTCCCGGTACGCCTCGCCGCCGCGCGGTGTCCCGCCGAACAGCCGCAGCCGGGCCTCGGGTATCGCCTCCCGGACGAGGGCGAAGGCGCGGATGAGGGTCTCCAGGTCCTTGATGGGGTCGACGCGGCCGGCCCAGCTGAGCGTCGGGACGTCCGGCTCGGGTCCGGCCGACGGGAAGGCGGCCGGGTCCACGCCGTTGTAGACGGTGCGGATCGCCTGCGGATCGGCGCCGCCCTGTTCCTCCCACAGCCGGTTGTAGCGGTTGCCCGGGGTGATCAGGGCGGCCCGGCGGTAGCTCTCCTCGGCGAGCAGCCGGAAGAAGCCGAGGACGACCGCCTTGACCGGCCAGCGGTAGGGGGCGGTGCGGTAGCCGAGGTAGCGCTCGCGCAGGTAGACGCCGTGCTCGGTGAGGAGCAGCGGCACCTCGTACCGGTCCAGGCCGGCGAGGCCGGGCAGCACGGCGACCCCGCCGCTGACCGCGTGGGCCACGCCGTGCCGCGGCGGTGGTGCGGCGAGCGGGCGCAGGGCGTGTTCCAGCAGGGCGGTGGCGGTGATCGCGTCGTGCAGGGTGGGCCGGGCCTCGCGGACGGCGAGGCCCGGGCGGTTCCACACCGAGGCGAGGAGGGCGACGGCCCGGTCGCCGCGCAGGAACGGGCTCAGCGTGCCGTCGGCGGCCGCGCGGGCCATGGTGTACAGGGCGGGCGCGAACTGGTCCTCGGCGTGCGGGTCGAGGAGGGCGGTCAGGAAGCGTTCGTAGGCGGCGGCGAGCCGGTTCCGGGCGCGGCCCCGGGGCGGGCGCCCCTCGGGCGGGGCTCCCCACATGGGGACGGACAGCACGCCGCGGACGTGGCCGGGCAGGTCCCAGACGACGGGTTCGCGTCCGGTGCCGGTGACGGCGATGACGTCGAAGTCGAGGTCGGGCATGCCCTGGACGAGTTGGTCGCACCAGACGCTGACGCCGCCGTGGCTGTGCGGGTAGGTGCCTTCGGTGAGCAGGGTGACGTGCGCCGCGCCGGACGGGCGCGCGCCGTGCTGAACGTGCATCGATGGGGCTCCACGGCCGAAGTGTGGGGTGGTCGTGCGGGACCCGGGCCGCGTCCGGTGTCACCGGACGGGCCCTGGGCTCGGTGCGCCGTTCAGTTGTCCTGGGTGTACGGGACCTGCTCGGTCACGCCCGCGGGGACCTTGGTGTGCGGGGCGGGGGCGGTGGCGGGCGCCGTGCCGGCGGCGGTGGCGGCCGGGGCCGCGGCGGACGAGGGCAGGGTGAAGGTGAGCGTGCCGGTGGAGGCGGTCCAGCCGGACGTCTCGCCCGCGTAGGCGGTGCCGAAGGCGGCGCCGCCCAGGGTGGTGCCGGTGGGCAGGGTGGCGGTGGCGGCGGTGCCGGCCGGCGACTGGACGGTCACCGTGTCGCCGATGCGGTAGGCGGTGACGTGGCCGGCGTTCACCGCACTCTTCCAGGAGGTGCGGCGCTGCAGTTCGGTGCCGATGTCCTTCATCCGCAGGTTCACCAGCGGGGTGTTGTCCGCGAAGAGGGCGTCGTAGCCGTCCAGTACGCCGTCCAGGACCGGGTAGGCGATGCGGTCCTCGGCGAGGTTGGACTGGTGGATGAAGTGTGGCTTGGGGTCGCCCGAGAGCACGTGGCCGAGGGCGATGCGGGTCTCCAGCGGCACGATGTAGGCGCTGTAGCCGGTCTTCGTGTCCAGGGGCGCCGGCAGGCAGGTGGTGGTCGCGGGGTTGTCCTCGCAGATGCCGCTGCCGCCCTGGGCGCGGCTGGTGTAGAGCCAGTTGTACTCGTCGACCTGCTCGGTGGCCCTGCCCGCGTTGTAGAAGACGTTCATCGGGTAGCGGGAGACGGTGGTGGCGGGGCCGACCTGTCGCTGTTCGGGGTCGCGGGAGTTGTCCGAGGCGAGCCAGGCGACGCCGTTGTCCGCCAGCGCGGGCGCCAGGTTTGGGTTGTCGCCGGGCTGCTGCGGCAGGATCTTCAGACCGGAGTGTTCGCCGGTCACCAGTTCGTCGGTGTCGAGCGGCAGTCCGGCGGCCTGGCCCCAGGCGCGGTTGGTGGCGATCTCGTAGTCGATGGTGGACCGGCTGACCCACTTGGTGCTGCCGTCGGTGTTGGTCTCGCAGGTCCACGGCACGACCGTGACGTTCTGCTCGCAGCCGAGGAAGGCGTGCGTGTAGGTGTGGTTGATCCAGCGGAACTGGTTCCGGTCGGCGATGAGCTTGTCGGCGAGCTGGTCGACCCCGTTGTTGTCCTCGCGCTGGTCGACGCTGCCGGCGCCGTTGTAGACGAGGTCGAGGGTGAAGTGGTGGTCCTGCTGCCAGGCGGTGGCGTGGTCGACGTCCGCCGGGGTCATCCGGATGGGGCTGGGCGTGCCCGCGTCGTTGGTGCAGTCGACGTCGCCGGGCGTGCAGTTGAGCCGGGTGTCCCAGCGGTCGTCGGCGGCGAAGACGTCGTCCACGTGGACGGCGAAGTAGTTGCGGGAGGCGCCCAGGTGCACCCCGCCGGTCATCCACTCCACGATGCCGCGGGCCAGCAGCCGGAACTGCTGCTGGTACTGGTTGTAGACGAAGGTGACGACGAGTTCCCGCCGTCCGTCGTGCCGGTACTCGCCGACCAGCGAGCCCTGCCGGGTGGTGCCGGGGATGGGGGCCTGCACGTACGGGGTGAAGTCGGCGCCGGGCGCGGGCGCCGACAGGTAGGCGTAACTCTCGCCGACGGAAGGAGAGTTGTCCTCGAACGGTACGGCGCCGTCGAGGTAACCGAAGGGGCCGGCCTGGCCGGCGGAGGTCACCTGGGCCTGGACGCCGTCGATGCTGCCGGAGTAGCCGCCCGCGGTCGGGACCTGCAGGCCGGCCTGGGGGCGGGCGTAGGTGTAGGCGTCGACCTGGGGGATGGCGTAGGTCTGTTCGTAGGCGGCGAGCGCGGCCATCTCGGCGCTGCCGGCCGTGAACGGGTTGTCGTTGGGCAGGACGACGGCCTGGTACTTGGCGCGCGGCCGTCCGTCGACGGTGTCCGCGAGGAAGCCGGCGTCGATGACGGGCCGGTCGGAGCGAGTGAGGTCGATCTTCGTGTACGGCGTTCCGGCGGTGTCGAGTTCGGCGGCGATGGCGTCGGTGGCCGGACCACCGTCGCTCATCACCAGAACTCTGAGGTCGACGCGCGGTGCGCTGGTGTCGGCCTGCGCCGGGCCGGCCTGCAGGCCGAGCGCGGCGACGATCGCGCCCACCGTCAGCGCGGTGGTGCGTGTGGTCCGCTTCATGCGGTGAAGTCCCCTCCCCGGGCAGGGGTGAGCACGGCTCCCGTGGAGCGGACGCACCCCCTTGCGCGACGCCGGCGTCCCCCTCAGAAGCCGGTCGTCGACGCATCCGTCGCGTCACATGGTGATGGCTCTGTGTAGCTTTTGTGGTCGAGTTACGAAACCTGACGGAAAAGTGCAGGTGTCCAGGGGCAGTTCAGGGAACCCGGAGAACCGTTTGATCGTCAGGGCCCCGAGGGCGCCTCACGACGGCGGACGGCTCGGACGGACGGCTCCGGCCCCTGGTCCGGCCGCCGTACGCCGCACCGGCGGGCCGAGGGGGCCCGCCGGTGCGGCGTCTGGGAGATCCGTGCCTCGCGGGCGGTGCGGCGGGGAGGCCGATTCCAGTCACCGGGTCACGGAACCGGGGCGTCCGTCAGGCGCAGAGGACGCGGGTCTCGGGCGTGTAGACGGGGCCGCCGCTGGTGTTGGTGCTGTCGCTGAACTCGGCGTAGTAGTACGAGTAGAAGCCGATGTTGCCGTTGCAGCCGGAGTCGGCGGCGACCTTGAGGGTCAGCGTGACGGTACGGCTCTGGCCGGGCGGGATGGTGGCGCCGTAGTTGCCGCCGAGGTTGCTCGGGCCGGTGCCGGAACAGGGGGTGCTGCCGGCGGCGGTGGCCAGGTTGCAGCCGGTGAAGCTGTACTTCAGGTCCGGGCGCTGGGTGGTCAGCCAGGTCGGGTCGATGGTCTGGTACACGAACCAGATGTCGTAGGTCTTGTTGTTGGTGATCGTCATCGACAGGTTCACCGAGCCGCCCGGGGTGGTGGTGGCGCTGTCGGTGGTGAAGGTGAGGGCGGCCGGCGCGGGATCGGCGCTCGCACCGGGGGCGAAACCGAAGACGGCGAGGAGGAAGGCGAGGACGGCGGTGAGACCGAGGCGTCTCGGCAGAGGTGATCGCATGGCCCGGGAGGCTAGGCACGCGGCGCCCGCGGCGTCTGCCCCGGCGGGGCGGCACCGGAGCGGACTCTGACCGAAAGTGATCGTCCCGTGAAGGGACAGTGCGGGAGATGTGCAGGCCTGCTACGAGGCGTGTCCGCGCGGATGCATGGAGACACCGGAGCGAGGGATGAGTCCGTCGCTATTGGCGGGGACACGATGCCTGCATCGGCACGGAATGCGGGCCACCGGTTGGACGGAAGGCCGCTTCTCGGCCAAGGGGCGCCATCCGGCCGGGTGTTGAGGGGCGCCGAGGCGCGCGGACGCACGGAGGACGCCCGGGCGAGAGGATGCGTTCCGCCCCGGCGTCCGCCGCGTGCGGTCAGCGGGCGTGGGACCGCTCGAAGACCGCGAAGGCGGCCTCCTGCCGCCATTCGAGCCGCGCCTTCGGGCTGTTCGCCAGGAGGTGCAGACAGGCCGTGGCCCGGACGGGCAGCCCCGGCCGGTCGCCGCGGCAGGCCGGGACCGGCCGGTAGCCCCCGGTCGTGGGGTTGCCCTGCCACAGGCTCGCGCCGGGCAGGAAGGCGTACTCCAGCGAGGCGCGGGCCAGGTCCTTCAGCTCGGGGTAGCCGAGGCCGTAGGTGCCGGCGGCGTACTGGTACTCGTGGCTGATGTCGATGCGGGACACGCCGGGGTCGTCGGTGGCGAGGACGACCGGGACGCCGTAGCGGCGGTAGGTGGTGAAGGGGTGGTCGGCGCCCTTCACACCGAGGATCTGGGCGTTGCTGGAGAACGGCACCTCGACGGCGATCCGGCGGGCCGCCATGGTGCGGGCGGTGCGCTGCCAGTCGTCCTCGTGGACGAGGTCGACGCCGTGACCGACGCGCTCGGTGCGGGCGACGTCGACCGCCTCCCGGATGTGGAACCGCAGGTCCTGGGGCTTGACCAGTCCCGGCCACAACTCGCCCGCGTGCAGGGTGACATGGGCCTTCGGGTACTGGGTGCGCAGGTATCCGACCATGCGCATCTGCAGGCTGTAGTCGCGCAGGGAGCTGTCCCAGTCCTCGGGCTGGACGAGGTTGACCGCCACGAAGCGCGGGTCGGCCTCGGCGAGCCGCATGCCGAGGGCGAGCTGGGTGAAGACCCGCTCCGGTGAACTGCCCCGGGACGCCTGGGAGATCCAGCGGACGGTGAGCCCGCAGCCGGGCCGGGCCCGCGGGGTGCCGCAGCGCTCGGCGGCGCGGAACTCGGCGTCGCCGTCGTCGGCCTCCTTGCGGGCGTCGGCGACGACCTTGTCCAGCTTGCCGCCCGCGACCAGCTTGCGGTGCAGAGCGGCCAGGTCGGCGTCCCAGCCGACCCGGGCCGCCAGCTCCCTCGCGCCGTCGGACGCGGGCGTGACCATCGTCTCCAGGTAGGACTGGTTGTTGCGTACGACGGTGTCCGCGACCTCGGCGAGCAGCTTGCCGCGGTGCCGCCAGGTGACCTCGCCGAACTTGCCGAAGGTGTCGAAGAAGTGGTCGTGGCCGCTCTGGCCGGGCGGGAAGTCCTCCATGGACCAGGCGCGCACGAGCGCGTCGCGGAAGGCGCGGTCGGTGCGCGCGTCGGCCGCGGGCCGTGTACCGGCGCCGCACGGCGGGGCGACCGCGGTCATCGTCCGGGTGTCGACGCACAGCCCGTCCTCGGCGGCCAGCTCGATGAGGTACTCCGTGGACACCGCGCCGGACAGGTGGTTGTGCAGGTCGCCGCCCTTGGGCAGCTGCCGGAAGAAGTCCCGCAGGGCGGTGGGCCGGTCGTGCACGGACCGGAGGTAGGCGTCCGTGCGGGCCTCCGCCGCGGTGACCCGCCGGGGCGCCGGCGCGAGGGGCCGGGCGTCCCGGTGCGCCGGCTCGGCGGCTGCGGGCAGGGCGGACAGCAGGGACAGGACACTGAGGGTGCCGAGCGCGGCCGGAAAGACCCGGCGGGCTACGGCACTTCGACGTTGCAGACTCACACGGGCATGATCACGGACGGATCACGGCAACACGCCCCGTTCCGCCGGATACCGTGCAATAACACCCGACCGGGTGACACACCGGGCGCCGCCCCAGGCGTCGGGCGCGGGCGGAGCCGCCGACTCGGCCGCGGCGCCACCGGCGTGATCCCGCCCCCGCACGAGCGGCCGTCCCGCGCCGTGAAACCCCTGGCCGGATGGAGGGCATGCGGGGCTCCCGCGCGGGTATCCGCGCTGCGACCTCGACAGTCGGCGACCCACCAGGGAGGCGGACCCCCCATGCTGATGGCACACCCCGCGGTACTGCAGGACCTCATCGCGCAGTACGAGGCCCTCGCTCTGCTCGGTGCCGAGGAGAGCACCCCGCAGGCCCGCCAGCGCCTCGCGGACATCTCCTACACACTGTGCGTGGCCACCGGCACCAAGGACGTCGACATGGCCCTCATCGCGGCCCGGCACCGGCTGTCCGGGGCCCGCCCGGAGGACGACTCCCTGCTCCGGCCGGCCGTCCCCGCGCCGTCGGCGCCCGCGGTCTGACGCGGGCCGCACGGGGCCGGTCGTCTCCCGAACCCGCCCCTCTCCTGCGGGCTTCGCCCGCCCACTCCCCCTGAAGTCGTCGCGTCCCGCTTCTGGTCGGCGCGACCTACCGGACGGTATACAGGCCCAGTCGAACGCGCGAGGGCCGCTGTCAGGTGCCGCCCGTGCGCGAGATACCGGCTTCAGGGGGAGGACTCATGACGAACGACACGCGTCCGGCGGGCGGGGCGAGAGGGCGGCGGCGGACCGCCGTGCTGGCGGCGGCGCTGGGCGGATGCGCCCTCGTCGCCGCCTCCACGACACCGGCCGCCGCGCACTCCGGACACGGCCGCACCGTCGACTACGTGGCCCTCGGTGACTCCTACACCTCGGGCCCCGGCATCCCGCGGCAGGTGGACGCGGGCTGCGCGCGCTCGGACCACAACTACCCCTCGCTCGTGGCGGACCGGGCGCAGGCGACCGCGCTCACGGACGTCAGCTGCGCCGGCGCCACGACCGCGGAGATGTGGCAGGCGCAGGGCTCCAACAAGCCCCAGCTCGACGCCCTGGACCGGGACACCGACCTGGTGACGGTCCAGATCGGCGGCAACGACGTCGGCTTCGGTTCCATCATCGGCACCTGTGCCCGGCTCGCCGCCCAGGACCCGGCCGGCAACCCCTGCGAGCGCTCGTACGAGGCCGGCGGACACGACGCGCTGGCCCTCGCCGTCGCGCGCACCGCGCCCAAGGTCGACCGGGTGCTGCGCGCCGTGCACGCCCGGGCGCCGCACGCCCGCGTGGTCGTCGTCGGCTACCCGGACCTGCTCCCCGACGACGGCAGCGGCTGCTTCCCGCAGGTCCCGTTCGCCCAGAAGGACTTCCCCTACCTGCGGGACACCGAGAAGCGGCTCAACCTGATGCTGCGCCTGGTGGCGGCCCTGAACCGGGCCGAGTACGTCGACACCTACGGCCCGACGGTCGGCCACGACATGTGCAAGCCGCCCGCGGACCGCTGGATCGAGCCGCTGCAGCCGGCCGCGCCCGCGGCCCCGGCGCACCCCAACGCCAAGGGCGAGGAGGTCATGGCCCAGGCGGTCCTGGACCGGCTGGCAGGGGGACGCGGACGCCACTGAGCCGGGGCGGCCTCCGTGCGCGCTCCGCCGGAGGCCGCCGTACGGTGCGTCAGCCGCCGAGCGCGCCCAGCACCACGGCCTTCGCCTCCTCCTGCACCCGGGCCAGGTGGTCGGCGCCGAGGAAGGACTCGGCGTAGACCTTGTAGACGTCCTCGGTGCCCGAAGGGCGGGCCGCGAACCAGGCGTTGTCGGTGGTGACCTTGATGCCGCCGATCGGGGCGCCGTTGCCGGGCGCCTCGGTGAGCACGGCCGTGACCGCTTCCCCGGCCAGCGTGTCCGCGGTGACCTGGGCCGGGGACAGCTTGCCGAGCAGCGCCTTCTGCTCCCGGGTGGCCGGGGCGTCGACGCGGGCGTAGGCGGGCTCGCCGAAGCGGGAGGTCAGCTCGGCGTAGTGCTCCGACGGGGTGCTGTCCGTGACCGCCGTGATCTCGGAGGCGAGCAGCGCCAGGACGATGCCGTCCTTGTCGGTGGTCCACACCGAGCCGTCGCGGCGCAGGAAGGAGGCACCGGCCGACTCCTCGCCGCCGAACCCGAGCGAGCCGCCCACCAGTCCGTCCACGAACCACTTGAAGCCGACCGGGACCTCGACCAGGCGGCGGCCCAGGTCGGCGGCGACCCGGTCGATCATGGTGGAGGACACGAGGGTCTTGCCGACGCCCGCCTCGGCCGGCCACTGCTCACGGTGCCGGTAGAGGTAGGAGATGGCGACCGCGAGGTAGTGGTTGGGGTTCATCAGGCCCGCGTCCGGGGTGACGATGCCGTGCCGGTCGGCGTCGGCGTCGTTGCCGGTGGCGATGCGGAAGCGGTCGCGCTGCTCGATGAGGGAGGCCATCGCGTAGGGCGAGGAGCAGTCCATGCGGATCTGGCCGTCCCAGTCCAGGGTCATGAACCGCCAGGCGGGGTCGGTGTGCGGGTTCACCACCGTGAGGTCGAGGCGGTGCTGTTCGGCGATCCGCCCCCAGTAGGCGACGGAGGCGCCGCCGAGCGGGTCGGCGCCGATGCGCACGCCGGCCGAGCGGACGGCGTCCAGGTCCAGCACGCTCGGCAGGTCGCCGACGTACGTGCCGAGGAAGTCGTGGCGCCCGGTCGTGTCCGCGGCGAGCGCGGCGGCGTACGGCACCCGCCGTACGGCCTTCAGGCCCTCGGCGATGATCTGGTTGGCCCGGTCCTGGATCCAGGAGGTCGCGTCGGAGGCCGCCGGGCCGCCGCTCGGCGGGTTGTACTTGAAGCCGCCGTCGGCGGGCGGATTGTGCGAGGGGGTGATGACGACACCGTCCGCGAGTGAGGAGGTGCGGCCGCGGTTGTGCGTGAGAATGGCGTGCGAGACGGCGGGGGTGGGCGTGTAGCCGTCCGCGCTGTCGACGAGCACGGTCACGTCGTTGGCGGCGAACACCTCCAGCGCGGTGACCTTCGCGGGCTCCGACAGGGCGTGGGTGTCGGCGCCCAGGAAGAGCGGCCCGTCGGTGCCCTGCGCCGCGCGGTATTCGCAGATGGCCTGGCTCGTGGCGGCGATGTGGTCCTCGTTGAAGGCGCTCGCCAGGGACGAACCCCGGTGCCCCGAGGTGCCGAACGCCACCCGTTGTGCCGGGTCGGCCGGATCGGGGTGCAGGGCGTAGTACGCCGTGACCAGCCGGGCCACGTCGACGAGGTCCTCGGGACCGGCCGGACGGCCGGCTCGCTCGTGCGGCATGAGTACGTTCCTCCGCGTGGGGTGTGGTCGTGTCCTCTCCGTCCATCTTTCCTCGTCAGGCCCCTGACACGCGAGTACGCCCCGCCTTATGATCCAGTGCTCACGATCTCCGTGCCGTCCCGCGGTCCGTGCGGGGCGCTCTTCGCAGACAGGTCTTCCGCCGTGCCCGGATCCCCCGCCAAGGCCCCATGGCTCCTCGCCCGTTGCGCCCAGTTCGCCGTCGTGGCGGCGGCCGGTGCCGACGTGTTCCGGGCACGGGCGGCACGCGGGCGGCTGCTGCACCCGGCGGCCACGTCCGCCGCCGGGTTCGTCCAGGTCACCCAGATCTACTTGTATGTGACGACGGCGGCCGTCGTGCTGTTCCTCGTGTGGTTCGCCCGCTGCCGGCGCAACGCCCTGCTCCTCTCCCCCGGCCGGGTTCCGGGTTCGGCCGCCTGGGCCGTCCTCGCCTGGCTGCTGCCGGTGTTCAACCTCTGGGTGCCACGCGGGCTCATGCAGGACGTCCACCGAGCGAGCATCCCCGCCGGCGCGGCGGCGGACCGCCCGGACACCTTGGTGAACGTGTGGTGGGCGGCCTGGGTGGGGCACGCGGTGCTGGGTCTGGCGGTGATGAACCTGGGTGGCGGCACCTCGCTGCCGCTGCTCGTGACCGCGCAAGCCCTCGGCCTCCTGGCCGCCGCTCTCGCCGTCGCCGTCGTCCAGCGCGTCACGGCACGGCAGGCCGCCGCACTGGGCCCGGGGGTGCCGGTGCCCGCGCCGGACGGCCTGCCGCAGTCCTCGTGACCGCTCGGATCAGCCGATGTGGTAACTGTCCCCGTACACCTTCCAGTCCAGCGGGGTGTTCAGGTCGAGGTTGCCCTTGCGCAGGAAGACCCGCTGTTCGGTGTCGACGCGACTGGTGTCGCTGTGTGCCTCCTCCTGCTTCATGGCCCAGACCCGGGCGTCGAGGAAGGCGTTCAGGTACGTCGTCTCGCTGCCGCCCTGGGCCGGCGGCCTGGCGCTGCGCAGGGCGCGCGCCCTGATGTTGCGGAAGCTGGTCGGGTCGTCGCCGTCGCCGTGCATGACGATGGCGTCGTAGTAGCAGAACTGGCCGAGGGCGCGCAGGCCGTCCGTCTTGCCCCGGGCGACCGCGGGGTTGAAGTAGACGCGGTCGCGTTCGTCGTTCTGGCACTGCTGGAAGACGGTGTCCTTGGCCGCCGTGCGCCAGTCCTTCGGGTAGTTGGGGTCCAGACCCGAATGCGAGTCGGTGCCGTTGACCTTGCGCAGGGCCGGCAGGTACTTGGCGAGGACGTTGCCGGACCTGCGGTCGGCGTAGAGCTGGACGAGGTCGAGCATGTCGCCGGTGCCGGAGCAGAAGCCGATGATCCCGGCGGTGTAGCCACGGCCGTCGCCGATGTCCTCGATGTACTTGTACTGGGCCTTCCAGTCGAGCGAGGAGTTCTCCGCGCTCGACACCAGCTGCATCGCCGTCTCCTTCTTCGCCGGGTCGTCCAGGCCCGGTGCGGCGGCCGACGCCGTGCCGACGCGGGAGACTCCGAGCAGCGCGCCCGAGGCGACCGCGCCGAGCGCGGCGACGACGGTGCGGCGGGTGAGGCGGGCGTGGGCTGATGTGTCGCGGTCTGCGTGCACCACAGGGACTCCAAGTGGGGGCAGGGGGTGGGGGGTTGACCGGTTGTCGGTCCGTACCTCATTGGTAGGAAAGTTTCCTATCAAATGCGGGGAGGGCCGGTAACCCCGTCTGCGCGAAGTTCGTAGGATCGAACAGCCTCGCGGATCCCGCCCGGCCGGCTCAGGTGCGGCGCATCCGCTCCCGCTCCCGCTCCCGCTCCTGGGTGAACGCGTACAGCTCCTTCGAGGTGAGGATCAGGTCCTGCCGCTCCTCCCGGGAACCGACCATCGGCTGCGAGCCCCTGAGCGGCACCTGGGCGCTCTCCGGAAGGAACTTGACGGTCAGCAGGCCGATCGCACCCGCCAGCATCAGGTAATAAGCGGGCATCAGGTCGTCACCGGTGGCCGTGACCAGCGCGGCCGTGACCAGCGGGGTGGTGCCGCCGAAGGCCGCGACGGCGATGTTGAAGCCGATACCCATGGCGGCGTAACGGACGGCCGTCGGGAACAGGGCCGGCAGGGTGGCCGCGCTCGGCGCGGCGAAGCAGGCCAGCAGGGTGGACAACAGCAGCACCCCGAGGATCGGCGGCCAGGTGCCGTGCGCCTTGATCAGCAGGAAGGCGGGCACGGCCAGCACGATCATCGCGGCGGCGGCGACGGCGTAGACCGGCCGCCTCCCCACCCGGTCGCTGAGCCGGCCGATGAAGGTGATCAGCACGACGATCCACAGCATGCCGATGAGTACGAGGAGGTCCGCGGAACCGCTGGAGCGTTTCAGGGTCTCGGTCTGATAGGTCGGCAGATAGCCGGTGACCATGTAGTTGGTGACGTTGTACAGCAGCACCAGTCCCATGCAGATGAGCAGGGACCGCCAGTGGTTGCGGACGATGTCCTTGAACTCGCTGCCCGCCGACTCCTGCGCCAGGCTCTTCTCGTGCTCGTCCAGCTGCTGCTGGAAGGCCGGGGACTCCTCCAGCTTGAGCCGCATGTACAGGCCGATCACGCCGAGCGGTCCGGCGATCAGGAAGGGGATCCGCCAGCCCCAGGACAGCATCTGGGTGTCCGTCAGCGCCAGGTTCAGCACGGTCACCAGGGCCGAGCCGAGGGCGTAGCCGACGAAGGTGCCGAAGTCGAGCCAGCTGGAGAGGAAGCCGCGCCGGCGGTCGGGCGAGTACTCGGCGACGAAGGTGGTGGCTCCGCCGTACTCCCCGCCGGTGGAGAACCCCTGGACCATGCGGGCCAGCAGGAGCAGCGCGGGCGCGGCGATGCCGATCGTGCCGTAGCCGGGGATGACACCGATGGCGAAGGTGCCGACCGCCATCATGATCATGGTGGTGGCGAGCACCTTCTGCCGGCCGAGCCGGTCACCGAGCGGCCCGAAGAACAGGCCGCCGAGCGGTCGTACGACGAAGGCCGCGGCGAAGGTCGCGAAGGAGGAGATGACCTGGGCGGCCGGGGAGGCACCCGGGAAGAAGACCTTGCCGATGGTGGCGGCGAGGTAGCTGTAGACGCCGAAGTCGAACCACTCCATGCAGTTGCCGAGTGCGGAGGCGCCGACGGCGCGCCGCAGCAGGGGCGGTTCGACGACCTGGACGTCGTCCTTGCCGAAGGCGCCCCGGTTGCGGTGAAGCCGGCGCGTCAGTTCCTCGCGGACCTGGCGCGGCAGCCGCGCCACGCCCTTCGGCACTCGCGGCCCGTTCCGTTCCGGTCGGCCCTCGCCGGACAGCGCACTGCTCACGAGCGCTCCTTCCTCTCACCCCACCTGATCACCGCCTGCCCTTCTGGCCGATTCAGAAACGGAAGCGCTCAATCCCATCCGGGACGGCGGTTGGACTTGCGGGGCGCGGCGACGCAGGGTGGACGAGCCCGTCCGCACCCGGAGGGGCACCCCTACGGCACCACCCGGAGAACACCCGATGACCCACGTCGCGGACCCCGCTCGCTACGACGGCACCATGCGCTACCGGCGCACCGGCCGCTCGGGACTGGACCTGCCGGTCCTGTCACTGGGCTACTGGCACAACTTCGGCGACGACCGTCCCTTCGAGACCCAGCGCGAGATCGCCCTGCGCGCCTTCGACCTGGGGATCACCCACCACGACCTGGCCAACAACTACGGTCCGCCCTACGGCGCGGCCGAGGAGAACTTCGGGCGGCTGCTGCGGCGGGACCTGGCGCCGTACCGGGACGAGCTGGTGGTCTCCACCAAGGCCGGCTGGGACATGTGGCCCGGCCCCTACGGGCAGGGCGGCGGCTCCCGCAAGTACGTGCTCGCCTCGCTGGACCAGTCGCTGCGCCGGATGGGCGTGGACTACGTGGACATCTTCTACTCGCACCGGCTGGACGCGAGCACGCCGCTGGAGGAGACGATGGGCGCGCTCGACACCGCCGTCCGCCAGGGCAAGGCCCTCTACGTGGGCATCTCCTCCTACGACGCCGAGCGCACCCGGCAGGCCGCCGCGATCCTGCGTGAGCTGGGCACCCCGCTGCTGATCCACCAGCCGTCGTACAGCATGCTCAACCGCTGGATCGAGACGGACGGCCTGCTGGACGCGGCCGAGGAGGAGGGCTTCGGCGTCATCGGCTTCACGGCGCTCGCCCAGGGACTGCTCACCGGCCGCTACCTGGACGGCATCCCGCAGGACTCGCGGGCCGCGCGCGGGACGTCCCTGGACGCGGCGTGGCTCACCGAGGACATGCGGGAGCGGCTGCGCGCCCTGAACGACATCGCGGCCCGGCGCGGCCAGACGCTGGCACAGATGGCGCTGGCCTGGGCACTGCGTGACGAGCGGGTGACGTCCCTGGTGATCGGCGCCTCGCGGGTCGAGCAGCTGGAGCAGAACGTGGCCGCGCTGGAGAACCCCGGCTTCACCGCCGAGGAGCTGGCCGAGATCGACAAGTACGCCACCGAGGGCGGCGTGGACCTGTGGCGGGACGCCCGGCTGGGCACGCTGGGCTGAGCGGAGAAGTCCGGCACCGAGTGACAGAGGCTCTAGACATAAGGAAAAAGTAGGACATAGTGGAAGTCACTCGGACAGCGTTGTCATCCGTTTCCGCCCGCGCCATCCCGTGACTTCGAGGAGCCGCTCGCCGTATGGCCTACGGAGCCCACCGCAGCCCCCTTCTGCCTCCCCAGCCCGACCTGGGCCTCGCCCGCGACTGCGAGCAGTGCCTCGGCTGGGGGACCGTCGTGACGCGCGACGGAGAGCACGAGCTCTGCCGGACCTGTCAGCCCTCCGCCGTCGACGACGAGGGCGCCCCGCCCTGTTGACAGCCGCCCGCCGCGGAGCGTGAGCCCGTGGGGGCCGCCCGCCCTCCGAGGGCGGGCGGCCCCGACGTACGGTGGAGGCATGGCCCCTCCGCTTCCGGGACCGCTCGCCCATCTGGCACCGCTGCTCGGCCACTACGGCTACTGGGCCGTGGGGGCCCTGGTGTTCGTGGAGGACTTCGGTGTCCCCGCGCCCGGTGAGACGATCCTGCTCGCCGCCGGCGTGTACGCGGGCGCGGGGCGGCTGAACATCGTGGCCGTGGCGGCCATCGCGTTCGTCGCGGCCGTGGCCGGGGACAACATCGGCTATCTGATCGGCCGGCTCGGCGGCCGCGCCTTCGTGCACCGGTGGGGCCGGTACGTCTTCCTGACCCCGAAGCGCTTCGAGGCCGCCGAGGCGTTCTTCCGGCGGCACGGCGGCAAGATCGTGACCGTGGCCCGGTTCGTCGAGGGGCTGCGCCAGGCCAACGGGATCATCGCGGGCACGACCGGCATGCACTGGCTGCGCTTCCTCGCCTTCAACGCCCTCGGCGCGGCCCTGTGGGTCGGTCTTTGGGCGACCCTGGCCTATCTGGTGGGCGACCACATCACGACCGTCTACGACGAGATCAGCCGCTACCAGCTGTACGTCGTCGTCGCCGTCGCGGCCCTCGTGGCGGCCTTCGTCGTACGCCGTCTGCTACGGCGGCGACGCGAGCCCTGACCCCCGGCCGCGGCGCCCGCGGCGCAGGACGGCGGGCGCCGCGAACGATCACGAGGAGCGCGCCGTCCGCCGCGCGGACCCTCCCTTCGCCGTGGGAGCGGGGCCGGAGCCCGGGGTGTCGCCGTCGGTGCGTTCGTGGCCGCCGCGCAGGGCGGACGCGACGGCGGAGATCAGGGCCATGCCCGTGGCCACGCCGAAGACGATGGTCAGACCGTGGTGGAAGGGGCCGGAGACCAGTTCGGGGAAGAAGGTGTGGCCGGTCAGGGTGGCACGCTGGGCCGCGGTCAGGTGGTCCAGGGTGCCTCCGCCGAGCAGGTGCCCGATGGGGTTGTCGCCGAGGAACGTCGCGAACAGGGTGCTGACCGGAGGCAGCGAGGCCGCCTCGTGGGCGGTCGCGGCGGGCACGCCGTGCGCCTGGAGTCCGCTGCTGAGCGTGGCCGGCAGCGACGAGGCGAGGCCGGACACCATCAGGGAGAAGAAGACGCCGATGGACAGCGCCGTACCCGAGTTCTGGAAGGTCGAGCGCATCCCCGAGGCGGCGCCCCGGTAGCGGGCCGGCACGCTGCCCATGATGGACGAGGTGTTGGGCGAGGAGAACATGCCCTGGCCGAGGCCGTTGAGCAGCAGCAGCGCGGCGAAGGCGCCGTAGTCGAAGTTCACGGGAAGCGTCAGGAGCCCGAGGAAGGAACCGGCGACGACGACGAGTCCGGCGGTGGAGAAGACGCGTGCGCCGAAGCGGTCGGACAGGTAGCCGGAGACGGGTCCGGCGATCAGGAAGCCGAGGGTGAGTGGCAGCATGAAGATGCCGGCCCACAGCGGGGTGTCCTCGAAGTCGTAGCCGTGCAGCGGCAGCCAGATGCCCTGCAGCCAGATGATCAGCATGAACTGCAGTCCGCCGCGGGCGATCGCGGTCAGCAGCGCGGCCAGGTTGCCCGCGGCGAAGGCCCGCACCCTGAACAGCGACAGCCGGAACATGGGCTCGGCGACCCGGGTCTCGACGACGCAGAAGACCAGCAGCAGGAAGAGCCCGCCGAGGACCCCGGTGAGCACCCAGGGGTTGGTCCAGCCGGTGGCGTGGCCGCCGTAGGGCTGGATGCCGTAGGTGATGCCCGCGAGCAGGAAGCCGGCGCCGGACGCGAAGGTGAGGTTGCCGAGCCAGTCCACGCGGCCCCGCCCGCCGGCCGCCGTCTCGCGCAGGCTCAGGTACGACCAGACGGTGCCGGCGACGCTGACCGGGACGCTCACCCAGAACACCGCACGCCAGTCGACGGCGGCGAGCAGGCCGCCCGCGAGCAGGCCCAGGAACTGCCCCGCGAGCGCGGTGATCTGGTTGATGCCGAGCGCCGTGCCGCGCTGCCGGGCCGGGAAGGCGTCGGTGAGGATGGCGGCCGAGTTGGCCGTCAGCATGGAGCCGCCGAAGGCCTGCACGATGCGCCACAGGATCAGCCACAGCGCACCGGCACCGGCCCGGAACGGGTCGAGGGACAGCGCGACGGAGGCACAGGCGAAGACCAGGAAGCCGAGGTTGTAGATGCGGACCCGGCCGAACATGTCGCCGAGCCGGCCGAGGACGACCACCAGCACGGCCGAGACCAGCAGATAGCCGAGGATCATCCAGAGCAGATAGCCGATGTTGCCGGCCGAGAGCGGGTCCAGGCCGATCCCGCGGAAGATGGCGGGCAGCGAGATGATCACGATGGAGGCGTCCATGGTGGCGATCAGGACGCCGAGCGTGGTGTTGGACAGGGCGACCCACTTGTAACCGGGGCCCGGAGGTGTCTCGCGGTGGCGGGCGGAGTGGGCGAGCAGCCGGGCGCGTACGCCGCCTGACGGGGCGGGGGTGCGGGCGCTCATATCCGTTCCGCCAGCCGGTCGAGCAGAGGCAGGGCGTCCTGCAGTGCCTGCCGCTCCCGCGGGGTGAACTCGTCGAGGGCGTGGCTGAGCCGGGCGACGGACTCGGAGCGGCGCTGCTCCAGGATGGCCCGGCCCTCGTCGGTGATCGCCAGGATGGCCCGGCGGCCGTCGGCCGGGTCCGGCGTACGGCTCACCAGTGCGCGCTGTTCGAGTCCGGCGAGCGTCGAGGCCATCGCCTGCGGTCTGACCCGTTCGAGCTCGGCGAGCGAGCCGGGCGAGTCCGGTCCGCTGCGGGCCAGCCGGGCCAGCACCGAGACACCGGAGAGGGACACGTCCCCCACCGCGTGCGCCTGGCGCAGCCGGCGGACGATGCGGCCCATGGCCAGCCGCAGCGCGCCGGCGAGTGCGATCGTCTCCATGTCCTAACAGTAGGTTTATCAGTCTGGACTGTTCAACCTTTGTTCGACCGCGGAGAACGCGAGCAACGGACCTTTCTCCGGTTTGGACCCCGCCACAGTGGCAAGCCGAATGTGGTCCAGACACAACGAAGACGTGGGGATGTGAAACCGATGGCTGGCAACCAGAAGGCGAAGGCCAAGGCGGAGCAGGCCAAGGGCAAGGCCAAGGAGGCCGCCGGCCGCGCCGTCGGCAACGAGCGCATGGAGGCCGAGGGCCGGATGGAAGGCGCGCGCGGCGACGCCCGGCAGGCCAAGGAGAAGGCGAAGGACACCTTCAAGCACTGAGTCGGCCGGTTGTCCGGACTCCGCACGGGTCCGGGAAATCCAGCGGTGAAGCGGATTTCCCGGGCCCGTCGTGCCGAGGGGCCGTACGCCGCCCGGCGGGCCCGTACCGCGGGCCGGTGTACGGCCCCGGGGCACCGGCGGCCTCTCATCTGGGGCGCGTGGGCAACCGGAGGAATACCGGTGCTCGTCCCTTTGATCGAGGGGTCAGCGGGTAGCCGGGCAGGGACGGCACGACGACCCCCCTAGGTGCGCGGAGCCCCCCGCACGACGACGAGGGACCCCGACCCCCGGAGGAAAAGGGCAACGACGTATGGACATCCCGCTCAGGACACACGCGACGACGACGCAGGCCCGCCCCGGGCACCTGCGCTACAGCCGCACCTGGCACACCGGTGTGACCAGCATCGCCGACGCGCGAGACGCCGTCGCCGCCCTGCTCTCCCGGGCCCGGCCGGCACCGGACCGGCGCTCGGTGCAGGACGCCCAGCTCGTCGTCAGCGAACTCGTCACCAACGCGGCGCAGCACGCCCCCGGCCCGTGCGCCCTGCTGCTGGAGCTGCTGCCGGGCGCCGCCGCGCTGTGCGTCACCGTCACGGACACCTGCGCCCGGCCGCCCCGGCGGCGCCCTCCCGACCCGGGGCGGGTCGGCGGCCACGGACTGCACCTCGTGTCGATGCTCACCCGCGGCCTGGAGGTGACCTCGCTGCCGCACGGCAAGCGGGTCACCGCCACGGTGCCGCTGACCTGAGCGCGCGCCGGCCGAGGGCTCAGCTGACCCGGATGCCCACGATGCAGGTGTCGTCGTCGGTGTCCGACCGGCTGTAGGTGAGCAGCCGGTCCAGTTGCTGGTCCAGGACGCTCGGCGCGCAACGGGCCGTTTCCAGCAGATGGGACAGCGACTCCTCCACGGAGCGGTCCCGGCGCTCGATCAGCCCGTCGGTGTACATCAACAGGGTGTCCCCCGCGGCCAGTTGCACCTCGGTCTCCTCGTACACCGCGTCCGGAAGAGCGCCCAGCAGCAGCCCCTTCAGGGTCGGCAGGGCGGAGGCGTCCCCCTCCCGCACCAGCACCGGCGGCAGATGCCCGGCCCGCGCCCAGCGCAGGGTGCGCCGCTCGCCGTCGTACAGGCCGCACACGGCGGTCGCGGTGACGGCGCCCGTCAGATGGTGGGCGACGATGTTCAGCCAGGACAGCAGCTGCGCCGGGCCCGCGCCGGTCACGGCCAGGCCGCGCAGCGCGTTGCGCAGGACCACCATGCTGGTCGCCGCCTCGATGCCGTGCCCGGCGACATCGCCGACGCACAGCAGCACCACTCCGGACGGCAGCACCACGGCGTCGTACCAGTCACCGCCGACGAGCTGCTCGGTCTCCGCCGGCCGGTAGCGCACCGCCACCTGGAGGCCGGGCACCTGCAGCGGGGCCTGCGCCGGCGGCATGATGGCGTGCTGGAGCTGCAGGGCCAGCCGGTTGCGCTCGTCGGCCTGCTGCTCGGTGTGGGCCAGCTGGTCGCGGGTCGCGGCGAGGGCGACCTCCGTCCAGTGCTGGGCGGAGATGTCCTGGTAGGCGCCGCGGACGAGGATCAGCTGTCCGTCGGTGTCGAGAACCGGCTCGGCGACCACCCGCATGTGCCGGGTCACGCCGTCCGGCCGCAGCAGCCGGAACGCCGCCGACGTGGGCCGGCGGTGGTGCAGCACGGTCCGCAGGAAGCGGCCGATCGCGACGGCGTCGTCCGGGTGCGCGTGCGCGGGCAGCCCCTCCAGTGCCACCGGGGTGCTGGTGGGCGGGTGGCCGTACAGGCTGAACAGCTGCTCGTTCCAGGTGATCTCGCCCGTCAGCAGGTTCTCCTCGAAGCCGCCGATCCGGCCGAGCCGCTGGGCGTTCTGGAGCAGGCTGGCCAGGCGCGCCGTCTCGTCCTCGATGCGCCAGATCAGCAGGACGCCGGTGCCGTGGCGGCTGATGCTGATGTCGGCGACGGCCGCGAGAGGCACCTGGTCCACCAGGGCGGTCAGCCGCATCCGGCGGGCGCGGAACGGTTCGCCGGTGGCATGGACGCGTTCCACCCGCTGGAAGAGATCGCTGGTGCCGGCGGCCAGCGGGTAGGCCTCCAGCAGCAGAGCGCCGTTGATGACGGCCCGAGGGCGGCCCGCCGGGTCGAGGAAGCGGCCGTTGACGTGCTGGATCCGGAAGTCCACCAGCCGCCCGGCGTCGTCGAGGTGCGGCAGCAGCACCAGCGCCGGGTCGTGCAGCCCGTCCGCCAGGTCCATCAGCTCCACCACATCGGGCAGCACCCGGGACTCCCGTGCCCCGGCGGCGGGCATCACGAAGGTCTCCAGGGCGTGCGCGCACAGCTCCGCCAGGGCCTCCACCTGCCGGACCACCGGCCGCGGCAACGGCTCCTCCGGTTTCGGCCAGGCGATCTCCAGCACGCCGTGGATCCGGCCGCCCGCGCCGGCGGGCACGGCGATCCGCGCACCGTCGGCGAAGTCCCGCCGGCCGATCGTGGGCAGCCCGGAGGCGGAGAGCGAGGGCAGCCACTGGCCGTCGGGCTCGGTCAGGCCGCGCCGGGCCACCGTGGCCACGTCCGGCGGGACGTAGTGCCAGCGGGCCGTCTCGGCCGCCGGGAAGCCCGCGCTGCCCGCGAGGGTGAGCGAACCGTCCGATCCGGCCGCCCAGATGGCCACGGCGACGGCGCCCAGGGGCCGCAGCGCGTGTTCGAGCAGTGAGTCGGCCATGGCCTGGGTGTCGTGCGCGGCGAGGACTCCGCTCTCGGCGACGCGCAGCCGTACGGCCGCGGACTCCTCGACGGACCCCGCCGGGGTCGCGGCGGTGGCCAGGAACGCCTCGGTGACCTCGCAGACGCGGTCCCGGGCCGCCTGGTTGATGACCTCCACCGCGAACTCCAGTGGCGTCACCTGTGCCTGCTCGGTGAGCGCGGCGAGCTGGCGTGCGGCCTGCGCGGGGCCGCAGCCGAGGCGCTCGACCAGAATGCCCTTGGCCAGCTCGATCAGCGCCCGGCCCTCGGCCTCCGCCTGTGCGGTGCGCACCTCCCGGCGCAGCCGCTCGACGGTGGCGGCGAGCCGGCCCACCGGGGAGGTGGCCGGCGCGTCGGCCGCCACGGCTTCGGCGGGCAGCCGCCGGGCGGGCACCCCGGGGGGCGCGGGCGGTTCGGCGGGAGGTTCGTGGATGTTCACTGGTTCCGTACTCCTCGGCCTGCGGTCGGACGGGCTCGCCGTGGGGTGCTCATGCCGGGAGCCAGCGCCGGACGCAGGCGATGAGGTCATGGGTGTCCACCGGTTTCGTCACGTAGTCGCTGGCCCCGGAGGCGAGGCTCTTCTCCCGGTCGCCCTGCATCGCCTTGGCGGTCACGGCGATGACCGGCAGATCGGCGTACTGCGGCATCGAGCGGATCTCCGCCGTGGCCGTGTACCCGTCCATCTCCGGCATCATCACGTCCATCAGGACGAGTTCGACGTCCGGGTTGTCGACCAGCGTCTCGATGCCCTTGCGGCCGTCCTCCGCGTGCAGGACGCGGAAGCCGTGCAGTTCGAGGATGCCGCTGAGCGCGAACAGGTTGCGGGCGTCGTCGTCCACCACGAGGACGGTACGGCCGCGGGTGTGCTCGTCGCCCAGCTGCGCGGCGGTGCGCTGCGGTTCGTCGCTGCGGACCAGGGTGAGCACCTCTCCGGGCTCCTCGGCCGCCAGGTGCAGGGCGATCCTCTCGCGCAGCTCGTCCAGGCTGGAGAGGTACTCCAGCGCACTCCCCGGCTCCTCCACGGCGTGCTCGGGTCGGTGCGAGCTGTGCACCAGCACCGGGACGCTCGCCAGTGCCGAGTCGCCGCGCAGCGCCTCCAGGAACCGGGCCGACTCCCCGTCCGGCTCCCCCAGTTCGACGACGACACAGTGGCAGGGTTCGGCGGCGAGCGCACCGGCCGCCTCCTGGGCGCCGACGGCGGTGATGATGTCCACCGGCGGCCCGTCGCTGTCGGCCTGCGCCTGCGCGAGGTCCCTGACCACGCTCTCGGCGACGAGCGTCAGCAGGCCGCGCGGACGCTCCTCCACGACGAGCAGGCGGCGCGCGCGCTGCCGTTCGGCGGTGAGGAGCAGGACGCCCTCGGGACGGCCGGGAGCGTCGGCGATGCCGCCCGGTTCCAGCTCGGCCGGCCGGACGACGCGCCCGGTGCGCAGGTGTTCCTCGAAGTCCGGCCGGGCGACGGGCAGGAAGAGGGTGAAGGTGCTGCCCTTGCCCGGGGTGCTGTCCACGGTGACGGCGCCACCGAGCAGCTGGGCGATCTCCCGGGTGATGGACAGCCCGAGCCCGGTACCGCCGTACTTGCGGCTGGTGGTGCCGTCCGCCTGCTGGAACGCGCCGAAGATGGTCTCCAGTTGCTGCTCCGGGATGCCGATCCCGGTGTCCGTGACCCGGAAGGCGACGATCGCGCCGCCCCGGACCACGCCCCGGGGCACCTCGTCGTCGGCGGCTGGTTCGACGCGCAGCTCGATCCCGCCCTGTTCGGTGAACTTCACCGCGTTGGACAGCAGGTTGCGCAGGATCTGCCGGAGCCGGGAGTCGTCGGTGAGCAGGTCCGCGGGAGCGCCGGGGGCCGTGGCGACGGTGAACTCCAGGCTCTTCTGCGAGGTCATCGGGCGGAAGGTCGCCTCGACGTACTCGATGAGCTGACGCAGCGCGACCCGCTCGGGCGTGACGTCCATCTTTCCGGCCTCGACCTTGGACAGGTCCAGGATGTCGTTGATCAGCTGGAGCAGGTCGGAGCCGGCCGAGTGGATGATGCCCGCGTACTCGACCTGCTTGGGGGTCAGGTTGCGGGAGGGGTTCTGGGCCAGCAGCTGGGCGAGGATGAGCAGGCTGTTGAGCGGGGTGCGCAGCTCGTGGCTCATGTTGGCGAGGAACTCGGACTTGTACTTGGAGGCGAGCGACAACTGCTGGGCGCGGGTCTCCAGTTCCTGGCGTGCCTGCTCGATCTGCAGGTTCTTCGCCTCGATGTCGCGGTTCTGCTCCGCGAGCAGCGAGGCCTTGTCCTCCAGTTCGGCGTTGGAGCTCTGCAGTTCCTCCTGCCGGGCCTGCAACTCGGCCGAGCGGGACTGCAGTTCGCTGGTCAGGCGCTGCGACTCCTGGAGGAGTTCGTCGGTGCGGGCGTTGGCGACGATCGTGTTGACGTTCACCCCGATGGTGTCCACCAGCTGCTGCAGGAAGTCCCGCTGGACCGGGGTGAACGGGGTGACGGAGGCCAGCTCGATGACGCCGAGGACCTGCTCCTCGAAGACGATCGGCAGCAGCAACAGCGCGGTGGGCTCGATCTGTCCGAGCCCGGAGGAGATGCTGACGTACCCCCGCGGCAGCTCGTCCACGGCGATGGTACGGCGGCTGCGCGCGGCCTGGCCGACCAGGGAGCGGCCGAACGCGATGCGGGAGGGCCGGGCGTCCTCCTCGGGCCGGCCGTAGGAGCCGACGAGCCGGAGCTCGGGTCCGGACGCGCCGTCCTCCGCGAGGTAGAAGGCGCCGTACTGGGCGGAGACCTGGGGCACCAGCTCGTCCATGATCAGCTCGGCGACGACGGGCAGGTCGCGGTGGCCCTGCATCAGGCCGGAGATCCGGGCGAGGTTGGTCTTCAGCCAGTCCTGCTCCTGGTTGGCCCGGGTGGTCTCGCGCAGGGACCCCACCATGGAGTTGATGTTGTCCTTGAGGTCGGCGACCTCACCGGAGGCGTCGACGGTGATCGACCGGGTCAGGTCGCCCTCGGCGACGGCGCTGGCCACGTCGGCGATGGCGCGGACCTGCCGGGTCAGGTTGCCGGCGAGTTCGTTGACGTTCTCGGTGAGCCGCTTCCAGGTGCCGGAGACGCCCTCGACCTCCGCCTGGCCGCCGAGCCGGCCCTCGGTGCCCACCTCGCGGGCGACCCGCGTGACCTCGTCGGCGAACGCCGAGAGCTGGTCGACCATCGTGTTGATGGTCGTCTTCAGTTCGAGGATCTCGCCGCGCGCGTCGACGTCGATCTTCTTCGACAGGTCGCCCTTGGCCACGGCGGTGGTCACCAGCGCGATGTTGCGCACCTGGCCGGTGAGGTTGTTGGCCATGGAGTTGACGTTGTCGGTGAGGTCCTTCCAGGTGCCGGCCACGTTGGGCACGTGCGCCTGGCCGCCGAGCCGGCCCTCGGTGCCCACCTCGCGGGCCACCCGGGTCACCTCGTCGGCGAACGCCGAGAGCGTGTCGACCATGGTGTTGATGACGTCGGCGAGGGCGGCGACCTCGCCCTTGGCCTCGACGGTGATCTTCTGCGAGAGGTCGCCCTTGGCCACCGCGGTGGCCACCTGGGCGATGGAGCGGACCTGGCCGGTGAGGTTGGAGGCCATCACGTTGACGTTGTCGGTGAGGTCCTTCCAGGTGCCGGCGACCCCCCGCACCTGCGCCTGGCCGCCGAGCCGGCCCTCGGTGCCGACCTCGCGGGCCACCCGGGTCACCTCGTCGGCGAAGCCCGACAGCTGGTCCACCATCGTGTTGATGGTGCTCTTCAGCTCCAGGATCTCCCCGCGCGCGTCCACGGTGATCTTCTGCGACAGATCACCCTGCGCCACCGCGGTGGCCACCTGGGCGACGTTGCGCACCTGCGCCGTCAGGTTCCCGGCCATGAAGTTGACCGAGTCCGTCAGATCACGCCAGGTGCCCTTCACGCCCTTGACGTCGGCCTGGCCGCCGAGCCGGCCTTCTGTGCCGACCTCGCGGGCCACCCGGGTCACCTCGTCCGCGAACGCGGACAGCTGGTCCACCATCGTGTTGATGGTGCTCTTCAGCTCCAGGATCTCCCCGCGCGCGTCCACGGTGATCTTCTGCGACAGATCACCCTGCGCCACCGCGGTCGTCACCTGGGCGACGTTGCGCACCTGCGCCGTCAGGTTCCCGGCCATGAAGTTGACCGAGTCCGTCAGATCGCGCCAGACACCGGCGACACCGGGCACCTGCGCCTGACCCCCCAGGCGGCCCTCGGTGCCGACCTCGCGGGCCACCCGGGTGACCTCGTCGGCGAACGCGGACAGCTGGTCGACCATCGTGTTGACGGTCTCCTTCAGCTGGAGGATCTCGCCGCGCGCGGGAACGTCGATCTTCTGCGACAGGTCGCCCTTGGCCACGGCGGTGGCGACCTGGGCGATGTCACGCACCTGTGTGGTGAGGTTGCCCGCCATCGCGTTGACGGAGTCGGTCAGGTCGGCCCAGGTCCCCGACACCCCGGGCACCCGCGCCTGGCCGCCGAGCGTGCCCTCCGTGCCCACCTCGCGGGCCACCCGGGTCACTTCGGAGGTGAAGACGGACAACTGGTCGACCATGCCGTTGAAGACGGTGGCGATGTCGCCCATGAGTCCGGGGGAGTCGTCCGGCAGCCGGGTGCCGAAGTCCCCGTCACGCACCGCGGTCAGCCCCGCGAGCAGTCTCCTCAGTTCCTGGTCTTCCGGGACCTTGTCCGTCGTCCCGGCCGCCTTGCCGGCCATGCGCACCCTCGTTCCACTCCCCAGGAGCCCCCGCGCGGAAGGCTCGGAAACCACTGCCGGGCACACGGCCTGACCCGGCGATTGGTGTGTGCGTTTCCGCAGTTCACGGATCTGCACGATGAGAAAATACGCCGCAGGTTAACGCACTTTCCCGGGCTCGGGCACACCAATCGGTCAACCTTCGACGATCATGAAAAACTTCTGCAACGGCAGGCATGGGAGCGCTTGGACCGGGTAGGCGGACGGGTTCGGACCGGGGCTTCGGGAGGGGTTTCTCCCCGCCGCCCCCGCGCCGCCCCGCGGCGCTCGTCGGGTCACCGGGTCACCGGGTTGCCGCGCGCCGCCCCCGGCAAACGGGCCGGGGTGCCCGGCCCGCCGTCGGCACGGTCGTTTCGGGCGCGCGCGGCGCGGGCACCCGTGCCACGCTCGAAACAGAGCACCGGGAGTGCGGGACCCGGCACCGGGCGGAAGGCGATCCGCGGCCGAGCGCACCACCCGGACGGTGGGGGTGAGGAGGGCACGGGCATGAGCGACGGCGGCGAGGTCCGCGGACATCTGCTGTACGGCCCGGAGCCGGACGTGGCCGGCGCCGCCGGCTACCCGGACGCCCCGCCGCGCATGGGATTCTTCACCGACACCTCGGTGTGCATCGGCTGCAAGGCGTGCGAGGTGGCCTGCAAGGAGTGGAACGCCGTCCCGGAGGACGGTCTCGTGTGGACGGGCATGTCCTACGACAACACGCAGGGCCTCGGCGCGGACACCTGGCGGCACGTGGCCTTCATCGAGCAGAGCAAGCCGTTCGGCGGGCAGGAACCCGGGGTGTCGCACGACGACGTGGACATCTTCGCCGCCGCCTCCCGGCTCGGCACCGACGCCGCCTCCCCAGGCCCGGGCGCCACCGCTCCCCCGCCCGGCGCGGCCCCCGAGGGCGCCCCCGCCGGGCAGATCTCCCCCCTCTCCCCCGACGGCCGCACCGAGCTGCGCTGGCTGATGGCCTCGGACGTGTGCAAGCACTGCACCCACGCGGCCTGCCTGGACGTGTGCCCGACCGGCGCGCTGTTCCGCACCGAGTTCGGCACGGTCGTCGTCCAGGAGGACGTCTGCAACGGCTGCGGCTACTGCGTGCCCGCCTGCCCCTACGGCGTCATCGACCAGCGCGAGGACGACGGCCGGGTGTGGAAGTGCACCCTGTGCTACGACCGGCTGGGCGTCGGCATGGAGCCCGCCTGCGCCAAGTCCTGCCCGACGGACTCCATCCAGTTCGGCCCCCTGGAGGAGCTGCGGGAGCGGGCGCGGACCCGGGTGGCGCAGCTGCACACGGCCGGGGTGACCGACGCCCGCCTGTACGGCGAGAGCCCGGACGACGGGGTCGGCGGCGACGGGGCGTTCTTCCTGCTGCTGGACGAGCCGGAGGTGTACGGCCTGCCCCCGGACCCGGTGGTCACCACCCGGGACCTGCCCGACATGTGGCGGCACGCGGCCCTGGCCGCGGCCTCCCTGGCGGCCCTGGCCGTCGGCAGCTTCGTACGGAGGCCGCGATGAGCCACGACGGTTCGGCGGGGCGGCCGGGCGATGACCCCCGGCAGTTCCGCGAGGAGGCCGCGATGGGCGAGTCGGACGTGGGCCGGCAGGGACCGCGGGGCACCCGCCCCGGCCGGGAGGCGGTGACCGGCGCCCGCGCCGGCCGTCGCAGGCGTCGGCGCGGGCGGGGCGAGCAGCCGATGGTGCCGGAGGCGGAGTTCTCTTCGTACTACGGCAAACCGGTGGTCAAAAAGCCGACCTGGAAGCCGCTGGACATCGCCGGATACCTGTACCTGGGCGGTCTGGCCGGCGCCTCCTCACTGCTGGCGGCCGGGGGGCAGCTCACCGGCCGGCCGTGGCTCGCGGCACCGGCGAAGCTGGCGGCCGCCGGGGCCATCTCCCTGTCGCTGGCCGCGCTCGTCCACGACCTCGGCCGGCCGGCCCGCTTCCTGAACATGCTCCGGGTGCTGAAGCCCACCTCCCCGATGAGCGTGGGCTCGTGGCTGCTGGTGGGGTACGCGCCGCTGACACTGACCGCCGCCGCCACCGAGGTGGCGGGCCGGTACCGGCTGCTGGGCTCGGCCGCCACGGTGGCCTCCGCCGTGCTCGGTCCGGCCGTGGCGACGTACACCGCGGTGCTGCTGTCGGACACGGCGGTGCCGTCCTGGCACGAGGGCTACCGGGAACTGCCTTTCGTCTTCGCCGGCTCCGCCGCCACCGCGGCGTCCGGACTGGCCCTGGCCGCCGCCCCGGTCTCCGAGGCGGGCCCGGCCCGTCGGCTGGCGGTGCTGGGGGCCGGACTGGAGCTGGGCGCGTTCCGGACGATGAAGCGGCGGATGGGCCTGTCCGCCGAACCCTTCGAGCAGGGCAGGCCGCACCTGCTGCTGCGCGCGGCGGAGGCGCTGACGGCGGGCGGTGCGGTCCTCGCCGTGTTCGCCGGACGGGACCGGCGTCTCGCCGTGGCGGCCGGAGCGGCCCTGCTCACCGGGTCGGCGGCGCTGCGGTTCGGCGTGTTCCACGCGGGGGTCGCCTCCGCCGAGGACCCGAAGTACACCGTCGTACCCCAGCGGGAGCGGCTGTCGGCAGGCGGGCGCTAGAGGTGCCCGGCGCGGAGCCGGGCCGCCAGGTCCGTGAGCGACGTGGCGGTCAGATCGGCGGGCCGGGCGGTCGACGGATAGGGCCGTGACGTCCGGCGCAGCCAGGCGGTGGCCAGGCCCGCCCGTGCGGCGCCGTCGACGTCCCACGGGTGGACCGAGACCAGCAGGGCGTCGCCGGCCGGCACGCCGACGGTGTCCAGCGCGTAGGCGTAGGCCTCCCGCGCCGGCTTCCAGCGTCCCGGGCGCTCCACGTCCAGGTGGGCCTCGAAGCAGTCGGTCAGATCCGTTCCCGCGAGCACCGCGCGGGTGGTGTCGGCGGAGCCGTTCGTCAGGGTGACCAGGCGGAACCCGGCCGAGTGCAGGGTCCGTACGCCGCCGGGCACGTCCGGGTGCAGGGGCAGCCCGGGCAGTCCGGCGAGAACGTACGCCGCGGCCTGCTCCGGGTCGGTCGCCCCCTCCTCGCCGGCGGCGAGCGCCCGCAACCCGTCCCCCGCGACGGCCGCGAAGGACGCGTGGCCCCCGGCGAGGGTGAGGGCCACACCGTCGCGGAGCACCCCGGCGAACCAGGCCGGAAGGAGGTGACCGGGGAGTCCGACGTGCGCGAAGCAGCCGGCCAGCGGACTCATGTCGGTGAGCGTCTCGTTGACGTCGAACACCAGGACGCGGGGGCGGCGGTCGGCGGGCAAGGGGATCACCTCCGTGCGCGGGCAGGGCCCCTGAGCCGCCCGCTCCCGGCGCCGCGGGGCGGGGACGGCTTTCCCTGGCCTCCCCGGACACTACGGGCGCTCCGTGCGGTCCCTGCGCCGACACACCGCAGCGGCGCGACTCCCCCGGCGCGGCGGACCCGAGCCGGCCGGCACCCGTTTGGCGCCGGCCGGCGGGGGTACTCCGCGGCTCGGCGCACGGAAGATGCCGTGGCCGCGCGGTTGCGGGAAAATCGAGGCACCGTCCGGAAGGAGTGGCTGTGGGCGTACGCACGTGGATCGACTCCTGGCCGGTCTACCGCCAGCTGACGGGCACCGACCCGCTCGGCCGGGGCGCCGCCGCCAAGAGCGGTCGCAGCGCGCGGCTCGAGCCCCGGGTCGCCTCGGCGGACCGGGTCGTGAAGTCGGTCTGCCCGTACTGCGCGGTGGGCTGCGGCCAGAACGTGTACGTCCAGGACGAGAAGGTCACCCAGATCGAGGGCGACCCGGACTCCCCCATCTCGCGCGGCCGGCTGTGCCCCAAGGGCGCGGCGAGCCTGCAGCTGACCACCGGGGACGCCCGCGAGCACCAGGTCCTCTACCGGCGCCCGCACGGCACCGAGTGGGAGCGGCTGGACCTGGACACCGCGATGGACATGATCGCCGACCGGGTCGTCGACGCGCGCCGGTCCGGCTGGCAGTGGGAGGCCGACGGGACCCGCGCCCGGCGCACCCTGGGGTTCGCGAGCCTCGGCGGGGCCACGCTCGACAACGAAGAGAACTACCTGATCAAGAAGTTGTTCACCGCGCTGGGAGCGATCCAGATCGAGAACCAGGCGCGTGTTTGACACTCCTCCACCGTTCCCAGTCTGGGAACCTCGTTCGGACGCGGCGGCGCGACCACCTTCCAGCAGGACCTGCAGAACGCGGACTGCATCGTCATCGAGGGCTCGAACATGGCCGAGTGCCATCCGGTCGGGTTCCAGTGGGTGATGGAGGCCAAGGCGCGGGGCGCGAAGGTGATCCACGTCGACCCGCGGTTCACCCGCACCAGCGCGCTCGCCGACGTCCATGTGCCGCTGCGCGCGGGCACGGACATCGCCTTCCTCGGCGGGATCGTCAACTACGTGCTCCAGCACGAGAAGTACTTCCGCGAGTACATCGTGGCGTACAGCAACGCGCCGGTGATCGTGCGGGAGGACTTCCGCGACACGGAGGACCTGGCGGGTGTCTTCTCCGGTCTCGACGCGGACAGCCGCTCCTACGACAACGCCAGCTGGCAGTACGAGGGCACCGAGATGCAGGCGGCCTCGGGCGAACGTGACCAGGAGTACGACCAGCGCACGCGCGGCGGCAGTTCGGTGACCGAGGCGGCGCGCGGCGAGGCGCACGGTGCCGGCGGCGCGGTGATCGGCGAGGGCGAGCCGGAGCGGGACGAGACGCTGACCCACCCGCGCTGTGTCTTCCAGGTGCTCAAGCGGCACTACGCCCGCTACACCCCGGACATGGTCGAGCAGGTCTGCGGTGTGCCGCGGGATCTGTTCCGGCAGGTGTGCGAACTGGTCACGGAGAACTCCGGGCGCGACCGGACGACGGCGTTCGCGTACGCGGTCGGCTGGACGCAGCACACGGTGGGCGTGCAGTACATCCGCGCCGCGGCCGTGCTGCAGACGCTGCTCGGCAACATCGGCCGCCCGGGCGGCGGCATCCTCGCGCTGCGCGGACACGCCTCCATCCAGGGCTCGACGGACATCCCGACCCTGTTCAACCTGCTGCCGGGCTACATCCCGATGCCGCACGCCCACCAGGACCAGGACCTGGACGCCTTCATCGAGGCCGAGGCCGCCCACAAGGGCTACTGGGGCAACATGCGCGCGTACCTGGTGAGCCTGCTCAAGGCGTACTGGGGGGACGCGGCGACCGAGGAGAACGACTTCTGCTTCGACTACCTGCCGCGGCTCACCGGCTCGCACTCGGCGTACGAGACGGCCATGGCCCAGCTGGAGGGCACCTGCAAGGGATACTTCCTGCTCGGCGAGAACCCGGCGGTGGGCAACGCCGACGCCAAGCTGATGCGGCTCGGCATGGCGAACCTGGACTGGCTGGTGGTGCGCGACTTCTCGCTGATCGAGTCGGCGACCTGGTGGAAGGACGGCCCGGAGATCGAGACCGGGGAGCTGCGCACCGAGGACATCGGCACGGAGGTGTTCTTCCTGCCGGCCGCCGCACACACCGAGAAGGACGGCAGCTTCACCAACACCCAGCGGCTGCTGCAGTGGCACCACCAGGCGGTCGAGCCGCCCGGCGAGTCGCGCAGCGACCTGTGGTTCACCTACCACCTCGGGCGCCTGATCCGGGAGAAGCTCGCCGGGTCCGGCGACGACATGGACCGGCCGGTGCTGGATCTGACGTGGGACTACCCGACCAGGGGCCGGCTCGCCGAGCCGGACGCCGAGGCCGTGCTCGCCGAGATCAACGGCCGTGCCGCCGACGGCGGTCCGCTCTCCTCGTACGAGGAGCTGAAGCCCGACGGCTCCACGGCCTGCGGCTGCTGGATCTACTGCGGTGTGTACGCGGACGGCGTCAACCAGGCCGCCCGCCGCAAGCCCGGCCGGGAGCAGGACTGGGTGGCGGCCGAGTGGGCGTGGGCCTGGCCGGCGAACCGCCGGATCCTGTACAACCGCGCCTCCGCCGACCCCGAGGGCCGGCCGTGGAGCGAGCGCAAGGCGCTGGTGTGGTGGGACGCGGACAAGGGCGAGTGGTCCGGGCACGACGTGCCGGACTTCAAGAAGGACAAGGCGCCCGACCACGAGCCGCCGCAGGACGCGACCGGCCCGGAGGCCCTGTCGGGCCGGGACCCGTTCATCATGCAGGCGGACGGCAAGGCCTGGCTGTACGTGCCCTCCGGGCTCACCGACGGTCCCCTGCCGGCCCACTACGAGCCGCAGGACTCGCCGTTCCCGAACCTGCTCTACGACCAGCAGCGCAACCCCGTACGGCAGTTGCTGCCCCCGCACCCGGACAACCGCTACCAGCCGAGCGGTGACGAGCCCGGCTCCGAGGTGTTCCCGTACGTGGCGACCACCTACCGGCTCACCGAGCACCACACCGCGGGCGGCATGTCCCGCTGGCAGCCGTATCTGGCGGAGCTGCAGCCGGAGTTCTTCTGCGAGGTGTCCCCGGAACTGGCCGCCGAGCGCGGGCTCGCGCACACCGGTTGGGCGACGATCGTCAGCGCGCGGGGGGTGATCGAGGCGCGGGTGCTGGTCACCGACCGGATGGCGCCGCTGACCGTGCACCGCCGCACCCTGCACCAGGTGGGGCTGCCCTACCACTGGGGTCCCAACGGCTACAGCACCGGGGACGCGGCCAACGAGCTGCTGCATCTCTCCCTGGACCCGAACACGCACATCCAGGAGTCGAAGGCGTTCGCCGTGGACATCCGGCCGGGCCGCCGGCCCCGGGGTCCGGCGGCCGTGGAGATGGTGCGGGCCTACCGGACGCGGGCCGGGATCGACGAGCACACGGGCAGGGAGCCGTGAGACCTCACCGGAGCACGATCGAGTGGGCTCCGCGCTCCACCAGCTCCCCCACCACCGGCGCTCCGGGCACCTCCCCGGCGATCAGGAGGCCGCCGGAGGTCTGCGCGTCGGCCAGCAGCAGGCGGGTGTCGGCGTCGGTGTCCCCGAAGTCGGTGTGCGGGGCGGTCCATTCGAGGTTGCGCCGGGTGCCGCCGCTGACATAGCCGTCCCGGACAGCCTCCCGGGCACCGTCCAGGTACGGGACGGCGGCGGTGTCGAGCACGGCGGTCACGCCGGAGGCGCGGGCCAGCTTGTGCAGATGGCCGAGGAGGCCGAAGCCGGTGACGTCGGTGGCACAGACGGCCCCGGCGGCCAGCGCGGCCTCGGAGGCGTCCCGGTTGAGGGCGGTCATGGTGGCGACGGCGTGCTCGAACCACTCGCCGGTCGCCTTGTGCCGGTTGTTCAGGACGCCGAGGCCGAGCGGCTTGGTCAGGGACAGCGGCAGTCCGGGCCGGCCGGTGTCGTTGCGCAGCAGCCGGCCGGGATCGGCGATGCCGGTGACGGCCATGCCGTACTTCGGTTCCGGGTCGTCCACGCTGTGTCCGCCGCCCACATGACAGCCGGCCTCGGTGGCGACGTCCAGTCCGCCGCGCAGCACCTCGCGGGCCAGGTCGAACGGGAGCCGGTCGCGGGGCCAGGCGAGGAGGTTGACGGCGAGGACCGGCCGGCCGCCCATGGCGTAGACGTCGGACAGGGCGTTGGCGGCGGCGATGCGGCCCCAGTCGTAGGGGTCGTCCACGACCGGGGTGAAGAAGTCGGCGGTGCACACCACGGCTGTCCCGCGGTGCGTGACCACGGCCGCGTCGTCGCCGGTGGCGAGGCCGACGAGCAGCGGGGCGTTGCCGCCGGCGGTTGGGGCGGCGGTGAGCCCGGCGACCACCTCCTCCAGCTCGCCGGGCGGGATCTTGCAGGCGCAGCCGCCGCCGTGGGCGAACTGCGTGAGGCGGACGGCTGCTTGGCGGGTCGGTGTCATCCCTGTCTCCTGGGGCACTAGCCTGGGCGAGCGGTGGAGGCGTGTGGGTGCCTGGTGGCCCTCCCGGTCTTCAAAACCGAGGTGCCCGAGGATCTCGGGCAGGCGGGTTCGATTCCCGTCCGCCTCCGTTCCCCTCCCGTGTACGGCAGCGCCGGCGCTGGTCGTCGACCCGTTCGGTCCGGCCCTGGGCGTCGAGGTGTTCCAGCAGCGGTACGGCCACCCGGCGGGTGGTGTCCAGGGCGCGCCGTGCGTCGCTGAGCGTGAACGGCTGGGGCAGTGCGCGCAGCACGGCGGCGGCCCGGGTATCCGCGCCGGGCAGCAGCACGATCCCGTCGGCGATCCGCAGCAGGGCGCCCGCCGCGACGGCGGCGGCCAGCGCCTTGCGGTCGAGCCCGAGTTCACCGAGCCGGCCGGCCTCGGGTGCCTGGAACGGGGCCCGGTCGAGGTCCCGGCGCAGGGCGTCCACGGCCGCCCGGACGGGTGGCGGCAGGGCGGGCCGGAGGCTGTCCGCGGGGTACAGCCTGCCCTGGCGGGCGACGATGCCGGGCGTGGCCCGGGCGAGCGCGTCGATCAGGGCGCGGTCGGGCAGGCCGAGCAGCCGGCGGGCCGCTTCGGTGGGCAGGCCGGGGTCCAGCGGGTGCGCGCGGGTGTGCCGGCCGGTCTCGGTGAGGAGGCGGTCCCGCAGGGCGTGCCAGTGCTCCGGGTCGGCCAGCCAGTCGCCTGCGACGGGATCGCTCGGCGCGGGGACGCCCATGGCCAGCAGGTCGGCGCGCCGGATCAGTGCGCGGCGGCGCAGCTCGGCGGGGCCGTCGGGACGGCCGGTCAGGGCGGTGAGTTCGGCGGCGCGGGCCCGGGCCGCGCCGCGCCGGGTCAGCCGGGGAGGCCGTACGTCGAGGACGGTGAGACCGCAGGGCATGCGGCTGCCGCCGGGTTCGCGCAGCACCGCGCGGTCGCCGACCCGCAGGGGCAGCGGCCGGGCGAGGGTGAGCCGGGCGGTGTCCGCGCCGAGCGGGCGGACGGTCACCGGTACGGCGGCGGTGCCGATGTGCAGGGTGACGGCGCGGGGCAGGTCGGCCACCGGCTCCCCGGTGACCCGGACGTCGATCACCTCGGCGTGGAGCCAGCGGTCCGGGGTCAGCAGCACCTGTCCCCGGCGCAGCGTGTCGTGGCCCTGGCCGTGCACGTTCACGGCCACCCGGGCCACCGCGCCGACGGCCGCCCGGTCCTCGTGCAGGCTCTGCAGGCCGCGCACCCGCAGGCCGGGGCCGCCGTCCCCGGTGACCAGCCGGTCCCCGACGCGCAGGGTGCCCGCGGCGAGGGTGCCGGTCACCACGGTGCCGTGCCCGCGGACCGTGAAGGACCGGTCGAGCCACAGCCGTACGTCGGCGTCGCCGTCCGGTTCGGGCAATCCGGCTGCCAGGCGGGCCAGTTCGGCGCGCAGCTCGTCCAGCCCGGCGCCGGTGACCGCGCTCACCGCGACGGACGGCACCTTGCCCAGGGAGGTGGCGGCCAGCCGGTCGAAGGCGTCGGCGCGCACGGGTTCGGGGTCGGCGAGGTCGCTGCGGGTCACCGCGAGGACGGCGTGCCGGACGCCGAGCGCGTCGAGGACGGCCAGGTGCTCCTGCGACTGGGGCTGCCAGCCCTGGTCGGCGGCGACCACGAACAGCACGGCGGGCACGGGCCCGACCCCGGCCAGCATGGTGGCGACGAACCGCTCGTGCCCGGGGACGTCGACGAAGGCCAGGTGCTCCCCGTCCGGTCCGAGTGTGGTCCACACGAAGCCCAGGTCGAGCGTGAGGCCCCGGCGGCGTTCCTCCTCGTGGCGGTCGGGTTCCATGCCGGTGAGGGCGCGGACCAGTGCGGACTTGCCGTGGTCGACGTGTCCGGCGGTGGCGAGGACCCGCATGGCGCCTACCTCTCCGCGGTGGGCCGGGCCGCCCGTACGGCTTCGGCCAGCCGCTCGTCGTCCTCCGGCGGCACCGACCGCAGGTCGAGCAGGCAGCGGGCCGCCTCCAGGCGTCCGACGACCGGGACACGGCCGGTGCGCAGGGCCGCGGCGTAGGGCTCGGGCAGCGAGAGCGCGGCACCGTCCAGGGTGACTCCGGGGGCGCCTCCGCCGCCGACCGTGGCCGTGGACTCCACGGCCCGTACGTCGATGCCGTCGGCGCGCAGCGTGTCGGCGAGCCGGTCGGCGCGGGCCCTGAGTCCGGCCGGGCCGGCGGTGAGGGCGCGGGCGGTCGGGGTGGGCGGGCCGGTGAGGGTGGCCTCCAGCGCGGCCAGGGTCAGTTTGTCGACGCGCAGGGCGCGGGCCAGCGGATGCCGGGCGAGGGTGCGGACGACGTCCTCGTCGCCGAGGAGCAGTCCGCACTGGGGGCCGCCGAGCAGTTTGTCGCCGCTGGCGGTGACGAGGGCGGCGCCCGCGCGCAGCTGGGTGTCGGCGTCGGGTTCCTCGGGCAGCGCGGGGTGCGGGGCGAGCAGCCCCGAGCCGATGTCGGCGACGACCGGGACGCCCAGGCCGGCGAGTTCGGTGACCCCGGCGGACCGGGTGAAGCCGGTGATGCGGAAGTTGGAGGGGTGCACCTTCAGCACGAATCCGGTGCCGGGGCCGATGACGGCGGCGTAGTCGGCGGCGGTCGTGCGGTTGGTCGTCCCGACCTCGCGGAGCCGGGCGCCGGTGGAGACGAGCAGGTCGGGCAGGCGGAAGCCGTCGCCGATCTCCACCATCTCGCCCCGGCTGACGACGATCTCCTTGCCGGCCGCGAGCGCGGTGGCGGCCAGGACGAGTGCGGCGGCGCCGTTGTTGACGACGTGGACGGCGCCGGCGGAGGGCACCCGGTCCTGCAGCGCGGCGAGGGCGGAGCGTCCCCGGCGGGCCCGGACGCCGGTCGCCAGGTCGAGTTCGACGTCCGTGGGTCCGGCGGCCTCCTGGACCGCCTGCCGGGCGGCGTCCGACAGCGGGGCCCGGCCGAGGTTGGTGTGCAGCAGCACCCCGGTGGCGTTGATCACCGGCCGCAGCCCGCTCGCGGCGACGGGCAGCCCGGCCAGTGCCGTCCGCGCCACCTCCTCGGGCGCGATGCTCCCCTCGCGGGCCCGCTGCTGTGCCTGCCGGACGGCGGCCTTCACCACGTCCGCGCCGAGCCGGTCCACGGCCGCCGACAGGCGGGGGTCGCGCAGGAGCAGGTCGGTGCGCGGGATGCGACGGCGTGCGTCGGTGTCGCCCGGGGCCCTCGCGTTCCCGGCGTCCTCGCGCCGTACCGGGCCGCCGGAGCCGGTCCCGGCCGCCCCGGCCGCCGCGCCCGGCCCGCGCGGTGCCACCCGCTGCTCCATGCCGCCCCTGTCCCTCCGGTCCGGCCGTGTCCGTCACGGACTGCGCCCATCGTCTCCCAGTGCCCCGGGCGGGCCGATCGACACGCCGTGACGACGTTGGAGCCGGCCACCGCCCGGGTACTCGGCGCCGCATGACCGACACGGACCGCGACCGACCGGACGACCACGCCACGACCGCCGAGCGCACCGCTCGCCGGCGACGCCGCGGCCACGAGGCACAGGCCCTCGCGGACGCACCCCCGGGCATCTGCGGGGGCCACGGCACGCACGGAGGGCAGTTACGCACGACCGGTTCCGCCCAGCCGCCGACGCCCTCCCGGCGGGACACCACCGCGTCGCCCAGGGGCTCGGCAGAGCCGGAGAGGGACGACGGGCACCGGTGAACCGGCCACACCCGTACCGGCTCCGCGTGGCCCCCTAGCCGCCCCCGCCCGGGGACCGCCCGCCGGTTCCCCCGGTGTCCGGGTGCGGCGGGCGCGGTGGCGGGGCCTCGCCCGCGGTGAGGTGCTCCAGCACCTCGACCAGTTCCTGGCAGGCCTTCTCCACCGAGCGCCGGGTGTTGCGCTGCTCGGTGATCAGGGCCGACAGCAGCAGCGCGGTCAGGGCCATCGCGCCGTTGAACGCCTGGAGCTTCGCCATGACCTCGATCCGGCTCAGCCGCTGGAACGCACCGACGCCGTCCGTCGCCGCGAGGGTCGCCAGCACGGAGGTCAGCAGGGCGCAGAGCATGCTGCCGCCGAGCTGGAAGCGCAGGGCCGCCCAGATGATGAGCGGGTAGACGAGGAAGAGCAGGCTGATCGAGCTGTACACCGCCCACGGGACGACAGCGCAGGCGACGACGGTCAGCGCGGTCGCCTCCTGCCAGCGGGTCGGGGACGGCGGCCAGCGGGCGCGGTGCAGCAGGAGCAGCAGCGGGGTGACGAGCAGGACGCCCATCGCGTCGCCGACCCACCAGGCGAGCCAGACGGGCCAGAAGCTGTGCGCGGCCAGCTTGTCCGCGAGGACGAGCAGGCCGACACCGACGGTCGAGCTGATCAGCATGGCGCCCAGGGCGCCCAGGAACACCAGGGCGAGGCCGTCCTTCAACCGGCCCAGGTCGGTGTGGAAGCCGGCCCGGCGCAGCAGGAGCGCCGCGGCGATCGGGGCGAGGGTCTGGCCCGCGACGGTGCCGAGCACGTCGGGGCGGAAGCTGGTGAGGGACAGCACCACGAACAGGGCGCCGAGCGCGATGCCGGGCCAGCAGCGCAGGCCGAGGATGAGCAGGGCGGCGACGGCGAGACCGGTGGGCGGCCAGATGGGGGTGACGACGGCGCCCTCGACGGTGAGCTCGCGCAGCAGTCCGATGCGGCCCGCCGCGTAGTAGCAGGCGGCGACGGCCAGCACCTGGACGGCGTACCCGCCCGGCCGGCGCAGCTCCTCGATACCCACCACGGCAGCCATCCCACACCGCCCGCCGCAGGTCGGCGACGTGAGGGAGCCGTACGGCCCTATGCGTGCATCCCGTCGAGGCCGACGACGAGGACGGCGGCGTCGTCCTCGTGGCCCACGCTCTCCGCGCCCTTGATCACGGCGGCGGCCAGCGCGTGGGCCTCCAGGCCGGCCACGGCGGCGATGCCGGCGAGCCGCACCACCTGGTCCAGCCCTTCCTCGACGGTCAGCGACGGCCCCTCCACCACACCGTCGGTGAGCAGCACGAACATCCCGCCGGTGGTGAGCCGGTGCCGGGTCACCGGGTACTCGACGCCCTGGGCGACGCCGAGCGGCGGCCCGCCCTCGTCGTCGACGACACCCGACTTGCCGTCGGCCGTGGCCCACACGCACGGGATGTGCCCGGCCCGGGCGCTCTCCAGGACGCCGGTGGCCGGGTCGAGGCGCATGAACGTGCAGGTGGCGAAGAGGTCGCTGCCGAGGGAGAGCAGCAGGTCGTTGGTGCGGGCGAGGAGGTCGCCGGGCTCGCCCGTGACGGAGGCGAGGGCGCGCAGTCCGGCCCGGACCTGGCCCATGAAGGCCGCGGCCTCGATGTTGTGGCCCTGTACGTCGCCGATGGACAGCCCGATCCGGCCGTCGGGCAGCGTGAAGGCGTCGTACCAGTCGCCGCCCACGTTGAGGCCGAAGGTGGCCGGCGCGTACCGGACCGCCAGGTGCAGGCCGGTCGCGCGGGGCAGGTCCCGGGGCAGCATGCCCCGCTGCAGGGCGATGGCCAGTTCGACCTGGGACCGCTGCAGCTCCGCGCGCTCACGCGCCTGGGCGGTGAGCGTGCCGAGTCTGGTCAGCAGCTCGTCGTCCTCGTCCCTGGAGCGCTTGCGGGGCATCGTTCACTTCCGGCGGGGCGGTGGGGCCCGCGGGGGGCCGGCCGCCTGAATATTCAGCAAATGCCTAGATTTTACCGATATCGGGCGATCCTGCCCCCGCCCACGGATGCCGCAACCCCGGTTCAGCGGACCTCGGAGTCGATGCCGGTGATCACGGTGGGCCCGAGCGGAGCGCTGCGCTCGTCCAGTCCCGCGTCCCGCAGGGCGGAGTCCGCGAGCCGCCGGGCCTCCTCCTCGGCGTGCGGGCCGGTGTCCGCCTCGACGGTCAGGCGCAGGGTGAAGGTGTTGTCCTCGTTGACGCTGAGCGCGTCCAGGTCCTCGGCGCTGCCCATCCTGGTGCCGTGCGGATCGGCCGGCCGGAGGGCCCGCGCCAGCCGGGTCCGGACGTCGGCCCCGATGCCGCCGGTGAAGGTGCCGGGGACGCTGATCACGTAGGTCGTCATGACGATCCTTTCCTCGGACGTCCCCCGCCTACCCCGAATCACGCCCTTCACAGCGGGGAGTGCGCCACCGCCGTCACATACGCGCCGAACGTCAGGGACACGAGGGCGAGGGCACCGTAGACGAGCACCGCCTGGGCCGGCCGTGTCCGCCAGGTCCGGGCGAGGGCGCGGGCCATCGGGATGAGCAGCGGGAACGCCGGCAGCAGGAAGCGGGGCTTGGAGGAGAAGGAGCCGGAGCCCCCGATCACCAGCAGGACCAGGACCCCGGAGAAGACCACGAGGACCAGCGGGGCGCGGTCCAGGCACAGCAGCGCGAACAGCAGCACGCCCGCCGCGACGATCACCAGGGCCGCCGGGTAGACGACGCCGCCGCCGTGCAGGAGCAGGGCCTTGACGAAGCGCGCCGAGCCCACACCGAAGTCGAAGCGGGAGTCCCAGGCGCTCTGCACGGTGAAGTAGCCGCCGAGCAGGTCGCCGGTCTGTCCGCCCACCCACAGCACGTAGCCGAGCCAGCCCAGCGGTGCCAGCAGGGCTCCGGCCCACAGCCTCGCCGGGACCCGGCCGCGGCGGCGCACCACCTCGTGCGCGGCGGCGAGGGCGACGGCCACCGCGATCGCGAAGCCGCTGGGCCGGGAGAGGCCGGCCAGCGCGGCCAGCGCGCCCGCCCACAGCCAGCGGCCCTTGAGCACGCAGTACAGGGACCAGACGGCGAACGCGGCGAACAGCGAATCGGTGTAGGCGATGGTCAGTTCGACGGCGTGCGGGAGTACGGCCCACAGGCCGACCAGGGCGGTGGCGACGCCGCGCCCGTACAGGAGGTGGCCGATGGCGTAGATGCCGTAGGCGGCCACGCCCGCGGCGAGCCAGGCGATGATCAGCGCGGCCTGGCCCGGCGTGAACGGCAGGACGGTGGTGAGTGCTCTGATGAGCGCCGGATACAGCGGGAAGAACGCCCAGTCGGTCTGGACGGCGCCGGTCGGCGTGATCCAGATCTTGTGGCCGTACCCCTGGGCGGCGATGTGCAGGTACCAGCGGGAGTCCCAGGAGTGGGCCAGGGTCCTGAGGAGCGGATGGCCCCGGACGTCGTTCGCGAGGATCACCACGAGGATGCCGGCGAGCCGGACGGCCGCGAACAGGGCGAGGGCGGGAAGCGCCCCCTCGGGGATCCCGCGCCGGGCGATCCTGGACAGGGCCGGAGGGCGGAGGGGGCGGGAGGGGGCGGCCGGCTCGGGCCGCGGTACGGAGGAGGTGCTCACGCTCTTGACCTTGGGCACGCCAGGTAAGACGGGCAAATCGCGACTCGGGTTTCTTACACACTTCCACCCTGATTCAGGAACCGGTCGAGGAATGGGCGCACCTCCCTTACCTCCCCACCCCCGGAAGGACCAGCTGGGCGGTGTGGTTACCATATGAGCGCTGCCTAGCTCGAAAGATGGACCCGTGACTGTCAACGACGACTCGTTCACCAACTGGAAGATCCGCGAGGAGATCGCGGAGTCGATGATCCCGCTCATCGGGAAGCTGCACCGCGAGCGGGACGTGACCGTCCTGCTGCACAGCCGCTCCCTGGTGAACAAGTCGGTGGTCAGCATCCTCAAGACGCACCGCTTCGCCCGGCAGATCGCCGGCGCCGAGCTGTCGGTCACCGAGACCATGCCGTACCTCGAGGCGCTCACCGCCCTCGACCTCGGGCCCGCCCAGATCGACCTCGGCATGCTGGCCACCCTGCACAAGGCCGACGAACGCGGCCTGAGCGTGGCGGAGTTCACCGCCGAGGCCGTCGCCGGTGCCACCGGTGCCAACAAGATCGAGCGTCGTGAGCCGCGCGACGTCGTGCTGTACGGCTTCGGCCGCATCGGCCGGCTCGTCGCCCGCCTGCTCATCGAGAAGTCCGGTTCGGGCAACGGCCTGCGCCTGCGCGCCATCGTGGTGCGCGGCGGGGGTGCCCAGGACATCGTCAAGCGCGCCTCGCTGCTGCGCCGCGACTCCATCCACGGCCAGTTCCAGGGCACCATCACCGTGGACGAGGACAGCAGCACGATCCTCGCCAACGGCAACGAGATCAAGGTGATCTACGCCGACGACCCGTCGCACGTGGACTACACCGAGTACGGCATCCGGGACGCCATCCTCATCGACAACACGGGCAAGTGGCGTGACCGCGAGGGCCTGTCCAAGCACCTGCGCCCCGGCATCGAGAAGGTCGTCCTGACCGCGCCGGGCAAGGGCGACGTCCCGAACATCGTGCACGGCGTCAACCACGACACCATCAAGCCGGACGAGCAGATCCTGTCCTGCGCCTCCTGCACCACCAACGCGATCGTCCCGCCGCTGAAGGCCATGGACGACGAGTACGGCGTGCTGCGCGGCCACGTGGAGACCGTCCACTCGTTCACCAACGACCAGAACCTGCTGGACAACTACCACAAGTCCGAGCGCCGCGGCCGTTCCGCGCCGCTCAACATGGTCATCACCGAGACCGGTGCCGCCTCCGCCGTGGCGAAGGCGCTGCCCGACCTGAAGGCGAAGATCAGCGGCAGCTCGATCCGCGTCCCGGTGCCGGACGTCTCGATCGCGATCCTCAACCTTCAGCTGGCGCGCGAGGCAACCCGCGAGGAGGTCCACGACTACCTGCGCGAGGTGTCGCTGACCTCGCCGCTCAAGCGCCAGATCGACTTCATCACGGCCCCCGACGCGGTCTCCAGCGACTTCATCGGCTCGCGCCACGCCTCGATCGTGGACGCCGGCGCCCTGAAGGTCGACGGCGACAACGCGATCCTCTACCTCTGGTACGACAACGAGTTCGGCTACTCCTGCCAGGTGGTCCGGGTGGTCCAGCACGTCTCGGGCGTGGAGTACCCGACGTTCCCGGCGACGGCGGTCTGACGCCGGACGCACGGGCATGAGGACGGCGCGACGGCCGCCGACCGGGGTTCCGGCCGGCGGCCGTCGCGTCGGGCGCGAGCGGTCGGTCAGGCCTTGGCCGGCCGGGAGCAGGCGCCCGCGGCGCACGCCGTGAGCCACTGGTCGAAGCCGGCGTCGTAGCGGGTGCCGATGCCGTCGTGGTAGACGGCGTATCCGCCGGCGTAGTCACCGGCGCGGAAGCGGGCCAGCATGCGCTGGACGTCGTCGGGGTGGCGCTCGGTCATGTAGCGCACGGCGAGGTAGCCCCACGGGTAGGTGCGGGTGGTGTCGCTGTTGTCGTAGGTGTTCTCGAAGAGAGTGCTCAGCCGGTACGTGTGCCGGGCCGCCTCCTGGACCGCCTGGTCGTCGGCGAGGCCGCGGTAGCCGTAGGAGACGTACTCGGCCACGCCCTCGATCCACCACACGTCCGGCACGGTGATCTCCTGGGCGAAGTCGCCCTTCATGTCGTCCCGGCCGTCGAGGAAGTGCGTGTACTCGTGGTTGAGGTTCCAGATCCGGGCCGGGAAGCCGTCGTCCGCGGGCTTCTGGTACATGATCGACGTGACGTGGTTGGCCGGATCGGACGGGTCGCCGTCCAGGGTCATGCCGCCGTTGTCGGTGTCGATGCCGTAGATCGGGCCCGCGTACGTCTGGTAGTCGGCGCGGGCGGCGAAGACCACCAGCTGGATCGTGGACACGTACTGGCCGGGTATCGGTCCGCCCGCCTTGACCACGCCGCGGAAATAGGAGCTCTGGTTCAGCACGCTCGCGCAGGCGGCGTCGAGGTCGGCCGCGGTGAGCGCCTCGGCCCGGACGGTGACGTTCGCGTCGCACCGGCGGGTGACGGGCAGCACCGCCCTGGTGAGCTTGCCGGGCAGGTCGCAGACGTCGTAGTAGGAGCACTCGGCGCCGTCGTAGGCGCCGGCCTGCGTGGCCACGGCCACCCACAGCCCGGCGGTCGGGCCGGTCATCGCCGTCCCGTCCAGCAGGTCCTTGACCAACGGCCGTACGGTGTCCTGGAGTTCGGGGTGCTCGACGTAACGGGCCAGGTTCATCCCGGCGTTGGAGTCCAGGAAGGCCAGGTCGGTACCGAGCTGGTCGGTGTTGGCCAGGGCGAAGTCGTAGAGGGTGTCGATGATGCGCGGGTCGGCCTCGACCGCCCGCACGTAGTCGGGGTTCCAGTTGCCGCGCCACAGCGGGGTGTAGACGTCGTTGACGGCACCGATCATGCTGGGGATCGCGTCGTAGGAGCTGTCGTAGGCGTTCAGCAGCCGCCGGTAGACGGACAGATAGCGGCCCTGCTGGTCGGCGCTGTCGGTGAGGACGACCGTCTCGCCGAGGATGTCACCGTTGGCCGCGGTGACGTCGCGGGAGTGGGAGCGGGCGAAGAAGGTGTCCAGGCCGGCCGTGACGGCGGAGGTGAGGCGGGAGGTGTACGTCCCCACGTCCCCCGGATGGTTGAACTGCACGTAGTAGCCCGCCCGCAGGAAGAGGACCAGCTGCTCCAGGCCGCCGGCGTCGTCGCCGCGGTACTGGCCCGCGGTGGTCCGGTACGCGGCCGCGACGGTCAGCATCTGGGGCTCGCGGAACACGTCGTACGCGTCCTTGCCGGTGACCGCGAACAGGGTGTTGACGCAGTCCGTGGACGCCGCCTTCACATAGGCGACGAGGGCGGACCCGGTACGTGAGCCGAAGTCGCCCGGGGTGCAGGAGGCAGTACCGGCCACCCTTCTCTCCCGATGGGTGAACGTGAACCTGTGCGGCGGGAGTTGGGCCGGGCTGAGCCGGTGGGGACGGGTCGCGGGGCGCTCGGTGGCGGCGGTGGTCGCTCCGGTGGGCGACGGCGTGGGCACCTGGGCGTGGGGGGCGGCGGCCGCGCCGGTGTGCGGCGGGGGTGCGGCCAGGGCCGGTGTGGTCAGCAGGCCGGCCACGGTGACGCAGACGGCCGCGGCGCCGGCCAGGCGTCCGGGCATGCGCCCGGGCAGCGCGAAGCGATAGCGCATCTGGGGTTCCTCCACGAAGGGATGCGCCTCGGTGGGGTGTTGAGGCGTGTGAGGCACTGTCTCAGCGGGCCATCGGCGCCACAATGCCGTGTGACATAGCACATGACACCGGCCGCTCATAACATCGCGGCACGCCGTCGGCCTGCGGTTACGCCCCCGCGACGCTCCAGGTGCGCGAGGCCCACGCCCGCAGATGCGGTGCCTGGGCCACGAGGTCACGGTAGGCGGCCGTGGCGGACTGGACCAGCGTGTCCACCATGTCGTCGGTGACGGTGTCCGGCCGCCACGCCAGCACGTAACGGCACCACAGGGGGGAACCGGCCAGCGGCTTGACCACGACGTGCGGCATCGGCCGCAGCGTCGGCTGCACGAGCGACACCCCGAGCCCGTCCGCGATCATGCTCTGCAGCTGGGTCTGGTCGCCGAGGAACTCGTGGACGGTCACCGGTGTGAATCCGGCCGCCGCGCAGGCGTCGTAGAACACCCCGGGCCAGCCGGCCCCGTCGTCCGGGGTGACGAACCACGCGTCCTCGGCCAGTTCGGCGAGCTGAACCTGGGCGCACTGCCGCAGCCGGTGCCGGGAGGGCAGGGCGACGAACGTCGGCTCGGTGACGATCCCGCGGTGCCGCACCGCGCCCGAGTGGCGCAGCTCCATGCCCGGATAGTCGGCGGCGATGGCGGCGTCCACCGCGCCCTCCTCCAGCAGTTCCACGATCCGTGAGGAGGCGTAGACGCTGGTGACCGCCACGGACAGCTCGGGCAGCCGGGAGCGCACACGGGAGACCGTGCCGGAGAGCATGGGCGAGTTGGTCGCCGCCACCCGCAGGGTGCGGCCGGGTCGCGCGGCGGGCTTGCGGTGGCCGATGGCGTCCGCGCGGGCCAGGACGTCGCGGGCCTGGGCGACGACCTCGGCGCCGTACCGGGTGGGCCGCACCCCGCTCGTCCCGCGCTCGAAGAGCGGCTCGCCAAGGTGCCGCTCGATGCGCCGCAGCTGGGTGCTGACGGCGGGCTGGGAGTAGCCGAGCTGAGCCGCGGCGCGGCCCACACTGCCCGCGTCGGCGATCGCGCACAGCACTCTGAGGTGCCGCAGCTCCAGCTCCATCGCTCCACTCCCCGTCCCGCGCCCCTGCGGTGCCACACGCCGGGCCGGCGCTCACCGCCCGCGCCGGCCCGGTCCCGGCCGGCGGACCGAAGCGTTCCATCCGGCCGCGACCTGCACAAGTCGCAGACCCGCCGACGTCCCGCCCCGGCCGCGAGCGACCTTGGGGGAGGAGTTCGTCGGCTCATCCCACTCCCTACAGCACATTCCCATTTGCCTAAAGCTTTTTGGAAGCTGCACAATCAGTTCTGGCAGAAGGGAGAAGGCTGATGGTTAGGGCAGGACTAACCACCGAGCGCCTGGTCCGGGCGGGCGCGGAGCTCGCCGACGAGGTCGGCTTCGAGCAGGTGACGGTGTCCGCGCTGGCCCGGCGGTTCGACGTCAAGGTCGCGAGCCTCTACTCGCACCTGAGGAACTCCCAGGACCTCAAGACCCGGATCGCGCTGCTCGCCCTGGAGGAGCTCGCCGACCGCGCCGCCGAGGCGCTCGCCGGCCGGGCCGGCGGCGACGCCCTGCGCGCCTTCGCCGACGTCTACCGCGACTACGCCCGCGCGCACCCCGGCCGCTGGGCGGCGACCCGCCATCCGCTGGACCCCGAGGCGGCGGCCGGCAGCGCGGGCGTCCGGCATGCGCAGATGACCCGGGCGATCCTGCGCGGCTACGACCTGTCCGAACCCGACCAGACCCACGCGGTCCGCCTCCTCGGCAGCGTCTTCAACGGCTACGTCGGTCTGGAGCTCGCCGGCGGGTTCAGCCACAGCGCCCCCGACTCGCAGGAGTCCTGGACACGGATCCTGGACGCCCTCGACTCCCTGCTGCGCCACTGGCCCGCCCCCTGACCTTCCCGACCTCCCTGACCGCGTGCGGCGCAGGGACCCTTTTGAGACACAGGCCCCACCATGCAGACCATTCCCCTCTCCCCCGTCCTCATCCGCGGCGCCCTCGACCTGGAGCGCACCGCCCACGGCCTGCTGCCGCACCGGCTGCCCGCCCGGGCCCGCGCCCAGTGCGCCGACCCGCAGCTGCGCATGGCGGAGTCCCAGCCCTCCGGGGTACGGCTGGCCCTGCGCACCCGCGCCACCACGGTCGAACTGGACACCCTGCCGACCAAGCGGGTCTACACGGGGGCGCCGTCACGCCCGGACGGCGTGTACGACCTGCTCGTCGACGGGCGGCCGGCGGGCAGCGCCACGGTCACCGGCGGCGACACGCTCACCATCGACATGCGGACCGGTTCGGTCGAGCACCGCCCGGGTCCCGTCGGCACCGTGCGCTTCACCGGCCTGTCCGACGCGGTCAAGGACGTGGAGATATGGCTGCCGCACAACGAGACGACCGAACTCGTCGCGCTGCGCGCCGACGCCCCCGTCGAAGCCGTACCGGACGCGGGCCGCAGGGTGTGGCTGCACCACGGCAGCTCGATCAGCCACGGCTCCGACGCCGCGTCCCCGACCACCACCTGGCCGGCGCTCGCCGCGTCCCTCGGCGGGGTGGAGCTGATCAACCTGGGCCTGGGCGGCAGCGCGCTGCTCGACCCGTTCACCGCGCGGGCCCTGCGCGACACGCCGGCCGACGTGATCAGCGTCAAGGTCGGCATCAACCTGGTCAACGCCGACCTGATGCGGCTGCGCGCCTTCGGCCCAGCCGTCCACGGCTTCCTCGACACCGTCCGCGACGGCCACCCGGACACTCCGCTGCTCGTCGTCTCGCCGATCCTGTGCCCCCTCCACGAGGACACCCCGGGCCCGAGCGCCCCGGACCTGTCCGCGCTGAGTGAGGGCCGGCTGCGGTTCCGGGCGACCGGGGACCCGGCGGAGAAGGCCGCGGGGAAGCTCACGCTGGGGGTGATCCGGGAGGAGCTGGCCCGGATCGTGCGTGAGCGGGCCGCCGAGGACCCGCACCTGAGTCTGCTCGACGGCCGCGAGCTGTACGGCGAGGCCGACTTCGGCGAACTGCCGCTGCCCGACGGCCTCCACCCGGACGCGGCCACGCACCGGCGGATCGGCGAGCGGTTCGCGGCGCTGGCGTTCGGCGCGGGCGGCCCGTTCGCCGACCGCGCCTCCTGACCCGTACCGGCCGGGTCACACCAGATGGGCGAAGACCACCAGGTTGTCGGTGTAGTCGCGCACCGAGTGGTCGTAGTCCCCGGCGCAGGTGATCAGGCGGACCTCGGGGCGCGAGGCGTCGGCGTACACGCGCTCGCTGGGAAAGTCGTCCTTGGCGAAGGTGTCGGCGCTGTCCACGACGAAGTTCGCCGTGCGGCCGTCGACGCGCTCCACGCTGAACCGGTCACCGCTCCGCAGCTGGTCGAGGTTGACGAAGACGGCGGCCGAGGTCACGGTGTCGACGTGCCCGGCGATGATCGCGGTGCCCTTCTCCCCGGGCGAGACGCCCCCCGGGTACCAGCCGACGAGGTTGGTGTCGGCCGCGGGCGGGGGCTGGAGCTGGCCCGTGTCGGCGAGCGTCAGGGTGGTGAAGGGCGCGTCCACGCCGATCTTCGGGATGAGCAGGCGGGTCGGTGTGGACCGGGGCAGCGCGGTGTCGTCGGACCGCCCCGGATCGGCCGGCGCGGCGGCGCTCGCGCCCGCGGTACGGGACGTCGGCCTCGCGTCGTCCGGCCCGTGGTGGCCGCCGAACACGCTCATGGCGAGGAGGACGATCGCCACGCCCCAGAGGGTCAGCCGCCCGCCGCGGCCGGGGTTCGGCTCGCCCGCCGCCGGCTGCGCGGAGGGCGGGGAGGACGGATCTGCTGCCATCGGTCACCACCTCGCTCGGGCACGGCAGCACGGGGATCGGAACAGGGGGCACCGGTACGCGGGAACCGGTGGACGGGGGCCACGGCGCGGACCGCCGACACGCCGGGCGCGTCGGCGGCGGCCGCTTCCCCGGGTCGCGTCGATGCGTCAGGCCGCCGCCCCGGAGGCCTTCCTGCGGCGCAGCGCGTACGCCCCGGCGGCACCCACGCCCAGCACGGCCAGCCCACCCGTGGTGACACCGGGAGCGGCGAGCGCGCCGCCGCCGGTGTGCATGCCGCCCCGGGGCTTGTCCCGGCCTTCGTCGCCGCCGCCCTGGCCTCGGCCGCCGCTGTCCTCGTCCTCGCCCCGGTCGCTCTGGCCACGGCTGCCGCCGTCCTCGTTCTTGCCCTTGCCGCCCTCGCCCTTCTCGCCGCCCTGGTCCTTGCCCCCGTTGCTCTCGGGGTCGAAGCCACCGGCGTCGCCGCCCGAACCCGAGCCGGAGCTCCAGTCGTCACTGCGCACCAGCGACGCGAGCGCTCCGCCACCCGTGTGCATTCCACCGCGCGGCCCGTCGTGTCCTCCCCCGCTGTCGCGCTGCTTGCCGTAGTCCTTGTCGTGGTCACCGCCGGAGTCCTCACCGCTGTCACGGTCGGAGCCCTTGCCGTGGCCGCCGCCGGAACCCCCGTCCTGACCGCTGTAGGACGAGCCGCCGTGGCCGCCGCCGTCGCCGCCCGCGGGGACGGCGAGGGCGGCGCCGGGTGTCGTGAGGGCGAGGGCGGCGCCGGCGGCCGCCGTGGCCAGGAGCATGCGTGCAGAACGCATAGTGATGTCCTTCCGCCGTGACCGGGCAGCGGATACCTCATCAGCTGGATGGACCCGGCTCCGACATGAACCACCGTCAAGGAGGGCTCCGGCTCCCACCATCCGAGCCGCCCAGCCGGGTCACCCCGCCACCCGTCTGCCCCAGTGATTGCGCCGCATGGACCCTCGTCCGGGTCAATCAGCCGGCATGTCGGGCGCCGCGCGTCCCGCGCGGACCGGGGGAACGGCCGGAGGGGGCGCCGGTCCACACCGAGGCCGGTACCGGCGGCGGGCCGGCCGTACGGTCAACTCGTCGCCCACGCACCGAGGATGACCGCTCCGGTCGCCCGGCACCGGCAGGGGGCGCACCGGTCGGCGTACTCCGTCCGGTGGAACGGCCCGTGACCCGTGCGCCGCGCCCCGATCCGGATCCGACAAACCATCACATTCCAGCGGTAACCTCGTCGCCCCAGCCCGCCGAGAAGGGGCCGCCCCATGCTCGAGACCACCCTGCTCGCACGCGGAGCCCGTCGGCTGCTCACGGTGTCGGTGGGTGCGCTGATCGGCGTCGCCGCCGTCGCCGCACCGGCCCGGGCCGACGTCGGCCAGGTGACGGAGTATCCGGTCACCACCGCGGCCGACAGCGTCCCCGCCGGCATCGCCCTCGGGCCGGACCATGCGCTGTGGTTCGCGGAGAACGGCGCCGGCCGGATCGGGCGGATCGCGCTGGACGGCTCCGTGGCCGACTTCCCCACCTCCGGGCCTGACACCGGCCCCACCGAGATCGTCGCGGGACCCGACGGTGCCCTGTGGTTCACCGAGACCAGCACGGGCAGGATCGGCCGCATGACCACCTCCGGTCGCTACCGGACGTTCCGGGTGCCCACGGCCGACAGCGCGCCGTCCGGGATCACGGTCGGACCGGACCGGGCCCTGTGGTTCACCGAGGGGAACACGAACAAGATCGGCCGGCTGACCACCTCCGGCCGGTTCACGGAGTACCGCGTGCCGACGGCGCTGGCCGGCCCGTACTCCATCACGCCGGGCGCGGACGGGGCCCTGTGGTTCACCGAGATCGACAGCGGCAAGGTCGGGCGCATCACCCTCGCGGGCCGGATCACCGAGTACGCACTGGGCGGGGCGTCCGACTTCCCCGACGACATCGTCGCCGGTCCGGGGGGCCTGTGGGTCACCGCGTCCGGCTCGGACTCGGTGGACCGGATCACGTACACCGGCCGCGTCACCCGGTTCCCGCTGCCCGACCCGGGCAGCGGCCCGAGCGGCATCACCCGCGGGCCCGACGGCCGGATCTGGTACGCCGACCAGGCCGGGCGGATCGGCCGGGTCGCGGCGGACGGCAGGATCACCACCTTCCCGGTGCCCGGCGGTGCCGGCAAGGTGCCCTTCCGGCTGACGGCGGGCCCCGACCGGGCCGTGTGGTTCACGGAACTGATCGGCAACGCCATCGGCCGGATCCAGGCGCTCCCCCGCTGACCTCCGCCCGGACGGATCCCGCCACCGCGACCTTGTTATGACACAGGTCATAACGCAGGCTGGTGCCGACGGCACGGCAGGCCGACGCGGTGGGAGGAAGCAGTGGCGGACGGGATGGCGCGGACCTTGTGGGAGCGGTACGAGCCGGTGCACGATCTCGTGTACTTCGCACCCGAGGCGCACCGGGCGGCGGACGTGCTCGGCATGCGCGGATTCTGGATGGGGTACTTCGCGCTGCGCGCCGCGCCGCTCGGCCCGGTGGCCCCGTCGGTGGTGACCGGCTGCTTCTACGTCTTCCATCCGGCCCGGGTGGCCCGGGCGCTGCCCGACGCCTGGGGGTACGCGGCTCCCGCGGACGTGCTGGCGGCCCGTGCGGAGGCCATGGACGCGGCGATGACGGGGCTGTTCGGCCGGGACGTCGTCGGCTCTGCCGAGTTCGCGCAGGCCGCGGACCTCGCCTGGGAGGCGGCTGCCGCGGCGGACACCGCGGGCCGGGTGCTGGCCGCCGCCAACCAGGCGCTGCCACGCCCGGAACGGCCGGCCGCGCGTCTGTGGCAGGCGCTGACGACCCTGCGCGAGCACCGGGGGGAGGGACATGTCGCGGTCCTGGTGAGTCAGGGGATCGGGCCGGTCGAGGCCATGGTGCTCAAGGCGGCGGCCGGCGAGTCCGACGGGCCGTTCCTGCGGGAGACGCGGAAGTGGGAGCCGGCGGACTGGGAGGCGGCCGGCGCACGGCTACGAAATCACGGGCTGCTCGCGGCGGACGGGACGCTCACCCCGGCCGGGGCGGCCCTGCGGGCGGAGGTCGAGGCGCTGACCGACGCGGCGGCCGAGGGGCCGTGGACCGCGCTCGGCGCCGACCGTGCCGCACGTCTCGCCGGGCTGCTGGAGCCGCTGGCCCGTGCGGTCGAGGGGTCGGGGCTGCTGCCGGCCGGCAATCCGGTGGGACTGACCCGGGGTGCGCGGCCCGTCGGCGGCTGAGGTCCTCGGGCACGCCCGTACGGCGCCCCGTCCCTGGGCGCCGTACGGCGGGCGGAGGCTGCGCCGGGTTACCAGGTCACCGGCAGCCGCTCCGGGATCCGTTTCATGAAGCCGGTGCGCCACACCAGTTGCCCGGAGGGCACGGCGAGCGCGAGGTCCGGCAGGCGTTCCAGCAGGACCTCCAGGGCGATCCGGGCGTGGGCGCGGCCGAGCCCGGTCGCGGGGCAGTAGTGGGCGCCGCCGCCGAAGGAGAGGTGGTCGGCGGCGTTGTCACGGTGCACGTCGAAGCGGTGCGGGTCGGGGAACTTCTCCGGGTCGAGGTTGGCGCCCTCGACCAGGACCAGGACGAGTTCTCCCCTGCGCACCTCGACGTCGCCGAGCCGTACGTCCTCCAGCGCGAGCCGGGGCAGGGCGTCACCGATGGAGAGGTTCACCCGCAGCAGCTCCTCCACGCCCGGGCCGATCAGGTCCGGACGGTCCCTGAGCAGGTCCCGGGTGATGGGGTGGGTGAGCAGGTGGACCAGGGCCATGGCGAGGAAGCCCGAGGTGGAGATCACACCGGCGCCGAACATCGTGACACCGACGGTCGCCAGCATCTCGTCGGTGAGGTGGGCGTAGTCGGGGTCGTCGCGCAGGGCGGCGAGTTCGCCCATCAGGCCGTGCGTCGCGGGGTCGTCGAGCAGGGCCGTCATCCGGGCGATGTCCCGGTCCCAGTTGATCTTCGCGCCGGTGACCGGGCAGGGCGCGTTCATGAAGGCGATGTCGATGCTGCGCAGGAAGGCGGGGGCCTCGGTCTGCGGGATGCCGAGGATGCGGCAGTGCATGCCCGCCGAGTACGGGTCGCAGAACGCGCCGCGCAGGTCGGCCGTCGGGCCGTCGGCCGCCATCCGGTCCACCAGCCGGTGCGCCTCCTCGCGCAGCCGGTCCGTCAGGCCCGGGGACTTCGGGTTGAGCGCCTTCAGCACCGCGCGGCGCAGCCCGGCGCCGGTGATGTTGCCCATGTTGTTCACGACCTCGGGCGGGATCGTGAGCGCGTACTGCCGGGGCACCCCGGGGGCGGAGGTGTCCTTGAGGGAGAACCGGTCGTCCTTCAGGACCTGCGCGCACAGGTCGTACGACGACACCAGCCAGGCCTCGTCGCCGGCGATGGTCCGCACGCGCCGCACGGGGGTGGCGGCACGCAGGGCCTCGACCTCGGCGGGCACCCGGGTGCCGTCCCAGGAGAACGGGAAGTCGAGCAAGGGCGGGTGGTCGGTGCGGGTGTCGGGCGCGATGGTCATGCAACGGCTCCTTCGAGGGCGGCGGGGGTGACGATGGCGTGGCCCTGGTTGCGCGAGGCGCGCAGGCCGGCGCCGCGGGAGTACAACAGCTCGGCCATCGGGAGCAGTTGGTGGTAGCAGTTGAGCGAGGACGGCACCTTGAGGATGGCCGGGGTGTCCAGGAACAGCGGGGCCTCGGCGCACACGTACTCCAGGCACACCGCGCGCTGCCGCTCGGTCGGGGTCTCGCCGCGCGCACTGAGGAAACGATTCACCAGAGAGTTGCAGACGGCCCGGAAGGCGCTGTCACCCTCCAGGCGTCCCTTCAGGTGCCCGTGGATCTCCTGGTAGGCGGGGTTGGTGCGGAATTCCGACATCGGGTGCCAGTCCAGGCGCAGCCCCTCGGGATCGGCCGCCGACACCGCGTCACGGACCTTGGCGCGGACCCCGCGCAGGTTCTTCACGGCCTTGCGGCGGGCCTCGTCGGGCGGATAGCCGGACGCCTCGTACATCTCGGCGACGTACAGGTCGGTGTAGACGAAGTCGACCCTCTCGAAGTGGTCCAGTCCCCAGCGGGCGAGGTCGTGCAGGCGTCGGGCGGAAAAGTAGCTGTTGCCCGGGGACACGCCGATCACGGCGTGAGCGCCCTCGCCGAGAATGACCTCGCAGTGGGAGGTGTAGGGCTGGACTTCGAAGACGTCGGCCATCAGCACGGATGCTGTGGTCACGGGGGTGATCCTCCGCCGCGCGCTAGTCCCTGCGGGGCCCTGTGCCCCCGGTGTGGCGACGCGGCGCCCTCACGCTAGCGGTACCGGATCAGCACGGGTAGTAACCGCCGATGTTTGGCCGAAAACAGTCGTATCAATGGTCGAAGTGCCGCACGGAGGGCCCCGGTTGCGGGCCGTACCCTGAGGCCGTGGCCAACCGAGACGAGGATCCAGGACAGGTCGTGTCCCGGCTCACCGGGCGCCGGGTCGCCGGGACGCGTACGGCGCCGGGGTCGCCCGCGGAAGTGACGCTGGACGGCGGAACACCGGTCATGGTCAAGCGCGGCGACGCCCCAGGCGCCGTACGCGCCGAGGTGGCCGGCCTGCGCTGGCTGGCCGCGGCCGACGCGGTCCGGGTGCCGGCGGTGCTCGGCCACGACGAGCGGTGGCTGGTGACCGAGCGGGTGCCCACCGGGCGCCCCGACCCCGATGCGGCGCTGCGTTTCGGCCACGCCCTGGCGGCCCTCCACGCGGCAGGCGCGCCCCGCTTCGGCGCCGCGCCCCCGGGCGGCCCCGAGGACGCGTACATCGGGCTCGCCCCCATGCGCAACGCGCCGGGCACCGACTGGCCCGCCTGGTACGCCGAGCACCGTGTGCTGCCCTATGTGCGCGGCGCGGTGGACCGCGGCGTCCTGCGTGCCGACGAGGCGGCCGTGTTCGAGCGGGTCTGCGTCCGGCTGCCGGACCTGGCGGGGCCGGCCGAACCGCCCGCCCGGCTGCACGGCGACCTGTGGAACGGGAACGTCCTGTGGGGCGCCGACGGCGAGGTCCGGCTCATCGACCCGGCCGCGCACGGCGGACACCGCGAGACCGACCTGGCGATGCTCTGGCTCTTCGGCTGCCCCCATCTGGACCGGGTGCTCGCGGCTTACGAGGAGGCGGCACCGACGGCCGACGGGCGGCTGGAGCGGGTGGGTGTGCACCAGCTCTTCCCGCTGCTGGTGCACGCGGTGCTGTTCGGGCGCGGGTACGCGGAGCAGGCCCTCTCGGTGGCCCGCGGCACCCTGGCGGCGTGAGAACCGCCGGCGCCGCCGCGCAGCCGCCCGGCCCCTTTCGGCGTCCTCCTACCTGACGCCCGAACGCCCCCCTCCGGGGCGCCGGTTACACAGCGTAAGGAAACCAATCACCCGTTCGATTCGTATAAGGACGTGAAAGCCGAATCAGGGAGAGACCATGCAACCGTTCACGCTCAACTACGCGCGGCCCGCTGTGCAGTTGGACGTCACCACTCCGTACGCGTACGACTCCGGACTGCAGTTGAACGTCCTCCCGGACGGACGGATCGCCGCGACGGACCACGGAGTGCTCAGGGCGCTGGGGACCACGACCTCGACCGCCGGCTCCAAGACGCACTTCGACGACTGAACCACGGGCTTCGGAAGATGACCGTGCTCATTCTGACCAGTGAAGAGGACGTGACGGCGGACATGGTGGTCCTCCGGCTGGGCGAGGCGGGCGTGCCCGTGGTCCGGCTCGATCCCGCCGATCTCACCCAGGGGGTGGCGCTCTCGGGCGAGTACCTCCAGGGCGACCGCCGTGGACATCTGTCCGTCGGCGGGCGCCTGGTGAGCATGAACGGCCTGCGCTCCGTCTGGGTACGCAGGCCCGGGGCGCCGGCCTCGCGCGCCGCCCAGCCGTCCGCCTGGCTGACGGAGGAGTCGTCGCAGGCGCTGTACGGCATGCTGCGCTGCACGGACGCACGCTGGATGAACCATCCCGACGCGGCCGTACGGGCCCGCCACAAGCCCTGGCAGCTGCACCTCGCCCAGCGCTGCGGACTGCCCGTACCGGCCACCCTGATCACCACGTTCCCGCAGGCGGCGCGGGAGTTCGCGGAACGCTTCCCGGACCTGGTGGTCAAACCGGTCTCCGGCGCGCATCCGCAGGAGCCGCCGCGTGCGGTGCCGACCAGCCGGGTCGCGCCGGACACCGACTTCGCGGCGGTCGCCTTCGGGCCGACGCTGCTGCAGCGACGGATCACCAAGCGGGCCGACATCCGGCTCACCGTCGTCGGCGACACGCTGCTGGCCGCGCGCAAGCCCGCCGACCCGGACGCCCACCCCGACGACGTGGACGTCCGTTTCGCCCCCTCGGTCTCGCCCTGGCTGCCCGCCGAGGTGCCCCCGCGCGTCGCCGAGGCAGTGCTGCGTTACCTGACGGAGGCCGAACTGGCCTACGGCGCTTTCGACTTCGCGGAGGACGCCGACGGCATCTGGTGGTTCCTGGAGTGCAACCAGTCCGGCCAGTTCGGGTTCGTGGAGATGGACACCGGCCAGCCGATCGCCGCCACGATCGCCGACTGGCTCGCGGGGAAGGGCGATCCGGGGCGCAGGTGTGCGCAGGGCGACCGGAGCGCGGCATCGTGAGGGTGTGGGGAAGGGCTCGGAGGAAGGAACACCGTATGCGCATCGGACTGCTGGGGACGGGCCCGTGGGCCCGGACGGCGTACGCTCCCGCCCTGGCCGGGCACACCGGCCTGGAGTTCGCCGGGGTGTGGGGGCGCCGGCCGCACGCCGCCACGACGCTGGCGGAGCAGTACGGGGTCGCCGCGTACGCCGACGCGGAGGCCCTGCTGGCCGACGTGGACGCGGTCGCGGTGGCCCTGCCGCCCTCGGTGCAGGCCGAGTTGGCGGTCCGCGCGGCGCGGGCGGGCCGGCACCTGCTGCTCGACAAGCCCCTCGCGCTGTCGGTCGCCGAGGGGCGGGCCGTCGCTCAGGCGGTGGAACGGGCCGGGGTGGCGTCGGTGGTGTTCTTCACCGCGCGCTTCCAGAAGGAGCCGGAGGCCTGGATCGAGGAACAGGCCGCCGTGTCGGGGTGGTTCACGGCGCGGGCGCAGTGGCTGGGGGCGGTGTTCACCGGCGACAGCCCGTTCGCGGACTCGCCGTGGCGGCGGAAGAAGGGCGCGCTGTGGGACGTCGGCCCGCACGCCCTGTCGGTGCTGCTGCCGGTCCTCGGTGACGTACGGCAGGTGGTGGCGGCGGCGCACGGCCCCGGGGACACCGTCCACCTGGTCCTCGACCACGCCACCGGGGCGTCGAGCACGCTCACGCTGAGCCTGACGGCTCCGCCGGCGGCGGCCGGGGCCGATGTGGAGCTCCGTGGCGAGGCGGGGGTGACGGTGCTGCCCGGCAGTTCGCAGGGGGCGGTCCCGGCGCTGTCCCGCGCCGCCGACGTCCTGCACGAGGCCGCCCGCACGGGGCGCCCCCACCCCTGTGACATCGCCTTCGGCCTTCGCGTCACCGAGATCCTGGCCATGGCGGAGGAGCGGCTGGCGGGAGGCGGGGAATAGGGGCTCCGCCGCAGTGGTGGGCACGGGCGGCAACGCCGTCCCGGTGCGGCGCCGGCATCGTCCGCCGGCCGGGGACCGGCTCACCGCCGACGCGTGCGGCCGGGATGGACGGATGGACGTGCCGCGGTGGCCCGGCGCCATGGCTGCCGATGTCGCCACGGCGGTGCTGGGCCGGTGGGGTCGGGCGGACGCGAGCGGATGCCGTCCCGCCGGAAGGCCCTGTCACTGCGGGAGAGGGTCATGGCGCAGTCGCTCCTGCACGGCCCCGGTGGCGCCCGGTGGGCGGGGTGAGCCGCGTTGCGGACCTGGTTCCAGCGGTCCGATCGCACGGTGCCCCGGAGGCCGAGGACGGCGAGGACGCCGAGGACGCCGGCCAGGACGGCGACCGCGGGGCGGCGACGGGCCCCGCCGCCCAGGGCCGGAGCCCGCCGGGGTTCGTCGGCGGGCCCGGCCGAAGGCGGCGGCGTAGCGTGGTGGCGTGGGATCGGTGCGCGGCCGGTGGTCGCGCGGCAGGCAGGAGGACCGCGGGTGGCTGCGGGGCGCGCCACCGCCGTGGTGGGTGCGGGCGCTGCCCGTGCTGCTGCTCGTGGCCGTCACCGTCGCCACGCTGATCACTCCCCACGCTCAGGACGCCGGGTTCCTGCTGGGCGCGATCCCGCCGCTGGCCGTCCTGTCGTACGGCCCGCTCGCCACCGCGCTGCTCGGTCTCGCCGTGGTCGTGGTGCTGAACGTGCCGGCCACGCATCTGGACCGGCCCGGCAACACCGATCTGCTCACCGTCGTGTTCGTGGCCGCCCTGAGCGTGTTCGTGTCCTACGTGCGCAGCCGCCGGGACGCCCAGCTGGACACCGAGCGGGCGATCGGCGAGGCGGTGCAGCGGGCGGTGATGCCCCCGCTGCCGCAGCGGGTCGGGCGGATCGGGTGCGCGGGCTTCTACCGGGCCGCGCAGGACGGGACCCTGGTGGGCGGGGACTTCTTCGACGTGCGCGAGGGGCCGTACGGCGTGCGGGCGGTGATGGGCGACGTGCAGGGGCACGGGCTGTCGGCGCTCGCGACGGTGGTGGCACTGCTGGGGGCGTTCCGCGAGGCGGTGCTGGACCAGCCGGACCTCGAGTCGGTGGTGGCGCGGATGGACCGCAGGCTTGCGGTGGACTCGGCCGGCGTGCGGCACGCGGAGCTGTTCGCCACCGGGCTGCTGCTGGAGTTCTCCCCCGACGGGCGTGCGGTCCGGGTGGTGGCCTGTGGTCATCCGGCGCCCGTCCTGCTGCAGGCGGGGCAGGCCGCCGAGGTGACGGTCACGCCCGGCCCGCCGCTGGGGCTCGGTCTGGTCGACGTCGATCCGCCGAAGGGGGCCACGGTGGCGCTCGGCCCGGGCGACCGGCTGTTGCTGGCCTCCGACGGCGTGTGGGAGGCGCGGGACGCCTCGGGCTCCTTCTATCCGCTGCCCGGCCGGCTGGCCGCCCTGGCCCGGACCGCGTCCGCCGAGCTGCCCGGCGCGGTGTGGGCGGACCTGCTGCAGCGGCGCTACGTGGTCCGGGACGACGCCACGATCCTGGTGCTCGCACCCGAGTCCACGGCCCCCTGACCCGGGCCCCCGACCGGGTTCCGCGCCGGGGTGCGGCCAGGCCGGTCAGCCCACGTCCCACAGGAAGCGGTGGGTGTGGATGCCGAAGTAGGGGAAGGACTGGATCTCGCGTACGCCTTCGAGGGGACGGACGACGTCGTTGACGAAGTCCAGCAGGGCCTTCGGGCCGGGCGCGACCACCTCGGCGAACAGGTCGAATCCGCCCGAGGTGAGCACCGAGTAGACGACCTCGGGCCGTTCGGCGAGCGCGTCGGCGACGGCCCGGGGGTCCCCGTCGGCGCCGATGCCGAGCAGTGCCATGGCCTGCCCGCCCATGGCCATCGGGTCGGTGACGCCGACCACCTGAACGGCCTTGGACTCCAGCAGGCGCTGCAGCCGCTGCCGGGCCGCGGAGGCGGACAGGCCGACCTTCGGGCCGAGGTCGGCGTAGGCGATGCGGCCGTCGGTCTGCAGCTCGCGCAGGATGGCGCGGTCGATCTCGTCCATGGGCACCGGTGGTCCCTGCTCATCCGGCCAGTTCGGACAGGGCGGCGGCGAAGACCTCGGTGTGCGTGTCGACGTCCTGCTCGGTGGTGTCGGGGCACATGAGCGCCATGTTGTGGAAGGGCGTGAGGAGGATGCCCCGGTTGGCGAGGTAGAGGTGCAGGAAGTCCTCCAGCTCCGGGTCGGAGGCCGCCGCGGACTCGGTGCCGGTGCGCGGCGCCGGGGAGGTGAAGCGGTACTCGGTGCGGGCGCCGAGCCGGCTGACGGACCAGGGCAGGCCGTGTGCCTCGATACCGGCCCGGACACCGGTCTCGAAGCGTTCGGAGAGCTTCGCCATCGCGGCGAACGCCTCGTCGGTCAGCACGTGTTCGAGGGTGGCCCGCATCGCCGCGACCGACAGCGCGTTGCCGGCCAGGGTGCCGCCCACGCCGCCCATGTCGACCAGGTCCAGGTCGGTGCGCGCGAGCAGCCGCTCGGCCAGCTCGGCGGAGAGCCCGTAGGCACCGGCCGGGATGCCGCCGCCGATGGCCTTGCCGATGGTCAGCAGGTCGGGTTCCAGGTCCCACGCGGCGGTGCAGCCGCCGGGGCCGGCGGAGAAGGTGTGGGTCTCGTCGTTGATCAGCAGGGCGCCGTACCGCCGGGTCAGCTCGCGGACGCCCGCGAGGTGGCCGGGCTCGGGCAGGACGATGCCGATGTTGGTGAGAGCGGGCTCCATGAGGACGGCGGCGACGTCGCCGTGTGCCAGTTCGCGCTCCAGTCCCGCCAGGTCGTTGAACTCCGCGACCCGGCTGGTCAGCGTCACGTCGCAGGGGGCGCCGACGTTGCCGGGGCGGGCCGCGCCCTCGCCGTCCGGGCCGACGACGATCAGGGACTCGTCCACGCTGCCGTGGTAGCAGTAGCTGTTCACGAGGATCTTCCGCCGTCCGGTGACGGCGCGGGCGAGCCGGATCGCCCAGCGGTTGGCGTCGGTCGCGGTCAGCGAGAAGCTCCAGCGGGCCAGGCCGAAACGGCGGGTCAGTTCGGCGCCGACCCACTCGGCGTCCTCGGTGGGCAGCATGGCGGTGGCGCCGCCCAGGTCGCCGTACCGCCGCTGTACCGCCGCGGTGACGGGCGCGGGCGAGTGGCCGGCCATCGCGCCGGTGTCGCCGAGGCAGAAGTCGATGTACTCGTGTCCGTCGACGTCGGTGACCCGGGCGCCGCGCGCGCCGGCCAGATAGCGGGGGAAGGCGCCGGCCGTCTTGTTCATCCAGGTCATCGGCACCCGGCCGAAGAGATGGTCGGCCCGCGCATGAGCCGCGCGCGAGCGCGGGTTGCGTTGCTCGGCCTCGCTGCTCTCGCGGGCCAGGAGGGTGTGCAGACGGGTGCGGTCCATGGAGTGCCTCGCCGGAGAGGGTGACGGTGTCGGTCATGGTGACGGTGACGAATGCAGTGAGGCTACGACTGAAACCGCTCCCTCATCAAGGCATGGCACTTGATTCCGTTGTCACGACGATCGGATCGAGCGTGGAGCGTCGCCCCGTACCCCTGAAGGGTGACGCACCCCCCGTTGCCAACTGACGAACCGGCAGGCGGAGTTCGAACGCCCCGCCGGAAACGCCAGGCCGCGCCACCCCTTCCGCCAGGTAGAAATATCTACCAGCATGCATATGCCGGGTTGGTGTGCAGGTGCACCGAGTGCCCGGTCATGGCCGTTCCCTGCGCCCGAAGCGGCGAGCGAGGACACCGGAGCAGATGACGAACACGATGTGGATGCGAGGCGTGGAGTGGCTGGCCGCCGCGGCGGCGGACCCCCGCGCCTGCAAATGGGAGTGGGATCACGGGGAGGGTGTCGCGCTGCTGGAGGCCGGCCGCTTCTGGGACGTGCTGAGCGTCCCCGACCGCCTGGGGCTGCTCGCCCTGGACCTGCTGTGGCGGCCCTCGCTGCCGGTGCCGGGGCCCACCCTGGTGGACACCGCCGCCGGACGCGTCGGGTTCTTCCTGCCGCCGGACCCGTCCGGCGGCTGGGTGGGCGCCGGACTGCGGCACGTGACCAAGGGCTCCTGGGTGGCCGTTCCACCGCCGTACCGGCCGTCCCGTTCCCTGGAGTGGCTCGTGCCGCCCGACGGCAACGGCACGCTCCACGCGCCCGGCACCCTCGAAGAGGCGCTGCGACACGCCAACGGCACCCTCGCCGTGCTGGCTCCGAGGTGCGGGACGTAGGGGTCAAAGGCGGTCGTTCTCGGGCCGCCGGCCCTGGGCGAGGCCGAGGAAGGGCGCCCACAGCAGCTCCGGCTGCGTGGGTACCGCCCGGCCCTCGGCCCGCCACTCCGCGACGAGCCGCGCGTAGATCGGCTCCCGGGTCAGGTCCACCCTGCCCAGCCGGTACCTCTGGTCGGCCCCGGGCGTCTGCTCCGTCCGGTGCTTGTGGTCCACGCGGTCCAAGCGCTTCATGCCGGGGCAACGCCCTGTGCCCCGCCGCCGGTACGCCCCGGGGCGGCCCGCTCACCGGGTCGTGTGAGGGCGTCGCACGAACGATGCGTTCCGCCTGTCGGACAACCATCCCGCCAAGGGCCTGCGCCCGCCGGCCCTCGGCAGTGGCGGCACCGGCCCTTCGCGCGCGGCACGGTGCCGTCGGTCCGACGGGCGGTGCGAGAGGTCCGCTCCTATGCTGTGAAGGTCCTGTCGTGAAGGTCCGGGCCACGCCGTCCCGCTCACCGCACGTTCACCTCTCGCGTGCTTGGAGTCCAGGCCATGCCGCAATCATCCGCGCGTCTGCGCAGGGGGGCCGTGATCGCCGTCGCGGCGGGAACGCTGCTGGCACCGATCGCCGCCGGACCCGCGGGGGCGGCGCCCTTCGCCCCATCCGCCGGACTCACCGCGGGCTCCCCCGGCCCGTCCGCCACCGCGGCGGACGTGCGCGCGATGACGCCTGAGGTGGCCCGGCGGCTCGACGTCTCGGTCCGGCGGGTGATGCACGTGGCGAACATTCCCGGGGTGACCGTCGGCATCTGGACGCCGGGACAGCCGAGTTACGTCCGCTCGTTCGGTGTCGCCGACAGGAGCACCGGCCGGAAGATGGCGCCGGACCTGTACATGCGGATCGGCAGCGAGACCAAGACCTTCACCGTGACCGCCCTGCTGCAGCTGGTGGACCGGGGGAAGGCCCGCCTGGACGACCCGATCGGCAGGTACGTCGACGGCGTGCCGGGCGGGAACAGGATCACGCTGCGTCAGCTCGCTGAGATGCGCAGCGGGCTGTTCAACTACTCCGAGGACCCCGGCTTCTTCAAGGCGCTCACCGCCGACCCGCAACGGAGTTTCACACCACGGCAGTTGCTCGCCTACTCCTTCAAGCACCCCGTGATGTTCCCGCCGGGCGCGAAGTTCTTCTACTCCAACACCAACCTGATCCTGCTCGGCCTGGTGGTGGAGAAGCAGAGCGGGCAGCACCTCGGGGACTACATCAAGCGGAACATCCTCGATCCGGCCGGGATGAGGCACACGCTCTTCCCGGCCGGGAACGAGTTCCCCGCCCCGCACGCGCAGGGGTACACCGAGCAGACGGCGAACGGCGGACAGGCCGACGCCGCCGACTGGAACCCGTCCTGGGGCTGGGCGGCCGGCGCGATGATCTCGACGCTCGAGGATCTGCACACCTGGGCGCCCACGGTCGCCACGGGCCGATTCCCGGACGGCAGGCGGATGGTCGGCGCCGCCACGCAGAAGCAGCGGCTGATCACGCCGGCGACCAGTTCGATCACGGGAGCGGGCTACGGCCTCGGGATCTTCGACGTACAGGGCTGGATCGGGCACAACGGCTCCCTGCCGGGCTACGAGTCGCTCACCGTCCACCTGCCGTCGACCGGTACGACACTCGTCGCGCTCCTCAACACCGACACCGACTACCGGGGTCAGGAGCCCAGCACCGTACTGGGCGAAGCGATCACGAAGATCATCTCCCCGCAGCACGTGTACGACCTGCCGCTCTCCCGGACCGGGTGAGGCACGAACTCGGCCAGATTCGTGGCCGGGAGAGTTCGCGCGGTGTGCTTCCCGCCGACGACGGCGTCTACTGAGGGACGACCGCCTCGCAAGAGGGCCGCTCACCCAGGAGATCCCTCGTGACCGTCACCGACCGCATCGCCCTCGACCCCTTCGGCGCCGACATCGTGGCCGAGAGCGCCCGGCTGCGCGCCCTCGGACCCGTCGTACCCGTCGAGCTGCCCGGCGGCATCCCCGCGTGGGCGCCCACCGGCTACGACACGCTGAAAGACCTCGTCCTCGACCCCCGGGTCAGCAAGGACGCGCGCCTGCACTGGCGGTTGTGGCCGGAGCTGCAGCGGCACCCGTCCTGGAGCTGGATGGCGAACTGGGTGGGCGTGGTCAACATGCTCTCCACCTACGGCACCGACCACGCCCGGCTGCGCAAGCTGGTGGCGCCCAGCTTCACGCACCGGCGCACCGAGGCGATGGGTCCGCGCGTGGCGGCCCTCACCGCCGAACTGCTGGACGCGCTGGAGACCGAGAGCGCGGACGGCCGCGTGGTCGATCTGCGGGCGGCCCTCGCGCATCCGTTACCCATGCGCATGATCTGCGAACTGCTCGGCGTGCCCGAGGAGTTGCGACCCGACGCGGCACGCCTCATCACCGACTTCATGGACACCTCCGACCCGAGCCCCGAGTTCGCGGCCTCCGTGCACGAGCGGATCGGCTCGGTGCTGGGCGCGCTGATCGCGTACCGGCGCACGCACCCCGGCGACGACATCACCACGGAGCTGATCCGGGTCCGGGACGACGACGGCGACCGGCTCTCCGACCAGGAACTGCTGCACACGCTGCTGCTGGTGGTGGGCGCCGGGTTCGAGACCACCGTCAACCTGATCGGCAACGCGGTGGTCGCCCTGCTGACGGATCCGGCGCAGTCGGCGGCGGTGCGCTCCGGGGCGGTCGGCTGGGAGCAGGTGGTCGACGAGACGCTGCGGGTGCATCCGTCCATCGCCGCGCTGCCGCTGCGGTTCGCGGTCGACGATCTCAAGGTGGGGGACGTGACGATCCCGGCCGGGGACGCGATCATCACGATGTACGCGGCGGCCGGTCTGGACCCGGCACACTACGGCGCGGACGCGGCCGTCTTCGACGCGGCGCGGGGCGCCGAGGACCACATGGCGTTCGGGATCGGGGTGCACCGCTGCATCGGGGCCCCGCTGGCCCGGCTGGAGGCGCTCACGGCGCTGCCCGCCCTGTTCTCCCGCTTCCCGGGGCTGCGCCTGGCCGTCGGGCCCGAGGAGCTGCGGCACGTGCCGTCGTTCATCGCGCACGGCTGGCGGGAGATCCCGGTACTGGCCGGGTGAGAAGGCGCGGGGCCGCGACCGGTCCCCCGTTCCGGTCGTGCCCCGCGCGGACTGCCGAACTTAACGGCAGTGCCGGGCCGCCGGTAGCGCACCGATGCCCTGAGCGGCCCGGACGGCACTCACCGGTGCACAGGCCGGTCCGGTTGGTCCCGCTTCGCCGGGCCCAGCGCGGGCAGGGCCAGCTCGCCGGTGACGAGGTGGGCGAGGACCACCTCGTACAGGTCGGTGCCACCGGCCGTCAGCCGGCGTTCCAGCACGGGTTCGGCCGCCCGGACGTGTTCGCGCACGGTCTGGGCGTGCACGCCCAGTGCCTCGGCGGCACGTTCGGCGTGCGCGTCGGCCGCGATCCAGGCGCGCAGGGTGCCGCGCAGGTCCCGGCCGTCCGTGTCGAGGCGGCCGAGGAGGCGCTCGGCCCAGCTCCGCAGCGTGCTCGTGCGCAGCAGGTCGGCGAGCTGTGCCGGGGCGGACCGGCGGGGTGCGGTGCCGCCGGGATCGCACGGGCCGTGCGCCGCCTCGGTGTTGAGGGCCACGTGGGCGACGGCGCGGACGGCCAGGGCGGACAGGTCGGCGTCGAGCAGTGCCGCGAGGCGGTCCATGCGGGCGCGGACCGTGTTGCGGCTGACGCCGAGCACCTTGGCGGCGCTGACGGCGGTGAACTCCAGGCCCAGGCGGCTGGTGGCGAGGAGTTCGGCGCGGACGTGGTGCGCCAGTGTGTCGAGCGGCCGCAGCACCTGCGCCGACCAGGCGCGCAGCGCGTCCGGGTGCATGAGCTGCGCGGGGCGGGTGCGTTCGGCGTAGACGGCGGCCCGCTCCGGCCGGAACCGGGCGACGGCGAGCGCGGTGACGGCCTGTCCGTAGGCGGTGGCGGTCAGGGCGAGGCGCTGCCGGGGGCTGCCGCCGAGGAAGGTCCCGGGCCGGCCGGCGACGAGGGACCGCAGCCGCTTCTCCACCTCGGCCGAGGGGCCGACGACGATGACGTGTTCGTCCATCGCGGGGCAGCGCACGACGAGCGCCCCGCCGTCGGTGACGTCCACGCAGGCGTCGGCGAGCCGGTCGCGTTCGGCCGCGGCGGACTCGACGACGTAGACCCGGGCGGTGTCGCCCTCCAGCAGCCCCGGCCACAGCCCCGCGGCGACCCGGCGGGCGGAGACGGTGTCCTCCACCATCAGCAGTTGCAGGATCGCCAGCCGCAGGTCGGCCGTGGCCCGCCGCAGCCGCCCGGCGGCCTCCGTCAGCTCCCGCTCGCGCAGCACGAGTTCCAGCGCCCCCGCGGTGTGGCCGAGGATCTCCGCGGTGTGCCGGTCGAAGGGGGCCGGGCGGGCCACGGCCAGGACGGCGCCGGGGGCGGGGGCCGGGCCCTGGTGGCGTATCCCGACCAGGCGCACCTGCCCTCCGCCGTCCTCGACGGCGGCGGCGGAGAGCCGGCCACCGGCGATGTCGGCGACCACGGCGGCGTCGAGCGGCAGCCGCTCCCCGGCGATCAGGTGGCCGCGGGCGTCCAGGAGGCACACCGTCGCACGGGTGGTCCGGGCGAGCCAGGCGACGAGGCGGCGCGGATCGCGCCCGGCGGGCCGCAGCTGACCGAGCAACTGCTGCGCCCAGGCGGGCTCAACGTCGTACGGCCGCTGGATCGCGCTGTCCTCGTGCGGTCGGCCGGTCACGTGCCCCTCTCCTCGTCTCCGCGTTGACCTGGGCGTACGCAGGGGCACGTTACCCGACGTGCCGGGCACCCGTCCCGCGCCGCACATGGCTCCGCCGGCGGCCTGGGGGGACGGGCCGCCGGCGGAGACGCCGCGTCCGGAGTGGGGGGACAGCCCCGGACGGCTCGAAAGTTCGTGTGCCCGGGAATCCGACGGATACACCAGGGGATCTCAGCGCGGTTCGCCGACGGCGCCGGACGGCCCGGCGCGCGCGTCCCCCGGGCCCGCCCCGGCCCGCCCCAGCTGCGGTGCGCGGTCCTGCCGCGCCGCGATGACCCCGCCCGGCCGGCGGCACCCACCGGTGACCGCGGCGGTGGCCGCGGCGGCGCGCGGGACGTCGCCGACGGCCCCCTGCGCCGTCCTCGATCACGGCCGGCCGCGGGGTCCGGCGGGGTTCCGGACCCCGGTGCGACGCCCGCGGAGCCGTCGTCCGCGCTGCGGCCCGCAAGGGCCTGGGGCACGCCGACGCCGGTCCGCTCCGTACCTGCGCGCACCGCGTCCGGCGACGGCATAAGCTCGGCGGATGGCGAAGTACTTCGACGTGCACCCCGAGAACCCGCAGCCGCGCAGCATCGGCCAGATCGCCGACGCGGTGCGTGAGGGGGCGCTCATCGCATATCCGACGGACTCCTGTTACGCGCTCGGCTGCCGGCTGGGCAGCCGGGACGGCATGGACCGGATCCGCGCGATCCGCCGGCTCGACGACCGGCACCACTTCACGCTGATGTGCCGGGACTTCGCGCAGCTCGGCCAGTTCGTCCGGGTGGACAACGACGTGTTCCGGGCGGTGAAGGCGTCGACGCCCGGCAGTTACACCTTCATCCTGCCGGCCACCCGTGAGGTGCCGCGCAAGCTGCTGCACCCGAAGAAGAAGACCGTGGGCGTGCGCATCCCGGACCACGTGGTGACGCAGGCGCTGCTGGCGGAGCTCGGCGAGCCGCTGCTGTCCAGCACGCTGCTGCTGCCGGACGAGGAGGAGCCGATGACCCAGGGCTGGGAGATCAAGGACCTGCTCGACCATGCGGTGGACGCGGTGGTCGACTCCGGTGACTGCGGCACCGAGCCGACGACGGTGGTCGACTTCTCGGGCGGTGAGGCGGAGATCGTCCGCCGGGGCGCCGGGGACACCGCCCGCTTCGAGTGAGCGGGCGACACGGCGGGGACGTCGTCGCCGGTCCCGGGTGACAGCATGGGCCGTAGCCCTGGCGCCGGTGGCGGCTGCCGTCCGGCGCCCATCCCCGAGGAAGGCCTGCTCACCATGACCGATGTCCAGGAAACCGACATCGACATCCAGACCGAGGAGGGCGTAGCCGACGCCTGTCTCGTCCACCCCGCGGACGGACGCCCCCGCCCGGGTGTCCTGTTCTACCAGGACGCCTACGGCCTGCGGCCGCAACTGAGGAAGATGGCCGGCCGGCTGGCCGCCGCCGGCTACACGGTGCTGGTGCCCAACGTCACCTACCGCCTCGGCCGGGCCCCCGTCGTGGAACTGCCCGAGTTCATCGACACGGATGCCGACCCGACCATCTGGAAGAAGCTCGGCCCGATCGTGTCCGCGCTGACGCCGGACCTGATCGGGCGGGACTCCGCCGCCTATCTGCGCTGGATGGCCGACAGCCCGCTGGTCGCCGACGGACCGGTCGCGATCACCGGCTACTGCATGGGCACCCGGCTCGCGCTGTGGACGGCGGCGGCGCATCCGGACCGGGTGGCGGCCGCGGCCGGATTCCATGGCGGCATGCTCGCCACCGACGATCCGACCAGCCCGCATCTGAGCGCCCCGCGCATCACCGCGGAGCTGTACCTCGGACACGCCGACAACGACCGCTCGCTGCCGCCGGAGCAGATCGAGCGGCTCGAGAAGGCCCTGACCGATGCCGGGGTCCGGCACACCTGCGAGGTCTACCCGGGTGCCGGGCACGGCTATACACAGGCGGACACTCCGGTCTACGACGAGGAAGCCGACGAGCGGCACTGGGCGGCGCTGCTCGGCCTGCTCGAGCGCACCTTCTGACACCGGTGTCCGGCGCCCGTCCACAGCGGGCGCCGACCGATTCCGTCCTTCTCATTGACATGGACGCGACGCAGCACGACGCTGAGAGCGCTCTCAGAAACAGGTACGGACCACTGTCCGTACGACCCCGACCCCACACGGAGGTGGAGAGTGCCTCTCACCCGCACACGACGCCGCACGCTGCCCCTGGCCGCTGCCGCCGCCCTGGTCGGCGGCGTGCTCGCCGTCGGCGTCCCGGACCCCGCCGGTGCCGCCGTGCCGGACACCATCGCGCTGAAGATCACCAACAACTCGGGCCGTTCGGACCCGCTGTACCTCTACGACCTGGGCACCCAACTGTCCTCGGGCCGGCAGGGCTGGGCCGACGCGAACGGCACCTTCCACGCCTGGCCGGCGGGCGGCAATCCCCCCACCCCGGCACCGGACGCGGCGATCCCCGGCCCGGCCGCCGGACAGTCGACGACGATCCGTCTGCCGAAGTTCTCCGGCCGCGTCTACTTCTCCTACGGCCAGAAGCTCGTCTTCAAGCTCACCACCGGCGGTTTGGTGCAGCCGGCCGTGCAGAACCCGTCCGACCCCAACCGGGACATCCTGTTCAACTGGTCCGAGTACACGCTGAACGACTCCGGGCTGTGGCTCAACAGCACCCAGGTGGACATGTTCTCGGCGCCGTACGCGGTGGGGGTGCAGCGCTCCGACGGCAGCGTGAGCAGCACCGGGCACCTGAAGCCGGGTGGCTACACGGGCTTCTTCGACGCGCTGCGCAGCCGGTCGGGCGGCTGGTCCGGGCTGATCCAGAAGCGTTCCGACGGGACGGTGCTGCGCGCCCTGTCCCCGCTGTACGGCGTGGAGACCGGCGCCCTGCCGGCGAACGTGATGGACGACTACGTGGGCCGGGTCTGGCAGAAGTACACGACGTCGACGCTGACGGTCACACCGTTCGCCGACCGGCCGGACACCCGGTACTACGGCCGGGTCTCGGGCGGCGTCATGAACTTCACCGACGCCTCGGGCGCCGTCGTCACCAGCTTCCAGAAGCCCGACGCGGACAGCGTCTTCGGCTGCCACAAGCTGCTCGACGCGCCCAACGACAACGTCCGTGGCCCCATCTCCCGCACCCTGTGCGCGGGCTTCAACCGCTCGACGCTGCTGACCAACCCCGACCAGCCGGACACGACGACGGCCGGCTTCTACCAGGACGCCGTGACCAACCAGTACGCGCGCGCCGTGCACGACCGGATGGCCGACGGCAAGGCCTACGCGTTCGCCTTCGACGACGTCGGCAACCAGGAGTCGCTGGTCCACGACGGCGGTCCGCAGCAGGCGTATCTGACGCTGGATCCGCTGAGCTGACACGCCACGGCCCCGCACCCCGGCCGGCTTTCCGGTGCGGGGCCGCGATCGCGGGGATCAGCCGGTCGTCAGGGCGGTGTCGTC
>NZ_JBFBBK010000042.1:0-72276 GCF_040682635.1 Streptomyces sp. NPDC051133
CCTCGACAGCCTCGCCGACCGCGTCGTCGACGCCCTCGTCGCCGTGGGGGGGGAGGTGTTGCCGCCGGTGCTCGGCAGCCGCGGGGGCGCGCGGGCCGCCCGCCCGCGGCCGCGCGCCCCTGGGCCGCGGGGCGGGCGCCCCCGCGGCGGCGCGCCCGCGCGGCGCATGTCGGCCGCCGGCCGTCAGCCGTCAGTAAGAAGAGCCGGTGGCGCCCAGCGCCCCCGTCGGATGCCACACGGTCTTCGTCTCCAGGAACGCCGTCATCCGGTCGATCCCGGGCGTCGCGAAGTGATCCACAGCCTGTGGACGCAGCACCCGCTTCAGATTGTCGGCCGCCGCGATCTCCAGCTCCTTCGCCAGCTCCTCGTCGGCGCCCGCGAGGTCGATCGCGTTGACGTCCTGGTGCGCGGCCAGCGGTGCCGCGATCTCCGCCGTACGGCCGGACAGGACGTTGACCACGCCGCCGGGCACGTCGGAGGTGGCCAGCACCTCGCCGAGGGAGAGGGCCGGCAGCGGGGCCTTCTCGGAGGCGACCACGACCGCGGTGTTGCCGGTGGCGATCACCGGCGCCACGACCGAGACCAGGCCCAGGAACGACGACTCCTGCGGGGCCACCACGGCCACCACGCCGGTCGGTTCCGGCGAGGAGAGGTTGAAGAACGGACCCGCGACGGGGTTGGCGCCGCCGATCACCTGGGCGATCTTGTCGGTCCAGCCCGCGTACCAGACCCAGCGGTCGACGGCCGCGTCCACGACCGCGGCGGCCTTCGACTTGGACAGGCCCTCCGCGTCGGCCACCTCGCGCACGAACTGCTCGCGGCGGCCCTCCAGCATCTCCGCGACCCGGTACAGGACCTGACCGCGGTTGTAGGCGGTCGCGCCGGACCAGCCGCCGAACGCCTTGCGCGCGGCCACGACCGCGTCACGGGCGTCCTTGCGGGAGGACTGCGGAGCGTTGGCCAGCCAGTTGCCCTTCGAGTCCGACACCTCGTACACCCGGCCGCTCTCGGAACGCGGGAACTTCCCGCCGACGTACAGCTTGTAGGTCTTGAAGACGCTCAGACGGTTGTGCTCAGACATCGAGGTACGCCTCCAGGCCGTGGCGGCCGCCCTCGCGGCCGAAGCCCGACTCCTTGTAGCCGCCGAACGGCGAGGTCGGGTCGAACTTGTTGAACGTGTTGGACCAGACGACGCCCGCGCGGAGCTTGCCGGCCACCGCCAGGATGCGGGAGCCCTTCTCCGTCCAGATGCCCGCCGACAGGCCGTACTGGGTGTTGTTGGCCTTGGCGACCGCCTCGTCCGGGGTGCGGAAGGTGAGGACCGACAGCACCGGGCCGAAGATCTCGTCGCGGGCGATGGTGTGCGCCTGGGTGACGTTCGTGAAGAGGGTCGGGGCGAACCAGTAGCCGGAGCCCGGCAGTTCGCAGGCCGGGGACCAGCGCTCGGCGCCCTCCGCCTCGCCCTTCTCGGCCAGCGCGGTGATCCGGGCCAGCTGCTCGGCGGAGTTGATCGCGCCGATGTCGGTGTTCTTGTCCAGCGGGTCGCCGAGGCGCAGCGTGGACAGGCGGCGCTTGAGGGCGTCCAGCAGCTCGTCCTGGATCGACTCCTGGACAAGGAGGCGGGAGCCCGCGCAGCAGACCTGGCCCTGGTTGAAGAAGATGCCCGTGACGATGCCCTCGACGGCCTGGTCGATCGGGGCGTCGTCGAAGACGATGTTGGCGCCCTTGCCGCCCAGTTCGAGGGTGAGCTTCTTCCGGGTGCCCGCGACCGTGCGGGCGATCTCCTTGCCCACGGCCGTGGAGCCGGTGAAGGCGACCTTGTTCACGTCCGGGTGCGCGACGAGCGCGGCACCGGCGTCGCCGTAGCCCGGGAGGATGTTGACGACACCCTTGGGCAGACCGGCCTGGCGGCAGATGTCCGCGAAGAACAGGGCGGACAGCGGGGTGGTCTCGGCGGGCTTGAGGACCACCGTGTTGCCGGTCGCGAGGGCCGGGGCGATCTTCCACGCCAGCATCAGCAGCGGGAAGTTCCACGGGATGACCTGACCGGCCACACCGAGCGGCCGCGGGGCCGCTCCGCTGTGCCCGTCTGTCGTCCTCCGGCCGAACCCGGCGTGGTCCAGCTTGTCGGCCCAGCCCGCGTAGTAGAAGAAGTGCGCGGCGACCAGCGGGAGGTCCGCGTCGCGGGTCTCCTTGATCGGCTTGCCGTTGTCCAGCGTCTCCAGGACGGCCAGCTCACGGCTGCGCTCCTGGATGATCCGCGCGATGCGGAACAGGTACTTGGCGCGCTCGGAGCCGGGCAGCGCCGACCACGTCTCGAACGCCTTGCGGGCGGCCTTGACCGCGCGGTCGACGTCCGCCTGGCCGGCCTGGGCGACCTCGGAGAGGACCTCCTCGGTCGACGGGCTGACGGTCTTGAAGACCTTGCCGTCGGCCGCGTCCACGAACTCGCCGTCGATGAACAGGCCGTACGAAGGGGCGATGTCGACGACCGAGCGGGACTCGGGGGCGGGTGCGTACTCGAATACGGAAGCCATGATGATCAGTCCACCGTCACGTAGTCGGGGCCGGAGTAGCGGCCGGTGGCCAGCTTCTGGCGCTGCATGAGCAGGTCGTTCAGCAGCGAGGAGGCGCCGAAGCGGAACCAGTGGTTGTCCAGCCAGTCCGCGCCCGCGGTCTCGTTGACCAGGACGAGGAACTTGATCGCGTCCTTGCTGGTGCGGATGCCGCCGGCCGGCTTCACGCCGACCTGGACGCCGGTCTGGGCGCGGAAGTCGCGCACGGCCTCCAGCATCAGCAGCGTGTTGGAGGGGGTGGCGTTGACCGCGACCTTGCCCGTCGAGGTCTTGATGAAGTCGGCGCCCGCCAGCATGCCGAGCCAGCTCGCGCGGCGGATGTTGTCGTACGTCGACAGCTCGCCGGTCTCGAAGATGACCTTCAGCCGGGCGCTCGTCCCGCAGGCCTCCTTCACGGCGACGATCTCGTCGTACACCTTCAGGTACTTGCCGGCGAGGAACGCGCCCCGGTCGATGACCATGTCGATCTCGTCGGCGCCCGCGGCCACGGCGTCACGGACGTCGGCCAGCTTCACGTCGAGGGCGGCACGGCCGGCCGGGAAGGCGGTGGCGACCGAGGCGACCTTCACGCCGGAGCCGGCGACGGCCTCCTTCGCGGTGGCCACCATGTCGGGGTAGACGCAGACCGCGGCCGTGGTGGGGGTCGTGCGGTCGGTCGGGTCGGGAAGGACGGCCTTGGCGCCGAGCGCCCGGACCTTGCCCGGGGTGTCCGCGCCTTCCAGCGTCGTCAGGTCGACCATCGAGATGGCGAGGTCGATGGCGTACGCCTTCGCGGTGGTCTTGATGGAACGGGTGCCGAGGGACGCGGCGCGCGCCTCCAGGCCGACCGCGTCGACGCCGGGCAGCCCGTGCAGGAAGCGGCGCAGCGTGCTGTCGGACGCGGTCACGTCCGAGAGAGCGTGAGCAGTGGGTGCAGTGGTGGGCATGGTCACCAGACGAGCATATCTACGCGCGTAGCGGCTGTACACCCCGGGCGCTCGACTTCTCGCTGTCGATCACGGATGAGCGCCGGTTGTGGGGCGTGTGACGGAACCGCCGCGGCTGTCGTGCAGAATCGGGGCCATGACGACCCCGGACCACCAGTCACCCGCGTCACAGCCCCCGGTACCCGGCACCAAGGACCGGATCTACCGCTCCCCGATGGGGATCGCGGGCGGCGTGCTGCTGCTCGCGGTCGTCGCCTGGCTGGGCATCGACGCGCTGGTCAACGGCCACGGGCACGCCCCGTGGCTGGCGCTCGCCACGATGATCCTGCTGTTCCCGCTGGTCATCGCCTTCACGCTGCGCCCGGCGGTCTTCGCGGGCGAGGACCGGCTGCGCATCCGCAACCCCTTCCGCGTGATCACCCTCCCCTGGGGTCAGGTCGTCTCCCTGCGCTCCGGCTACTCGAACGAGGTCGTCGCGAAGTCGGGCACCAAGTACCAGCTGTGGTCCGTCCCCGTCTCCCTGCGGGCCCGCAAGAGGGCCGAGGCGCGCAAGGCTCGGGCGGCGACGGACGCGGCCCGGGGCTCCACCGCGAGCAGCCGTTTCGGCGGCCGGGGGCTCGGCGGCTTCGGGGCCGTCGGCGGCGGTTCCGACACGACGACCGGGCCGACCCGCGCGGAGACGGACAAGGTCATGGACGAGCTGCGGGAACTGCTGGGGCAGCGCGGCGAGGCCGAGTCGGCGCAGGGAGAGGTCACCGTGCGCTGGGCGTACGAGGTGATCGCACCGGCGGTGGCCGGCGCGGTGCTCCTGGCCATCCTGCTGGCCACGGGCTGACCGCGGTCCTGCCGGCCACGGGCTGACCGCGGAGGCCCGCGCGGCCCGCGCACGCCGCCGGTCCCGCCCCGCCGTCTCCGCCCGGGGTCGCGAAAGGCGGATACGTTCCACCCGCGGGAGAGCGGAACAGCAGGCCGGAGCCGGTGGGCCGGGCGTGGGGCGGAACGTGTCCGCCAATCCCCGCTCGGCGGACAAGGCGGACAAGGCGGACAAGGCGGCCGGGGCGACCGGCCGGGGCGACCGGTCGACCGCCCCGGCGGGGGGTCAGATGCCGGCCGCCGCCGACAGGTCCCGCTTGATGGCCTCCAGCAGCTCCGTCGCGCGGGCGCGGGCCGGCGGGAGGTCGGCGTGCGTGGGGGCCGGTACGACGACCTCCAGGTAGCACTTCAGCTTCGGCTCGGTACCGCTCGGGCGGACGATCACACGGGCGCCGTCCAGCGTGTAGCGCAGGCCGTCCGTGGGCGGCAGTGCGTCCGTGCCCCGGGTGAGGTCCTCGGCGCGGGTGACGGGCAGGCCGGCCAGCTCGGTCGGCGGCTGCTCGCGCAGGCGGCGCATCGCGTCCGCGATGAGGGACAGGTCCTCGACGCGGACCGAGAGCTGGTCGGTGGCGTGCAGACCGTGCTCCACGGCGAGGTCGTCGAGGAGGTCCAGGAGGGTGCGGCCCTCCTCCTTCAGGACCGAGGCCAGCTCCGTGATCAGCAGGGCCGCGGTGATGCCGTCCTTGTCGCGCACGCCCTCGGGGTCCACGCAGTAACCGAGGGCCTCCTCGTAGCCGTAGCGCAGGCCGTCCACGCGGGCGATCCACTTGAAACCGGTCAGGGTCTCCTCGTAGGGCAGGCCCGCCTTCCCGGCGATGCGGCCGAGGAGGGAGGAGGAGACGATCGACTCCGCGAAGGTGCCCCGTGCGCCGCGCCGGACCAGGTGCGCGCCGAGCAGCGCGCCCACCTCGTCGCCGCGCAGCATGCGCCAGTCCTCGCCGTCCTTCACGGCGGCCGCACAGCGGTCCGCGTCGGGGTCGTTGGCGATGATCAGGTCCGGGGCGGTGGCGCGGGCCTGCGCGAACGCCAGGTCCATCGCGCCCGGCTCCTCCGGGTTCGGGAAGGCCACCGTCGGGAAGTCCGGGTCCGGCTCGGCCTGCTCGGCCACCAGCACCGGCTCGGGGAAGCCGGCCCGGGCGAAGGCGGCGAGGAGCACGTCCTTGCCGACGCCGTGCATGGCCGTGTAGACCGTGCGGGCGGTGCGGGGGGAGTCCGCGGCCAGGACGGCGTCCGTACGGGCCAGGTAGGCCTCCAGGACCGCGTCGTCCAGCGTCTGCCAGCCGGTGTCCGGGCGCGGTACGTCGTGCAGGGAGGCGATCGCGTCGATCTCGGCGGCGATCTCCGCGTCGGCGGGCGGCACGATCTGGGAGCCGTCGCCGAGGTACACCTTGTAGCCGTTGTCCCGGGGCGGGTTGTGGCTGGCGGTGACCTCCACGCCCGCGACCGCGCCCAGGTGCCTTATGGCGAATGCCAGCACGGGGGTGGGCAGCGGGCGGGGGAGCACGGCCGCGCGCAGACCGGCGCCGGTCATCACGGCGGCGGTGTCGCGGGCGAAGTCGGCGGACTTGTGACGGGCGTCGTAGCCGATCACGACGAGTCCGCCGGACCGGCCGTTCTTCTTCAGGTACGCGGCGAGGCCGGCGGCGGCGCGGATGACGACGCTACGGTTCATGCGCATCGGCCCGGCGCCCAGCTCGCCCCGCAGGCCGGCGGTGCCGAACTGCAGCGTGCCGCTGAAGCGGGCGGACAGCTCCGCCGTGTCACCGGCTTCGATCAGCTTGGCCAGCTCGTCGCGGGTCTCCGCGTCGGGATCCTCGGCGAGCCAGGCCTCGGCCCTGCTGATGAGATCGTCGTGCACCTTGGGATCAACCTCTCCTAGTCTTCGCCGGGGGCTCCGCCCCGGACCCCGTTCGCCCGCCGGCGGCGCTTACAGCTTGCCCAGTACCTGGCCGAGCAGCTGCCCCATCCGCGCCGCCGAGTCGCGGCCCGCCTGGAGGACCTCCTCGTGGTTGAGGGGCTCACCCGTCATGCCGGCCGCCAGGTTGGTGACCAGGGAGATGCCCAGCACCTCCGCGCCTGCCTCGCGGGCGGCGATGGCCTCCAGGACCGTGGACATGCCGACCAGGTCCGCGCCGATCACGCGGGCCATGCGGATCTCGGCCGGGGTCTCGTAGTGCGGGCCGGGGAACTGCGCGTAGACGCCCTCCTCCAGGGAGGGGTCGATCTCCTTGCACAGGGCGCGCAGGCGCGGGGAGTAGAGGTCCGTCAGGTCGACGAAGTTGGCGCCGACGATCGGCGAGGTCGCCGTCAGGTTGATGTGGTCGCTGATGAGGACCGGCTGGCCGGGGCGCATGCCCTCGCGCAGACCGCCGCAGCCGTTGGTCAGCACGATGGTCTTGCAGCCGGCGGCGACGGCGGTGCGCACGCCGTGGGAGACGGCGGCGACACCACGGCCCTCGTAGTAGTGCGTGCGGCCCAGGAAGACCAGCGCGCGCTTGTCACCGAAGGAGTACGAGCGGACCTTGCCGCCGTGCCCCTCGACCGCCGGCGGCGGGAAGCCGGGCAGCTCGGTGACCTGGAACTCGGCGTCGGGTGCGCCCAGGGCGTCGACGGCCGGAGCCCAGCCGGAGCCCATCACGAGGGCGACGTCGTGGGTCTCGGCGCCGGTGAGTTCGCGCAGGCGCGCGGCGGCGGCGTCGGCGGCGGCGTACGGGTCGCCCTGGATGTCGTCCGGAAGAAGAGATGCGTTCACGCCGACGAGGGTAGCCGGTCTTCGCCTACGCGCGTAGATGACAGACCTCACGGGATTGAGATCGTTGTCTTGTCGTTTTCGACGAGAGGTCCCCGGACGGTCCCCGGAGCAGGCCTGACGGCAGTCGCCCACGGCCGTCGGGCAGCGTCCGTCAGCAGGGCCGTTTCCGCAGCTCCATCACGTAGTCGTGGGGTGCGCCCGCCGACTCCGCCGCGTCGGCGATCTCGCCCAGGTAGCGCGCCGAGGGCAGGCCGCCCTCGTAGGCGTTCAGCACGTACGCCCAGGCCGCCTCCTCGCCGTCCAGCGTGTGCACGCGCACGCGTACCCGGCGGTAGATGCCGAGGCCCACGCCCTCCCACCGGTCGAGCGACTCCTCGTCCATGGGGGCGATGTCGTACAGGCCGACGAAGACCTGGTCCAACGGGTCCTCGACGATCGTCGCCAGCGCCCCCTCCCAGCCCAGCTGCTCGCCGCCGAAGGTCAGCCGCCAGCCGTTCAGCCAGCCGGTGGCGCGCAGCGGGGAGTGCGGGGCGCGGCCGGACATCAGCCGGGCGTCGAGGTTGCCGGCGTACGCGGCATAGAGCGACATGGACAGAGGGTACGGCAGGGGCGTGCCGGGTACCCCGTGCCCCGGAAGCGAGCCTCTGGCGCCCCCGGGCAGTAGCACCTTGAAGGGTGCGGGACAATGGAGTACGTGACTCGGATCGTGATCATCGGTGGCGGACCCGGCGGATACGAGGCGGCCCTGGTGGCCGCCCAGCTCGGCGCGGAGGTGACCGTCGTCGACTGCGACGGTCTGGGCGGAGCGTCGGTGCTGACCGACTGCGTGCCGTCGAAGACCCTTATCGCTACGGCCGAGGTGATGACCACCTTCGACTCCTCCTACGAGGAGCTGGGGATCATCGTCGCCGACGACACCCCGCCGCTGGAGCAGGCGGCCCGGGTGGTCGGGGTGGACCTCGGGAAGGTCAACCGCCGGGTGAAGCGGCTCGCGCTCGCCCAGTCCCACGACATCACCGCCTCCGTCACCCGCGCCGGCGCCCGGGTCATGCGCGGGCGCGGCCGGCTCGACGGCATGCAGGGCCTCGACGGCTCCCGCAAGGTCGTCGTCACCGCCGCCGACGGCACCGAGGAGACCCTCGCCGCCGACGCCGTGCTCATCGCCACCGGCGGCCACCCGCGCGAGCTACCCGACGCCCAGCCGGACGGCGAGCGCATCCTGAACTGGACCCAGGTCTACGACCTCACCGAGCTGCCGGAAGAGCTGATCGTGGTCGGCTCCGGTGTGACCGGTGCCGAGTTCGCCGGCGCCTACCAGGCCCTGGGGTCCAAGGTCACGCTCGTCTCGTCCCGCGACCGCGTGCTGCCGGGCGAGGACCCGGACGCCGCCGCCGTGCTGGAGGACGTCTTCCGGCGCCGCGGCATGAACGTCATGGCCCGCTCCCGCGCGCAGTCCGCCAAGCGCGTCGGCGACCGGGTCGAGGTGGCGCTGGCCGACGGCCGGGTCATCAGCGGCACGCACTGCCTCATGGCCGTGGGCGCCATCCCGAACAGCGCGGGACTGGGTCTGGAGGAGGCCGGGGTGAAGCTGCGCGACTCCGGGCACATCTGGACCGACAAGGTGTCCAGGACGACCGCTCCGGGCGTCTACGCGGCCGGTGACGTGACCGGTGTCTTCGCCCTCGCGTCGGTCGCCGCCATGCAGGGACGTATCGCCATGTACCACTTCCTGGGCGACGCGGTGGCCCCGCTGAACCTGAAGACGGTCTCCTCGAACGTCTTCACCGACCCCGAGATCGCGACCGTCGGCTACACGCAGGCGGACGTGGACGCGGGCAAGATCGACGCCCGGGTGGTCAAGCTCCCGCTGCTGCGCAACCCGCGCGCGAAGATGCAGGGCATCCGGGACGGCTTCGTGAAGATCTTCTGCCGGCCGGGCACGGGCATCGTCGTCGGCGGTGTCGTCGTCGCGCCGCGCGCCTCGGAACTGATCCACCCCATCTCGATCGCCGTCGACAACAATCTGACGGTCGAACAGATCGCGAACGCGTTCACGGTGTACCCCTCCCTTTCGGGGTCGATCGCGGAGGTGGCGCGGCAGCTGCACACGCGCAAGGCGGGCGCCGAGGGCTGACGGCCGATTCCGACTTCCCGCTGGTCACGGGGAGTTGTCGAGCATGCGTACGGCATAAGCGGGGAGAATAGGTCCTATACCACTTCCCGCTGTGCCGTGCGAACAACTTCTGTAATTCGGCGCAAACTGCTGAAACCAGACGGTCGCTGGGGTTACTGTCAGTTTCGTGTTCGCTGCTGAACGTCGCCAATTGATCCTCGAAATGGTGCGTGCGAACGGTGCCGTGTCGCTCCGTGAGCTCGCCCGCGTCGTCCAGACCTCCGAAGTGACCGTACGGCGGGACGTGCGGGCACTGGAGGCAGAAGGACTCCTCGACCGCCGGCACGGCGGTGCCGTACTGCCGGGTGGATTCACGCGCGAGTCGGGCTTTCCGCAGAAGTCCCATCTCGCGACCGCCGAGAAGACGGCCATCGCCGATCTCGCCGCGGGCCTCGTCGAAGAGGGCGAGGCCATCGTCGTCGGCGCGGGTACCACCACGCAGGAGCTGGCCCGCCGGCTCGCACGGGTGCCCGGCCTGACCGTCGTCACCAACTCCCTGCTCGTGGCACAGGCGTTGGCCCATGCCAACCGGGTGGAGGTGGTGATGACCGGTGGCACCCTGCGCGGCTCCAACTACGCCCTCGTCGGCTCCGGCGCCGAACAGTCCCTGCAGGGGCTGCGGGTGTCCAAGGCCTTCCTGTCCGGGAGCGGGCTGACCGCCGAGCGCGGGCTCTCCACGTCCAACATGCTGTCGGCGTCCGTCGACCGGGCGCTGGTGCAGGCCGCCGCGGAGGTCGTGGTCCTCGCCGACCACACCAAGCTGGGCACGGACACGATGTTCCAGACGGTGCCGACGGATGTCATCACCCGGCTGGTCACCGACGAACCGCCCGTCCACGACGACCGTGCCGCCACCGAGCTGCAGGCTCTCGCCGACCAGGGCGTCCAGATCGCCGTGGCCGGGGCGAACGGAGCTCCTGCGGGGGGTGAGCAGGCCCCGGCGCGGCGCGCGTCCCTGCCGGGGCCCAGGCGGGGCGTGGCGCTCCGCTCCGGGGCGGGGTACGGGGAGCCTGCGGCAGCCGAGCGGGGGCGCGTCGCCGACTTGCGGCGACGGTAGCGGCCCGGTCGGCCCGGGTGCCCGACCGCCGCTGAGTGGTGAGTCGCCGGGCGGGTGGCGGGTGCGGGCGCGGGTGCGTCGCGGTTGTTCGCGCCCGCTGCTCCCCTGGAACGCGGGCCGTGCCCCGAAGCCGCCAAAAGGGCGACGCCCGGTGGACCGCTCGTGTCGGTCCGCCGGGCGTCGCCGTGGAACGTGGGTCAGTCCTTGATCTCGCAGATCGCGGCGCCCGAGGTGATGGACGCGCCCATCTCCGCGTTCAGGCCCTTGATGGTGCCCGCCTTGTGGGCGTTGAGGGGCTGTTCCATCTTCATGGCCTCCAGGACGACGACCAGGTCGCCCTCCTTGACCTCCTGGCCCTCCTCGACCGCGACCTTCACGATCGTGCCCTGCATCGGGGAGGTGAGGGTGTCACCGGACGCGACGGGGCCGGACTTCTTGGCCGCGCGGCGCTTGGGCTTGGCGCCGGCCGCGAGGCCGGTGCGGGCCAGGGACATGCCGAGGGAGGACGGGAGGGAGACCTCCAGGCGCTTGCCGCCGACCTCGACGACGACCGTCTCGCGGCCCGTCTCCTCCTCCGCCTCGGCGTCGGCGGGGGCGGCGAAGGGCTTGATCTCGTTGACGAACTCGGTCTCGATCCAGCGGGTGTGGACCGTGAAGGCGTCCGACGAGCCGGTCAGCTCGGGGCCGAACGCCGGGTCCCGCACGACCGCGCGGTGGAAGGGGATCGCCGTCGCCATGCCCTCGACCTGGAACTCGTCCAGCGCGCGGGCGGCCCGCTCCAGGGCCTCCTTGCGGGTGCGGCCGGTGACGATCAGCTTGGCGAGCAGCGAGTCCCACGCCGGGCCGATGACCGAGCCGGACTCCACGCCCGCGTCCAGGCGGACGCCGGGACCGGCCGGCGCCTCGAAGCGGGTGACCGTGCCGGGGGCCGGGAGGAAGTTGCGGCCCGGGTCCTCGCCGTTGATCCGGAACTCGAACGAGTGTCCGCGCAGCGCCGGGTCGTCGTACCCCAGCTCCTCGCCGTCGGCGATGCGGAACATCTCGCGGACCAGGTCGATGCCGGCGACCTCCTCGGTCACCGGGTGCTCGACCTGGAGGCGGGTGTTGACCTCCAGGAAGGAGATCGTGCCGTCCTGGCCGACCAGGAACTCACAGGTGCCGGCGCCCTCGTAGCCGGCCTCCTTCAGGATCGCCTTGGAGGCGCGGTACAGCTCGGCGACCTGCGCCTCGGAGAGGAACGGCGCCGGGGCCTCCTCGACCAGCTTCTGGTGGCGGCGCTGCAGCGAGCAGTCACGCGTGGAGACGACGACCACGTTGCCGTGCTTGTCGGCCAGGCACTGGGTCTCCACGTGCCGCGGACGGTCCAGGTAGCGCTCGACGAAGCACTCGCCGCGGCCGAAGGCGGCGACCGCCTCGCGCACCGCCGACTCGTACAGCTCGGGCACCTCTTCGAGGGTGCGGGCGACCTTCAGGCCGCGGCCGCCGCCACCGAAGGCGGCCTTGATGGCGATCGGCAGGCCGTGCTCCTCGGCGAAGGCGACGACCTCCTCGGCACCGCTCACCGGATCGGGCGTACCGGCCACCAGCGGCGCGCCGGCGCGCTGGGCGATGTGCCGGGCGGCGACCTTGTCACCCAGGTCGCGGATGGCGTGCGGCGGCGGACCGATCCAGATCAGGTCCGCGTCCAGGACCGCCTGCGCGAATTCGGCGTTCTCCGAGAGGAAGCCGTAACCCGGATGGACCGCGTCGGCACCGGACTCGCGGGCGGCGTTCAGCACCTTCTCGATGTCCAGATAGCTGGTCGCCGGAGTGTCACCGCCCAGGGCGAACGCCTCATCCGCGGCGCGGACATGCAGAGCGTCCCTGTCCGGGTCGGCGTAGACGGCCACGCTCGCGATCCCGGCATCCCGACAGGCCCGGGCCACGCGGACAGCGATTTCGCCACGGTTGGCGATGAGCACCTTGCGCACGATTGAGGCTCCCTCCTTGAAACAAGCCGAGTTTAGGGACTGCCGACACGGCACTTCGACCCGTCCCCAATGGTGAGCTTGCCCACACGGAGCGTGATTCGAGGCTCGCTCGACCCGCGAAAGCCCTAGTCGCACCGCGGTACGCAGGACTCCTGCGGGTAACCCTAGCCCGGTGATGTGGTCAAGGTCTCTGTGAGGGCGTGCTGCGGCCCACTCTGTTTCTTTGTCGAGTCCCTACGAATGGCCCAATGGTTCTTTGCTCCTGCGCGAACCCTTGTCCCCAGGTTTACCCGTTAGTAGCGTTCGCGATGGCTCGAACGTACCTGGGGTAACAGAACGCTGGCTTGAGAGTGGGTGGGGACCGGTGGTGCGCAGACCGGTGGCGTGGATCGTGACGGTCGTCCTCCTCGCGGAGGCGTTCGGCGTGGCGGCGCTGAACTGGTTCCTCGGCGTGGTCGTCGACCGGCAGAAGATGTCTCTGGCCGGCCTCGACCCGAACGTCATGTCCACGTCCTCGAAGATCGGCGGCGTCGTCTTCGGCCTCTACTTCGCCCTGTGCGCCCTGGTGAGCGTGCTGGTCGCGATACGCGACCGCGCGCCCGCCGGCTTCGGACGCATCCTGCTGATCAGCGCGGCGGTCGTGCACGGCCTGCTCGGCGCGTTCGCCTGGAGCCTGGTCGGCTGGAAGGCGTTCGTGTTCATGGTGGTCGTGCTCGGGCTCATCGTCCTGCTCCTGATGACGTACGACCGTCAGGCCGGCCCGCAGGGGGCGGAACCCGGCGGTGGCGCGGGGCGGGACGGCGACCCGGAGGCCGAGGCCGGACCGGCCGCGACCCCGGGCGTGTCGGGCGCGCCGGGCGCGTCGTACAGCCGTACGGACGAGCCTCGGGACGGCGAGGACGAGCCGCAGGATTCCGTCCCCGACCGGTTCACTCGGACGGCGTCCACAACTCCGTGATGCCCACTCCGAGTTCCGCGAGGAGCTTGCGGACCAGGGGCAGGCTGATGCCGATCACGTTGCCGTGGTCGCCCTCGATCCCCTCGATGAACGGCGCCGAACGGCCGTCCAGGGTGAAGGCCCCGGCGACGTGGAGGGGCTCGCCGGAGGCCACGTACGCGGCGATCTCCTCGTCGCTGGGCTCGCCGAAGCGGACGACGGTGGAGGCGGTCCCGGAGACGTACCGCTTGGCCGCGGTGTCCCAGATGCAGTGACCCGTCTGGAGGACGCCGGCCCGCCCGCGCATCGTCTTCCAGCGGGCGGTCGCCTCCTCGTGGTCGGCGGGCTTGCCGAGGGCGCGCCCGTCCAGCTCCAGCACGGAGTCGCAGCCGATCACCAGGGCGCCCTGGACCTCCGGCTTGGCCGCCACGACCGAGGCCTTCGCCTCGGCCAGGGCGAGCGCGAGCTCGGCCGGTGTGGGTGCGGTGACGGCGTCCTCGTCGACCCCGCTGACGATCACCTCCGGTGAGAGGCCGGCCTGCCTCAGGAGGCCCAGCCGGGCGGGGGACTGGGAGGCGAGGATCAGGCGGCGGCGTGGCTTGGCAGTCATGCCGTCAGGTTAGTCAGGAGCCGCCCGTCCGGCTCACCTCACACCGATGACCAGTATCGCCAGGATCATGGCCAGGGCCAGGAAGAGGCCGAGCCGCCGCATCATGTCCTGCGCGTCGCGCAGGTCCTTCGGCGGCTCGTCTTCAGGGTCCGACCAGAGCATTCCACCAGCGTGGGGCTCCGCGGGGGCCGGGCGCCTGAGTACTGCTACTCAAGTCGGCGCCCGGCCCCGTGCCCCTGGAAGGTCAGCTCGGCCAGTAGGTGCGGGTCCAGGACGCCGGGCCCGGCTTCGGCAGCCGTCGGCCCGCGATCCGGCTCGGGTCGGACCACGCGGCCTTCGGGCCCTCCGCGCCGGACGGCTCGGCTGCTGCCGCCGCGGCGCGGACGCGGACCACCGCCAGGGCGGCGGCCAGCTCCTCCGGGGTCGGGTTGCCTCGTACGACCTTGATGTTCATGACGCTCCAGGGTCCGAGGGGCCTACAGGGGGATGTTGCCGTGCTTCTTCGGAGGCAGGGATTCCCGCTTCGTACGCAGCTGACGCAGACCGCGCACGATGTGGGCGCGGGTGTCGGACGGCATGATCACCGCGTCGATGTAGCCGCGCTCGGCCGCGACGTAGGGGTTGAGGAGGGTGTCCTCGTACTCCTGGATCAGCCGCGCGCGCGTGGCCTCACCGTCTCCCGAGGCCTCCGCCTCGGCGATGGTGCGGCGGTGCAGGATGTTGACCGCGCCCTGGGCGCCCATGACGGCGATCTGGGCGGTGGGCCAGGCCAGGTTGAGGTCGGCGCCCAGGTGCTTGGAGCCCATGACGTCGTAGGCGCCGCCGAAGGCCTTGCGGGTGATGACGGTGATGAGGGGGACCGTCGCCTCGGCGTAGGCGTAGATCAGCTTGGCGCCGCGGCGGATGATGCCGTCGTGCTCCTGGTCGACGCCCGGGAGGAAGCCGGGGACGTCCACGAAGGTCAGCACCGGGACGTTGAAGGCGTCGCAGGTGCGCACGAAGCGGGCGGCCTTCTCGGAGGCGGTGATGTCCAGACAGCCGGCGAACTGCATCGGCTGGTTGGCGACGACGCCGACCGGGTGGCCCTCGACGCGGCCGAAGCCGGTGAGGATGTTCGGCGCGAACAGGGCCTGGGTCTCGAAGAACTCGCCGTCGTCCAGGACGTGTTCGATCACCGCGTGCATGTCGTACGGCTGGTTGGCGCTGTCGGGGACGACGGTGTCCAGCTCGCGGTCCTCGTCGCTGACGGCGAGGTCCGCCTCCTCCGCGAAGACCGGGGGCTCGGACAGGTTGTTGGACGGCAGGTACGACAGCAGCTGCTTGACGTACTCGATGGCGTCCTTCTCGTCCCCGGCCATGTGGTGGGCCACGCCGGAGGTGGAGTTGTGGGTGCGGGCGCCGCCCAGCTCCTCGAAGCCGACGTCCTCGCCGGTGACGGTCTTGATGACGTCCGGGCCGGTGATGAACATGTGCGAGGTCTGGTCGACCATGACCGTGAAGTCGGTGATCGCGGGGGAGTACACCGCGCCGCCCGCGCAGGGCCCGACGACCAGCGAGATCTGCGGGATGACACCGCTGGCGTGGGTGTTGCGGCGGAAGATCTCGCCGTACGCGCCGAGGGACGCGACGCCTTCCTGGATGCGGGCGCCGCCGGAGTCGTTGATCCCGATGACCGGGCAGCCGGTCTTCAGCGCGAAGTCCATCACCTTGACGATCTTCTGGCCGTAGACCTCGCCGAGGGCACCGCCGAAGACGGTGAAGTCCTGGGAGAAGACGGCGACGGGGCGGCCGTCGACCGTGCCGTACCCGGTGACGACACCGTCGCCGTACGGGCGGTTCTTCTCCAGGCCGAAGTTGGTGGAGCGGTGCCGCGCGAACTCGTCGAGTTCGACGAAGGAGTCCTCGTCGAGCAGCAGCTCGATCCGCTCACGGGCCGTCAGCTTGCCCTTGGCGTGCTGCTTTTCGACGGCGCGTTCCGAACCGGCGTGTGTGGCCTCGTGGATGCGCCGCTGGAGATCCGCGAGTTTGCCCGCGGTGGTGTGAATGTCGATCCCTTGGATCTCTTGACGCTCTTCCGGCTCGGACATCGGGATGCGGCTCCCTGCCTGCTCAAAAGGGGGGACGGTTACTCATCCGTAGAGTAGTGGCGGGCCTACCGATCAGCACTGCGTCGTTTACCACACCTAGGGTGGCTTGCATGACGCCCCGAGATGCAGCAGACGACGACGGCAACCGCTGGTCCGACCTCGACCGCCCGCCCCTGAACGCAGCCGCGCTGCGCCGGGCGCTGGTGCGCGAGGGGAGCCTGTGGTCCGGGCTGGAGCTGACCCGGCGCACCGGGTCCACCAACAACGACCTGGTGGCGCGGGCCGAGGCCGGTACGGCGGCGGAGGGCGCGGTGCTGGTGGCCGAGGAGCAGACGGCCGCGCGGGGCCGCCTGGACCGCCGCTGGACGGCACCGCCGCGCTCCGGCCTGTTCTTCTCCGTCCTGCTGCAGCCCACCGAGGTGCCGGTGGCCCGGTGGGGCTGGCTGCCGCTGCTGACCGGGGTGGCCGTGGCGACGGGGCTGTCCCGGGTGGCGGGCGTGGACACGGCACTGAAGTGGCCGAACGACCTGCTGGTGACGGTGGACGGAGAGGAGCGCAAGGCCGGCGGCATCCTCGCGGAGCGGGCCGGGAGCGGCGGTGTGGTCGTCGGCGTCGGCATCAACGTCACCCTGCGGGCGGACGAGCTGCCGGTCCCCCAGGCGGGCTCGCTGGAACTGGCCGGGGCGGTGACCACGGACCGGGATCCGCTGCTGCGGGCGGTGCTGCGGTCGCTGGAGGAGTGGTACGGCCGGTGGCGGCGCGCCGGGGGCGACCCGGCCGCCAGCGGACTGCAGGAGACGTACGCGGCGGGGTGCGCGACGCTCGGGCGGACGGTGCGGGCGGAGCTGCCGGGGGACCGGTCCCTCGTGGGCGAGGCGGTGGCCGTCGACGGGGACGGACGGCTGGTCATCGCGACGGAGGAAGGCGTGCAGGAGCCGGTGGGGGCGGGGGACATCGTGCATCTGCGGCCCGCGTAGGGGCGGGGCGGTGCGGGCGCTCCGGAAGGGCGCGGGGAACCGCGCGTCCTGCCCTCGTGAGGAGGGACGCGTCCGGCACCGGTACATACCCTCGGCCCAACCCGACGGAGTGAGCTGGCGCACACCTGCCGTAGAGTTGAGGCCGGTCGAAATCTGACCGCGGCAGATCGGAAGGGCAGCAGGCGTGACCGTCGACGACACGGGCTCCGGCGCGGGCGCGGACGGCCGGGTGGATCCTCAAGCCCCCGACGACACCGGCGAGGACCCGCTGGCCCTGCGGCTCGAAGGCCTCATCCTGGGCGCCGAGCGGCGCTACACCCCGTTCCAGGCCGCCCGCAGCGCCGGTGTCTCCATGGAACTGGCGTCGCGCTTCTGGCGGGCGATGGGGTTCGCCGACATCGGCCAGGCCAAGGCCCTGACCGAGGCCGACGTCCTGGCCCTGCGCCGGCTGGCCGGTCTGGTCGAGGCGGGCCTGCTCAGCGAGGCCATGGCGGTGCAGGTGGCCCGGTCGACCGGGCAGACCACCGCCCGTCTGGCCGAATGGCAGATCGATTCCTTCCTGGAGGGGCTGACCGAGCCCCCCGAGCCCGGCATGACCCGCACCGAGGTGACGTACCCCCTGGTCGAGCTGCTGCTGCCGGAACTCGAGGAGTTCCTCGTCTACGTCTGGCGCCGCCAGCTCGCCGCCGCCACCGGCCGTGTCGTGCAGGCCGGGGACGACGAGGAGATGGTCGACCGGCGGCTCGCGGTCGCCTTCGCCGACCTGGTGGGGTTCACCCGGCTGACCCGCCGGATGGAGGAGGAGGAGCTCGGCGAGCTGGTCGAGGCCTTCGAGACCACGGCCGCCGACCTGGTGGCCGCGCGCGGCGGCCGGCTCATCAAGACGCTCGGCGACGAGGTGCTCTACGCGGCCGACGACGCGGGGATCGCCGCGGACATCGCGCTGCGCCTGGTCGAGACGCTGTCGAACGACGAGACGATGCCGGAGCTGCGGGTCGGCATGGCCTTCGGCACGGTGACCACCCGGATGGGTGATGTGTTCGGCACGACGGTGAACCTCGCCTCCCGGCTGACCTCGATCGCCCCCCGGGACGCCGTCCTGGTGGACAGCGCCTTCGCCGAGGAGCTGATCCGCAGCGGGGAGGCGCCCGCCTCGGAGGCGGAGGCCGCCGAGGCCGCGGCGGCGGCCGAGAAGGAGGGCGAGGAGCCCCCGGTGTACCGCTTCGCGCTCCAGCCGATGTGGCAGCGTCCGGTGCGCGGCCTCGGCGTGGTCGAGCCGTGGCTCCTCACCCGCCGCGACGGCCCGTCCTAGCGGCCCAGACCCCCCACGCACAGCCCGATCACCGGTACGCACAGCCGGTCCGAGCCGGGTGCGGCCGTGCTGTGGCTCGGCGCAGGGGTGGGCTGGGGTGCCGGGGTCGTCGGGTGCGGGTGCGGTGCGGGTGCCGTCGTCGGGGGCGGTGACGGGGGTCCGCCGGGTGCGGCCGGGGTTCCGGCCGGGGCGGTGGCCGGTACGGCGGTGCCGGCGGGCGGTGCCGCCCGGGTGCCCGGGGCCCGCGGCGACACGGAGCCGGTGGCCGTAGGCGCGGGGCTTCTGCCGCCCATGGCGGAGGTCGCCGAGGGCAGGGCGGTGGGCGAGGCGGTGACGGTCGCGGCGGTGTCCGCCGAGCGGTCCGTGGCGGAGCGGCCGCCCGTGTCGAGCCGGGGCTCGGCCTCCGCCGTCCCCGGGGCGCCGACGCCCGAGTCCGGGGCGATCCGGACCAGGCTGAGCACCCCCGCGGCCAGGGCGAGGCCGCCGGCGGCGAGCAGGACCTTGCGGGGCCGGGGCTTGCGGTGCCGCCCCCGGCGCACGCCGGCCGTCTCCCGGGTGTCGTGCGCCGTGTCCGCCGCTGCCGTGGGCCGCTGCGCCTCAGGTGTCGGTGTCATGGGTCCCCTCCCCACCGTGCGCCCCGGTGCGCGCCGGGGCGCAGGCACGCTATGCGCTCGTGTGGGTGGTGTGCGGGGAGAAGGCCGGGATGTCACTCGAACGGGCGTAGGACGGGTGGCGGGTTCGGTGGCGCCCGGGGTGGGGAGGCGGCTCTTTCCCGGGGCGGGGTGCGGCTGCGATGATCGGGCCGTCATGAGTTAACCGGCGTTCACCGGAGGGTTGTCCATGAGCGAGGAGCGGTTCGGGGAGTTCGTGCTGGTGCGGCGGCACGGGCACGTGGCGGAGCTGGTGCTGGACCGGCCCAAGGCCATGAACGCCGTGTCGTCGGAGATGGGCCGTTCCATCGCGGGCGCGTGCGCGGCGCTGGCCGCCGACCGGGACGCGCGGGTGGTCGTGCTGACCTCCTCGCACGAACGGGCGTTCTGCGTCGGGGCCGATCTGAAGGAGCGGAACTCCTTCACGGACGCCGATCTGCGGCGGCAGCGGCCGGTGTCGCGGGGGGCGTACACCGGGGTGCTGGAGCTGCCGATGCCGACGGTCGCGGCGGTGCACGGGTACGCGCTCGGGGGCGGGTACGAGCTGGCTCTCTCCTGCGACCTGATCGTGGCCGACCGTACGGCCGTGGTGGGGCTGCCGGAGGTGTCCGTGGGCGTGATCCCGGGGGGTGGCGGAACGCAGCTGCTGCCGCGGCGGGTCGGGTCGGCGCGGGCGGCCGAGCTGATCTTCTCGGCGCGGCGGGTGGAGGCCGAGGAGGCCGCCGGGCTGGGGCTGGTCGACGTGCTGGTGGAGCGGGGACGGGACCGCGAGGAGGCGCTCGCCCTGGGCGCCCGGATCGCCGGGAACTCTCCGGTGGGGCTGCGGGCGGCGAAGCGGGCCATGCGGCTGGGGCAGGGGCTGGACCTGCGGGCCGGGCTGGAGGTGGAGGACGCGGCGTGGCGCACGGTGGCGTTCTCGGGGGACCGGGCGGAGGGCGTGGCGGCCTTCAACGAGAAGCGGAAGCCGCAGTGGCCGGGCGAGTGAGGGGCGCGACGCCCCGACCCCGGTTCGCCGGGGTGTGGAGCCGGACCGATTCCACCTGATCGCCGCACCAACACCCCAAAACTCCCAACTCCTCCCTAATCTGGAGTAATGGGCGAGGACAGGCGGCTGGCCGCGGTCGTGGCGCTGGCGCAGGGCATGGCCGCGGCGCACACCCCGCGGGAGACCTGGCGGGCAGCCGCGCTGGGCGCCTGCCGTGCGCTGGACGGCGGTTTCGCCGCGCTGTCGGTGTGGGAGCGCGAGCTGGGCCGGCTGCGGGTCCTGGTGAACGTGGGGGACCGGCGCCCCGACGAGGAGGAGTTCCCCGAGGGCGAGGCCTACCCGGTGCACCAGTTCCCGGAGATCACCGAGTTCCTGCACGAGCGGTGGGCCGGCGGGGGCGGCCCGAACGCCTGGGTGGAGACCGCCGAGGGGACCGCCGCCGGCACCCCCGGCTACTTCCACCGGCGCGTCGCCGCCCTGCGCCGCCGGGGCCGGGGCTGCTGCGTGGTCGCGCCGGTCGTGCTGCACGGCCGGGCCTGGGGCGAGTTGTACGTCGCCCGGCCCACCGGCACTCCCGTCTTCGACCGCGGTGACGCCGACTTCGCCACCGTGCTCGCCGCCGTCGTCGCCGCCGGGCTCGCCCAGACCGAACGGCTGGCGGAGGCCCGCCGGCTCGCCTACACCGACGCCCTCACCGGGCTCGCCAACCGCCGTGCCGTGGACGTCCGCCTGGAGGAGGCCGTCGAGCGGCACCGCGCGGAGGGCGTGGTCGTCAGCCTCGTCGTCTGCGATCTCAACGGCCTCAAGCGGGTCAACGACACCCTCGGGCACGCCGTCGGCGACCGTCTCCTGGAGCGCTTCGGCTCGGTCCTGTCGCTGTGCGGCGCGATGGTGCCGGGCGCGCTGGCCGCGCGGCTCGGCGGCGACGAGTTCTGTCTGCTCGCGGTGGGGCGGCCGGCCGACGACGTGGTGAAGGCCGCCGACGAACTGTGCCGCCGGGCGGGGGAGTTGGAGCTGGGCGAGGGGGTGGCGTGCGGGGTCGCCTCGACCGAGGATCCGATCGGGCCGGTGCACGACGCCCGTCGCCTGTTCCGGCTCGCCGACGCGGCCCAGTACCGGGCCAAGGCGGTGCGCGCCGACCGGCCGGTGGTGGCCGGACGGGAGGGGCCGGACGACCCGGTCGTCCGGCTGGCCGACGAGCCCTCGCCGTCGCGCGCCGAGCGGCGCCGGTTCCGCGGGCGCCGGCCGTGAGGCGAAGCCCAGACGTCTCGGTAAGGGTCGCTCCCGCCCCCCACTAGTGACATCTCCGCATTCAATGCGTACGCTCCTGAATATGGATATGCACACTGTGGTGGTGGGGACGTCCGGTGTCACGGCGTCCGACGTTCTCGCCGTGGCGCGCGGCGGTGCCCGCATCGAGCTGTCGACCCAGGCGGTGGCGGCCCTCGCGGCGGCCCGCGAGATCGTGGACGCCCTGGCGGCCAAGCCGGAGCCGGTCTACGGCGTCTCCACCGGTTTCGGAGCCCTGGCGACCCGGCACATCAGCCAGGAACTGCGCGCCCAGCTGCAGCGCAACATCGTCCGCTCGCACGCCGCCGGCATGGGGCCGCGGGTGGAGCGCGAGGTCGTACGGGCCCTGATGTTCCTGCGCCTGAAGACCGTCTGCTCCGGGCACACCGGCGTGCGGCCCGAGGTCGCGCAGACCATGGCCGACGTCCTCAACGCCGGGATCACCCCGGTCGTGCACGAGTACGGCTCCCTCGGCTGCTCCGGCGACCTGGCCCCGCTCTCGCACTGCGCCCTCACCCTCATGGGCGAAGGCGACGCGGAAGGTCCCGACGGTGTCGTGCGGCCCGCCGGCGAGCTCCTCGCCGAGCACGGGATCCAGCCCGTCGAGCTGCGCGAGAAGGAGGGCCTCGCCCTCCTCAACGGCACCGACGGCATGCTCGGCATGCTGATCATGGCGCTCGCCGACCTCGACACCCTCTACAAGTCCGCCGACATCACCGCCGCCCTCAGCCTCGAGGCGCTGCTCGGCACGGACAAGGTGCTCGCGCCCGAGCTGCACGCCATCCGCCCGCACCCGGGTCAGGGCGCCTCCGCCGCCAACATGCTGGCGGTGCTGAAGGGTTCGCAGCTCACCGGGCACCACCAGGACGACGCCCCGCGTGTCCAGGACGCCTACTCGGTGCGCTGCGCCCCGCAGGTCGCCGGCGCCGGACGCGACACCCTCGCGCACGCCCGGCTCGTCGCGGAGCGCGAGCTGGCCTCCGCCGTCGACAACCCGGTGGTGCTGCCCGACGGCCGCGTGGAGTCCAACGGCAACTTCCACGGCGCCCCGGTCGCCTACGTCCTGGACTTCGTCGCCATCGCCGCCGCCGACCTCGGCTCCATCGCCGAGCGCCGCACCGACCGGCTGCTGGACAAGAACCGCAGCCACGGCCTGCCGCCGTTCCTCGCCGACGACGCCGGCGTCGACTCGGGCCTGATGATCGCCCAGTACACGCAGGCCGCCCTGGTCAGCGAGATGAAGCGGCTCGCCGTACCGGCCTCCGCGGACTCCATCCCGTCCTCCGCCATGCAGGAGGACCACGTGTCCATGGGCTGGTCGGCCGCGCGCAAGCTGCGCACCGCCGTCGGCAACCTCACCCGGATCATCGCCGTCGAGCTGTACGCGGCCACCCGCGCCGTCGAGCTGCGCGAGGGGCTGACCCCGGCGCCCGCCTCCCGGGCCGTCATCGAGGCCGTACGCGCCGCCGGCGTCCAGGGCCCCGGCCCGGACCGCTTCCTGGCGCCCGACCTGGCCGCCGCCGACGCCTTCGTGCGCGGGGGCCACCTGGTCGCGGCCGCGGAGTCGGTCACCGGCCCGCTGCAGTAGGACCGCGAAGCAGGCCTCGCGGCAAGTCCGCACGGCGGAAAGGGCCCTGTCCCACCGGACAGGGCCCTCGCCTTTCACTTCGTCACTTCAGCTTGGCCGTCTGCGCCTTGATCACCGCGGCCGGCACCGTGTACGCCTTCTTGGACATCGCGGCACCGATGTTCATCGTGGAGTACGACGCGAGGGTGTTCCCGTGCCGCACGACCTCGATGTGCATGACGGCCTCCTCGCCGTCGGCCGTGTTCGTCGCCGCGTAGGCCACCGAGGCGTCACCCGGGGCGGACGACTTCTCCTCGGCGATCTTCGTGATCTTCGTCTGGTCGCCGTCCGGTTTGGCCGAGAAGCCGCCCGCGCAGGCCTTCACCCCGTCGGAGAGCGACTGCAGGGCCTTCTCGGCGCCGTCCCCGTCGTAGGAGGACAGGGTGACCACGGTGATGTCGATGTCCATCGACTTCTTCATCGCGTCCTCGAACGACTTGTCGTCCAGGGAGGACGCGTCGTCCGTGGGCGTCTTCTTCGTGTTCCCGGTGACCTCGGTGCTGGTCTGGGCAGCCGCGTCGGCGGGTGACTGCGCGAACATCGCGTAGGCCACCGGCTGGCACTTCGCGTCGGCCACCTTGAGGGTGCTCTTGTCCGGCACGCCCCCTTCGACCGTACCGACCTTGTAGCCGGGCACCTCGCCCTGAGCGACGATCAGCTTCTTCAACTCGGCGGCACTCAGCGCCTTGGCGGCCGGCTTCGCGGCGTCCGTGCCCTTGGCGTTCCCGGAGCCCTTCGACCCTCCGTCGGAACAGCCGGTGATGAGGGCGAGCGACAGCGCGCTCACAGCTGCGGTGGCGCACAGCCGCACACCCGATGATCTCTTCATGGGCGAACTATGTGCGGGCTGTCAAAGGCAAGTCAAGGAAAATTAAAACCCCAGGCGGTCGCGGCGCACCGAATACACCACGAAACCGGCACCCACGGCGAGGAACAGGGTCCCGCCGACGACGTAGGGCGTGGTGTCGGGGCTTCCGGTGTCGGCGAGTGCGGAGTCCTGCGCGGCGTCCTGCACCGTGTCCTGCTCCGTCCCCTGCGCCGCGTCCTGCGCGGTGTCCGTCGCGGTGCCCGCCGTGGTCGACGAGACCGCTCTGGCCTGCTGCGTCAGCTGTGCGGACGAGGCCGCCCCGGTCGTCTCTCGGGCCGGGGCGTCCTGCGACGCGTGCGCGGAGGGAACGAACCAGAGCGCGCAGAGCAGGGTGCCCGCGGCGGTGGCGGTCAGCAGCGGGCGGCGAACGGATGACACGGAATATCGATCCCCTTGTGACGCTGGCGAATTGGCCGTGTGGGGCGATGTTAGTGAAAGGCGCGGGTCACAGGAAAGTCACGGGAGGTTTCGGCCGTACGCTCGCGCCATGAGTACTGAAGAGACATCACGTTTTGTACGGCTTCGGGTGGAGCTGGTCCTCGAAGTGCAGGACGAGGACGAGGTGACCAAGGCCGCACTGCGCGGGATCGCCCGGGACCCGGAGCTGCCGGAGGCCGAACGGGCCCACGCCGAGGCCGCTGTGACGGAGGACACCGCGGAGGCGCTCGCCTACCTCGTGGACCCGTTCGACCTGGTTGCCGAGGTACCCGGAGTGGAGCTCCAGCAGGCCTCCTGGTCGAGCGAGCGGATCGACTACGACCCCGACTCCTCCGACTGGGACCTCGATGAGGATGATGGGGAGGACGACGACGAACAAGAGGACGGCATCGGCTGAGCGTCCCGGGGCACCCATGGACCCCGGACGGCGACCGCCGTCCGGGGTTTCGCCGTCTCAGGGGGCGCACGGACGACGTCCGCACCACTGCCTCGGGAGACCGGCGGCCGGTGGTGACCGTGGTGCGCCTAACACAGGCGGACCAAGGGGAAAGGGGCGGATCGCCCGTAGCCTGGATGGTTCGCGACGGGGGCTCGGGATTCCGCGATTTCGGCAACGATGGAGAAGTGTGTGATGACGGACGGTAAGCGGCGCAGGGGCCTGATGGTCGCGTCCGCACTGCTCGGTGGTGTCCTTGCGGTCACGGGCTGTTCCGGCGGCGGCAACACCAAGGCGTCCGACAGCGGCGAGAGCTCGCAGGCGAAGGCCGACGAGGCGGCGGCCAAGAAGTCGTCCGAGGCCCAGATCACCATCACGCCCAAGGACGGCTCGGACAACGCCTCCATCAACAACTCGGCCGGCGTGACGGTCGCCAAGGGCACGCTCACCGGCGTCACCATGACCTCCCAGGACGGCAAGACCGTCTCCGGTCGGCTCTCCGCCGACAAGAAGACCTGGAAGCCCAGCGCCCAGCTGGCGCGGTCCACCACCTACAAGGTCGCCGCGGAGGCCGAGGACTCCCAGGGCCGCATAGCCCACGAGAACGCCTCCTTCACGACGGTCTCCCCGGCCAACAGCTTCATAGGCACCTTCACCCCGGACGACGGCGCCACCGTCGGCGTGGGCATGCCCGTGTCGATCAACTTCGACAAGGCGATCAGCGACAAGGCGGCCGTGCAGAAGGGCATCACGGTCACCTCCAGCAGCGGCCAGCAGGTCGCCTGCCACTGGTTCAACGCCAACCGCATGGACTGCCGCCCGGAGCAGTACTGGAAGGAAGGCTCCACCGTCACCCTGAAGCTGGCGCTCGACGGCGTCCAGGGCGCGAGCGGTGTCTACGGCGTCCAGCAGAAGACGGTCACCTTCCACATCGGCCGCAACCAGGTCTCCTACGTCGACGCCAAGACCAAGCAGATGAAGGTCACGCAGGACGGCAAGGTCGTCAAGACCATCCCGGTCTCCGCCGGCGCCCCCGAGCACACCACCTACGAGGGCCAGATGGTGATCTCGGAGAAGTTCAAGCAGACCCGCATGAACGGCGCCACGGTCGGCTTCACCGACGACGACGGCAAGGGCGAGTACGACATCAAGGACGTGCCCCACGCCATGCGCCTGACCAACTCCGGCACCTTCATCCACGGCAACTACTGGGGCGCCCCCTCGGTCTTCGGCAGCGTCAACACCAGCCACGGCTGCGTCGGCCTGCAGGACAAGAAGGGCGCGGGCGACCCGAACATGCCGGCCGCGTGGTTCTACAACCACTCCCTGATCGGTGACGTCGTGGTCGTCCAGAACACCGGCGACAAGACCGTCTCGCCGGACAACGGCCTCAACGGCTGGAACATGGACTGGGCCCAGTGGCAGGCCGGTTCGGCCGCCTGACAGTCCGTCCGCAGCTTCCCGGTGCCGCCCCCAGGGGCGGCACCGTCGTTTCCGGGGGCGGCCACAGCCTTCTCATCCTTCTCTTATGCCGGCCTTAGGGTGCCGTCACGGTCCGTCCCTAGCTTGCGGCCATGTTCTTCACCTACCTGAGGCGCGAACTGCGCCGCCGCAGAAGGGCGGCTCTCGTCGTCGCCTCCGGACTCGCGCTGGGCATCGCGCTGGTCATCGTGGTCAACTCGGTGTCCAACGGCATGGGCAGGGCCCAGGACAAGGTCCTGCAGTCGCTGTACGGCCTGGGTACGGACATGACGGTCTCCAAGGCGGCGACGCCCACCGCCGCCGGCTCCCAGCAGCCCCGCTTCCGCTTCGACGCGCGGAACGATGGCGACGCCTCCCGGCAGAGCAGCGACCGGGTGCGGGTGCAGGGCTTCACGACCCTGGCCTCCTCGACCGTCACCGAGGTCGCGGACCAGAAGGGTGTCGCGCAGGCCGTCGGCGGGCTGAACCTCAGCGTGGTCAAGGTCAGCGGCCAGTTCACCCGCGGCCGGTTCCAGCAGAACGGCGACGGCGGCGGCTTCCGGCGGGGTGGCGGAAGCGGTCAGCCGCAGGGTGCGGTCAAGGGCGGCGGCGCCGACTTCGACATCAACCAGTACACGGTCTTCGGCACCGACGTCACCCGGACCGGGGTCGGCCCGCTGACCTCCTCGAAGATCACCAGCGGCCGCACCTTCACGGCCACGGAGACGAACGCCCGGGTGGCCGTGGCCGATTCGGCGTACGCCAAGCAGAAGAAGTACAAGGCCGGCTCCACCGTCACCGTCAAGGGCACCAAGTTCACGGTGATCGGCATCGCCACCGCCTCCAGCGGCGACTCGGCGGCCGACCTGTACATCCCGCTGAAGCAGGCGCAGACCCTCGCGGACGAGAAGGGCAAGGTCACCACGATCTACGTCAAGGCGGCCGACTCCCAGCAGATCGACACCGTCAAGAGCGCCATCCAGAAGAACGTCTCCGGTACGACGGTCACCACCTCCTCCGACCTCGCCAAGACGGTCTCCGGCTCCCTGTCCACCGCCTCCTCCCTCGCCGGCAAGGTCGGCAGGTGGCTGTCCATCGCCGTGCTGGTGGCCGCGTTCCTGGTCGCGGGCCTGCTCACGTCCTCCGCGGTCTCCCGCCGGGTCCGTGAGTTCGGCACCCTCAAGGCGCTGGGCTGGACGTCGGGCCGGGTGACCCGCCAGGTGGTCGGGGAAGCCGTCGTCAACGGCCTGGTGGGCGGTGCCCTCGGCATCGCCCTCGGCCTGGCGGGCGCCTACGTGGTCACGGCGGTCAGCCCGGCCCTCCAGGCCCAGCTGGGCGGCACCGGCGGCACACCGGCCGGAGCCGGCGGCGGTGGCTTCGGCGGCGGGGCGGGCGGCGGCTTCGGCGGTCCGGGACGCCAGGCGGCGAAGTCCCTGGAGGTGGCCCTCACGGCCCCGGTGAGCGTGCCGACGATCGTCCTCGCGGTCGGCCTCGCCGTGGCCGGCGGCCTGATCGCGGGAGCGTTCGGCGGCTGGCGGGCCTCGCGGCTCCGTCCGGCGGACGCGCTGCGCCGCGTCGAGTAGCCGAAGAAGCGCACCACCCGCGAACCCCCTCCAGGAGCCACCATGTACGAACTGAAGAACGTCACCAAGCGCTACGCACGGGGCAAGGACACCGTCCACGCACTCGACGCAGTCGACCTGACCATCGCCGACGGCGACCGGCTGGTGATCCAGGGCCCCACCGGCGGCGGCAAGTCCACGCTGCTGCAGATGCTGGGCGCCCTCGACCGCCCCACCTCCGGTGAAGTCGTCCTCGACGGCATCGACCTGACCAGGCTCAGCGAGGCCCGGCTGACCCGGGTCCGCAGCGAGAACATCGGCTTCGTCTTCCAGTCCTTCAACCTCATCCCCACCCTCACCGCGCAGGAGAACGTCGAGACGGCGCTCGTACCGCTCGGCATCAAGGCCAAGGAGCGCCGCGAACTCGCCGCGGAGGCACTGGCGTCCGTCGGTCTGGGGGAGCGCCTCGGGCACCTGCCCGGCGAGATGTCCGGCGGTCAGCAGCAGCGCGTCGCCATCGCCCGGGCCGTCGTCAAGAAGCCCAAGGTGCTGCTCGCCGATGAGCCGACCGGCAACCTCGACGAGGGGATGCGTGACGAGATCATGGAGGTTCTCGAACGTCTCTGGAAGGAGCACGGGCTGACCTTCATCATGGTCACCCACGACTCCTCCATCGCGAGGAAGGCCCCACGGCTCGCCACCATCCGCAAGGGGCGGATCACGGTGAAGGAGAACGCCGGCGCCTGACGCGTATAACACCCCTTCCCCACAACGCACTGCGCGGTTCTGTAACGGACTCCCGCCCACGGAGTAACAGTTTCCGGGCTCCCTTCTTACCGTCCTCTCGTCTATTGAGCCGTCTGATCGCCCCCCGGCATACTGCGTGACCCGGGGGGTTGACGTGCGCGTGTGCGAGACGTCCCCCGGCCGGGTGAACGGGGAATTCGCCCGGTACCTCATCTCCAGGGGGAGATCTTGCGCAGACAAGTGAAAAGAGCAGCTGCGGCCACGGTGGCAACGGCCGCAGCAGTCGCCCTCGCAGCGGGTATGACCAGCCCGGCGTCGGCGAAGCCCGCGGGGCACGCCCCGGCCGCCGCCTCCGCGCTCACCGTCAAGACCCGTGTCACGCTCATCACCGGTGACCGTGTGGCCCTGGACGCCAAGGGCCGGGTCGTCGGCCTGGAGCGGGCCAAGGGCCGGGAGAACATACCCTTCCAGGTCCGCAAGGCCGCCGGACACACGCTGCTCGTCCCCGCCGACGCGGCGCACCTGGTCGCCTCGGGGAAGCTGGACCAGCGCCTGTTCGACATCACCGAGCTGAACAAGGCCGCCACCCGCAAGGCGCAGCGCAACGGCCTGAAGGTCATCGTCGGCTACACCGGTGCCGCCGCGACCGCCAAGGCCGACGTCCGGGACGCGGGCCATCTGCGCCGCAGCCTGACGGCGCTGAACGCCGACGCCGTGCAGACGCCGGTCCAGGAGACCCCGCGGCTCTGGGACGCGCTCACCGACGGCGGCGGCACCGCCTCCGGGATCGCGCACGTCTGGCTCGACGGCGTCCGCAAGGCCGCCCTCGACAAGTCCGTGCCGCAGATCGGCGCCCCGGTGGCGTGGAAGGCCGGCTACACCGGCAAGGGCGTGAAGGTCGCCGTCCTGGACACGGGTGTGGACACCAGCCACCCGGACCTCAAGGACCAGGTGATCGAGTCCAAGAACTTCTCGGCCGCCACCGACGCCACCGACCACTTCGGGCACGGCACGCACGTCGCGTCCATCGTGGCGGGCACCGGCGCCAAGTCGGGCGGCAAGTACAAGGGTGTCGCTCCGGACGCCAAGATCCTCAACGGCAAGGTCCTGGACGACGGCGGCTCCGGTGACGACTCCGGCATCCTCGCCGGCATGGAGTGGGCGGCCGCGCAGGGCGCCTCGGTCGTCAACCTGAGCCTCGGCGGCTACGACAGCCCCGGCATCGACCCGCTCGAGGCCGAGGTGAACAAGCTCTCCGCGCAGAAGGGCATCCTGTTCGCGATCGCCGCGGGCAACGACGGCCCCCGGTCGATCGGTTCGCCGGGCAGCGCGGACGCCGCGCTCACCGTCGGCGCCGTCGACAAGAAGGACAAGCTGGCGGACTTCTCCTCCACCGGCCCGCGCGTCGGCGACGGCGCCATCAAGCCGGACGTCACCGCGCCGGGTGTGGACATCACCGCCGCCGCGGCCAAGGGCAGCGTCATCGACCAGGAGGTCGGTGAGAAGCCCGAGGGCTACCTGACCATCTCCGGCACCTCGATGGCCACCCCGCACGTCGCGGGGGCCGCCGCGATCCTGAAGCAGGAGCACCCCGACTGGAGTTACGCCGAGCTGAAGGGCGCCCTCACCGGCTCCGCCAAGGGCGGCGCCTACACGCCGTTCCAGCAGGGCTCGGGCCGGATCGCCGTCGACAAGGCCATCAAGCAGTCCGTGATCGCCGAGCCGGTGTCGGTGAGCTTCGGGGTGCAGCAGTGGCCGCACACCGACGACAAGCCGGTCACCAGGAAGCTGACGTACCGCAACCTCGGTGACAAGGACGTCACGCTCGACCTGACCAGCACCGGCACCAACCCCAAGGGCCAGGCGGCCCCGGCGGGCTTCTTCAAGCTCGGCGCGAGCAAGGTGACCGTCCCGGCGCACGGCACGGCGGGCGTGGACTTCACCGTCGACACCAAGCTCGGCGGCACCGTCGACGGCGCCTACTCGTCCTACGTGACGGCGACGGGCGACGGCCAGACCGTCCGCACGGCCGCCGCGGTGCAGCGCGAGGTGGAGTCGTACGACGTCACGCTGAAGGTCATCGGCCGCAACGGCAAGCCGGCCCCGTACTACAACGCCGACCTGACCGGCGTGGCCGGCCTCGCGGGCGGCGTCGACCTGACCCCCTACGACAAGTCCGGCACGGTGAAGGTGCGCGCGCCGAAGGGCACGTACATCCTCAACTCGGCGGTCTTCGCCGACCCGAAGAACGCCGGCAAGGGCGTCGACTGGATCGCCCAGCCGAAGCTGACCGTCTCCAAGAAGCAGACGATCACGATCGACGCGCGCAAGACCAAGCCGGTGGACATCACCGTCCCGGCCAAGGGTGTGAAGTCGCAGTTCGCCTCACCGAGGTTCGACGTCATGATCGGCGCCGGCCAGTACGGCTACGGCTGGTTCCTGGACTCGTACAACGGCTTCCGCACCGCCCATCTGGGCCCGCAGCTGCCCGCCGGGCAGCTGACCCAGCAGTGGGACGGCCACTGGACCAAGGGCGCGAGCGAGGAGTACGACGTCACCTCCGGCGGCCCGGTCAAGCAGCTCGCCACCGGCTACACCAAGCACTACAAGGCCGCTGACCTGGCCACGGTGAAGGCCCGGCTCGGTGCCGCCGCGAGCGGCAAGACCGGTTCCGTCGCCGCGGTCGGCTGGCTGCCCGGCAGCAGCGGCGCCTCCTCGATCAGCATCCCGCAGAAGCTGCCCGGCACCCGCACGCTGCACCTGTCCACCAAGGGCGGGGTGCAGTGGCAGCTGGAGTTCGAGCAGAACGGCGCCCTCGACAAGGACGGCTTCCCGGTCACCGAAGCGGGCTACTCGCTGGGCCAGTTCACCTTCAAGAGCGGCCGGACCTACACCAAGACGGTGAACACGGCCGTCTTCGGCCCGCACCTGAGCCAGGACCTCGGCCTGTACCGCACCGGCAACGAGATCTACGGCTTCCTGCCGCTGTTCGCCGACTCGGCCGAGCACACCGGGTACTCGCAGTACACCGCGGTGAGCACCACCCTGTACCGCAACGGCGCCAAGGTCGGCTCCAACGACGACCCGCTTGTCGGGGACAAGACCTTCAAGGTCCCCGCCGGTGACGCCGGGTACCGGCTGACCACCTCGGTCAGGCGTTCCGCGAAGGTGGCGCGGGCCTCCTCCCGGATCGACGCGGCCTGGACCTTCCGCTCGAAGAAGCCGGCGAGCGACATCGCCCGGCTTCCCGCCTCCGCCCTGCACTACGGCGCCGCGACCGGCCTGGACAGCCGCGTCGAGGCCGGAAGGACGGTCACCTTCCCGGTCAGCGTCGAGGGCTCGGCCGCGGGCGGCAACCTGAAGTCCCTGTCGGTCTACGTCTCCTACGACGGCAAGACCTTCAAGAAGGTCACCGTCCACGGCGGCAGGATCACCGTGAAGAACCCGGGGAAGGGCAAGTCCCTCTCCTTCCGCTCCAAGATCACGGACAAGAAGGGCAACACGTCGGAGATCACGATCTACGACGTGTACTTCGGCAAGTGAGCGGTACCTGAGCGGTAACACCCGCTGACGCGGCGAGGGGCACCCGGAGAACGGTTCCGGGTGCCCCTCGCTTCATGTCCTGACGTCCGTCGCCGGGAGGACCGGGGGTGCCTAGGGCCGGTGGCCCGAGGGCTGGCGCTGGGCCGACGGCACCGCGTGTGCCGCGTCCGTGCCCCAGCTGGCCAGCAGCCGCAGGGACTCGGCGGAGGGCGATCCCGGCTCCGCGTGGTAGGTGACCAGGGACTGGTCCGTGTCGTCCGTCAGCCGGAAGCTCTCGAAGTTCAGGGAGAGGTCGCCCACCAGCGGGTGGTGCAGGCGCTTCAGGCCGTGGCTCTTCTCCTTGACGTCATGGGTGGCCCACAGCCGGCGGAACTCCTCGCTCTTGACCGAGAGTTCCCCCACCAGGGCGGACAGCCGCGGGTCGTCCGGATAACAGCCCGCGTCCATCCGCAGCGCGCACACGATGTCGATCGCCTTCTGCTCCCAGTCGAGGAACAGGTCGCGGTACTCCGGCTTCAGGAACACCAGCCGTGCCCAGTTCCGCTCGGCCGCGGGCAGCTCCGACCAGTCACCGAAGACCGCCGCCGCCATCCGGTTCCAGGCGAGGATCTCCGCCCGGCGTCCGACGATGTACGCCGGCACCGCGTCCATCGTGTCCAGCAGCTGCAGCAGCGCCGAGCGGACCTGCTGCTGCCGTGCCGCCGGCTTCTTCTTGTGCGACTTGCCCTTGGCCAGATGCGTGAGGTGGGCGTGCTCGGCGTCGGTCAGGCGCAGGGCGCGGGCGATCGAGTCCAGGACCTCCGCCGAGACGTTGCGGCCGTTGCCCTGCTCCAGCCGGGTGTAGTAGGCCACCGACACCCCGGCCAGCTGCGCCAGCTCCTCCCGGCGCAGCCCCGGCACCCGGCGGTGCCGTCCGAAGTCCCGCAGTCCCACGTCCTCCGGCTTCAGCCGGGCCCGCCGGCTGCGCAGGAACTCGCTCAGCTCCGCCCGCCGGTCCAGGGGCCGGCCGACGGCGGCCGGCGCTTGCGGCTGTTCGTCCATACGGCCAGTATCGGCGGTCCCTCCCGGTCGTACGCACACGAGCCTGATCCCGTCAGTAGTAGGCACGGCAGTCGTACGCAAAGGCGTGGTCTGGGTGAGTGCCGGGAGCCGAGGCAGGCTGGACGCCGTGCCCGGCCGAAAGGCTGCCGGGCACGAACCCCCCTGCTAGGAGAACCCGGGCATGACCACTGTTGCTGCGTACGCCGCGCCCGCCGCGAAGGCCCCGCTGGAGCGGACGACCATCGAGCGGCGCGCGGTCGGCGAGTTCGACGTCCTGATCGACATCAAGTTCGCCGGCATCTGCCACTCCGACATCCACCAGGCACGTGAGGGCTGGGGCGAGGCGATCTTCCCGATGGTCCCCGGCCACGAGATCGCGGGCGTCGTCTCCGAGGTCGGCCCCGGCGTCACCAGGTTCGCCGTGGGCGACCGGGTCGGCGTCGGCTGCATGGTCGACTCCTGCCGCGAGTGCGAGAACTGCGTCAAGGGCCTGGAGCAGTACTGCCTGGGCGGGATGGTCGGCACCTACAACGCCATCGGCAAGGACGGCGAGCCGACCTACGGCGGCTACTCCGAGAAGGTCGTCGTCGACGAGAACTTCGTCGTCCGCGTCCCGGACGGCCTGGCCCTGGACGAGGCCGCCCCGCTGCTGTGCGCCGGCATCACGACCTACTCCCCGCTGCGGCACTGGAACGCCGGCCCCGGCAAGAAGGTCGCGGTCGTCGGTCTCGGCGGCCTCGGCCACATGGCCGTCAAGATCGCGCACGCGATGGGCGCGGAGGTGACGGTCCTCTCGCAGTCCCTGCGCAAGAAGGACGACGGCCTGAAGCTGGGCGCCGACCACTACCACGCCACCAGCGACCCGAAGACCTTCGAGGAACTGGCCGGCACCTTCGACCTGATCGTCTCGACCGTGTCGGCGCCGATGGACTTCGGCGCGCTGCTGTCGCTGCTGAAGGTGGAGGGCGCGCTGGTCAACGTGGGCGCGCCCGAGGAGCCGATCTCCCTCAACCTGTTCTCGGTGATCGGCGGCCGCAAGACCCTCGCGGGCTCGATGATCGGCGGCATCGCCGAGACCCAGGAGATGCTGGACTTCTGCGCGGCGCACGGCATCGGCGCAGAGATCGAGCTGATCCGCGCCGAGCAGATCAACGAGGCGTACGAGCGGGTGCTGGCGAGTGACGTCCGCTACCGCTTCGTGATCGACACGGCGACGATCTGACCGTCGCCGTCACGGCCACCGACGCGGTGGCCCGCGCCGGGCCGGCCGCACTCCTCCAGGGGCTGCGGCCGGCCCGGCCCGGTGCTGGAGCCGGTCCGCCGTCACCGGCCGCTGATGTCGAGTGCCGTTCCGTACAGCCGCTCCACCTTCAGCCGGACGACCACCCGGCGCTCGGCGACCAGCTGCGCCAGGAACGCCTCCTCGTCCTGCGGCCGCGCGTCCTGCGGGATCATGCCGAGCAGTTCCCGGCCGACCGCGTCGCCGGGGACCGTCGTGATCGCGGAGACCTCGGCCTCGCCCTCGGCGACGGCGAACGACCAGACGTCGCCGCCCTGCACATGCAGCGCCGCACGCGGGTCGCGCCGCAGGTGCCCGACCTTGGTCCGGTCGGCCGTCGTCGAGAACCGCACGACGCGGGCCTCGGCGTCCCAGCTGTAGAGCATGGTCGTCAGGTGGGGGTGGCCGCTGCGCTTGACGGTGGCGAGGGTGCCGAACCGCTGCGCGCCGAGCAGCCGTGAGAGGGCTTCGTCGGACAGGGGACGAGGCGCTGGTCCATTAGTCATGACCTGATCAACGCCCGCCACGTCCCGGCCATTTCACGAACGTCAGCCCTCGTTCCCCCTGCCCCTCCCTCAGGGGCCCTTCCTCAGGCGTGCCCGACCGGAAAGCCCTCCCCGGCCCCGTACGCCCGCACGCACACAGCGCCGTCCGCACCTGGCCGTACGACATGGACGCGCCCCAGGCCCGCCACCCGCGCCCGGCCGTCCGCGACGCCGAGCAGGGTGTTCTCGTCCACCGCGACCCCGTACGGCACCTCGCCCCGCCCGACCGCCGCGACCAGCCGCGCCAGCGTCCCCCACTGGGCCGCGTGCACGTCGACCGCGAACGGCACCAGCCCGAGCCCCGCCCGGACCTCGACCTCCGCCAGGTCCTCGCCGATCTCCTCCGCACACACCGGAACCCCGTCCAGCAGCCACCCGCCGACCACCGCCCGCCGCGCGGCGACGGCGGCACCGGCGGAGAACCCGGCGTACGGCATCCCGCGCTCCGCGAGCAGCCCCGGCAGCCGCTCCCGGCACCCCTCGAGTGCCTCCTGGTAGGCCGGTGTCAGCCCGCCGCACACCAGCAGCCCGTCGATCCCGTCCAGCGCGGCCGCCGGCTCGAACCGCCCGCCGACCGGCACGAGCAGCGGCACGGGCGTCTTCGCCCCCGCCTTGCGCAGGGCCTCGGCGTACCGCTCGAACTGCGCCGCCCCGTCCCCCTCGTCGACGACCAGGCACCCCACCCGCCGGTCCCCGCCGAGCGCCCGTACGAACGGCTCGTACACCTCGGTGGTGTCCCAGCCGCCGCCGATCAGAAACGTCCCCATCTCCGGGTTCCTCCCCCTTGCCGTAGTGCGAGGGGCGACTGTACGGGGCGGCGGCGGCCCCCGTCGCCGCAATTCGACACGGTGGCGCGCTGCGACGCCTGATGGCGGAGTCGTCCCGGCCCGTCTAACATGTTTCGACTTGACTACTTTGACCAGCATATGACAAATCGGCAAACAATTGATACCTGGTACATCGCGGGCGTTTTCGCGACAAAACTGCAGAAAAGGCTCCGCCGCGTGGCGCCGGCCACGGGTGATTCTGTGGGGCACGGCGTGCGTGGCGGCCCTCGGCTTCCTCGTTGCGCTGGAGATCGCCGCGCGTCACTACGGCCTGCCGGGACCGGTCACCAATCAGGCGCGTGAGGTGATCTTCCCGCCCAAGTCGGGTTTTCTGCTCTACGCCAGCATGGCGTTGATGATGGTCGTGCTCACCTGGCGGCAACGCCTCGTCGCGGCCGGTGTCGCGATCGGCATCGACATCGTCATCTTCTCGGTGCGATGGGCGCTGGGTATCGAGGTGACCGACGGACACCCCTTCGGGAACGGCGCGTTGTGGGTGATTCTGGGATACGCGGTCGTCGCCGTCACGCGCCGCACCGGCCGGGAACGCCTCCTGCTGCTGCAGGGCGTCGGGCTGGCCATGCTGCTGGTGGCCGGCCGCAAGACCGGTGACACCTTCCTGCTCATCACGTCCAAGACCCGCCCGACCGTGCTCGACCAGTACGTGGCGACCGCCGACCACGCCCTCGGCAACCCCTCCTGGCTGGTGGGCGAACTGGTCAAGGCCACCGGTCCGATCGGCCCCCACGTCCTCGACCTGGTCTACATCCAGCTGCCGATCGCCGCCGTCGTCGTCACGCTGTACCAGCTGCGCCACGTCGCGGCCGAACGCCGCTTCCCGGACCACCATCTGGTGCGGACCTTCCTGGTGATCGGCCTCGTCGGACCGCTCGTCTACCTGATCTTCCCGGTGGTCGGCCCGGTCTTCGCCTACGGCGGCGGCGCCTTCGGCACGGGCGGCGGCCACTGGCCCGTGGCCTATCTGTGGCCGCACACGCCACCGCCGCTCACCGCCCCGCACTCGATGCCGTTCGACGCGATCACCCCGCGCAACTGCATGCCCAGCCTGCACACCGCATGGGCCACCGCGATCTTCATCCACTCCCGCAAGGGCCCACGCGCCCTTCGCTTCGCGGGCGCGTTCTGGCTGATCGCCACACTCGGCGCCACGCTGGGATTCGGCTACCACTACGGCGCGGACCTCCTCGCCGGCGCGGTGTTCACGCTCACGGTCGAGGCGGCGCTGCGCTCCCACGGGCGCGGCTGGGACCGCGCGGGAAGCCGGCTGGTGGCCCATGGCGGGGCGGTCTTCACCGCACTTCTGCTGTCCTATCGCTACCTGCCCCTGCAGATGGCCGAACACCCCTGGATATACGGGCCGCTTCTCCTTCTGGCGACGGCCTCCGTGATCCACGGCTACGTGCGGACCACCAGGCAGTGGGACCCGAAGCCCGCCCCCGTGCACCGACCGGAACCCCAGCCCGAACCGGCCTGACCTCGCCGCATCCGGCCGCCGTCCAGCCCTCACAGGCGACTGTACGTCTCGATGTCCTCGGTGAACTCCCTGATCGCCTGCGCGGTGAGCGTCGGCCGGGTGTCGGCCACGGCGGTCATGTAGTCCTGGGTCACGGCCGGCCGGCCCCGTCGCTCCGCGACCTCCCGCTCGAACGCCGCCTGTGCGCCTTTGCGGGCGGCGAATTCGATGTCGGCGGGGGTGAACAGCTCACTCGCCTCGACCAGTTGCGCCACGTCCACCGAGTCACCGGCGGTCCTGAGATAACGGGCCCAGATCGCCGCACGGGCGGTCGGGTCCGGTGGGCCGATGGGAATGACGTAGTCGAACCGGCCCGGCCTCAGGAAGGCCGGGTCCAGCGAACGCACGGAGTTGGTGGCACAGGCCAGCAGCCGCGCGTCGTGCTCGCGGAAGCCGGGGATCAGTTTGAGCAGCTCGTTGGTCACCCCGTGCCCGGGGTCGACCGCCTTCCCGGACCGCACCCCGGCGATCTCCTCGACCTCGTCGATGAAGAGCAGCACCGAGTCCAGTTCCGCCAGATCCGCGAAGGCCTCCCGAAGCGCCGCGGCCAGCCCCTCGCTCGTGTCGGCCGCGAGCCGGGACGGGAAGAGCTCCACGAACGGCCAGCCGAGCCGCGAGGCGACCGCCTTGGCGAAGCTGGTCTTGCCGGTGCCGGGGGGACCGAACAGGATGATCGCCTTGGGCGGGGCGACACCGTAACGGTCGGCGAGCGAGGGCTCCGTCAGCGGGAGCACGACGCGACGTTCGACCACCTGCTTCTCGCGCTCCATGCCGGCCATGGCGTCCCAGAGCCCCTCGGGGAGCATGCGGCCGCCCAGCGCCGCGAGGACGTCCGCGTCGGCGGTGCCGGGCGGTTCGACCTTCTCGTAGTAGGTCAGGTCGTCGCGGAACCGGTAGCCGGAGTTCTCCAGGGCTTTCGTGCCGGCGGCACCGGCGGGCAGCAGCGCGCTGACGTGGCGCACGCCGAGCGCTCGCAGGCGCCGCTCCAGCTCGGCGAGGAGAGCACTGCCGATCCCGCGCTCGCGCCATCGCGACGCGAGCGCCACCAGGAGGATCCAGCCTCGCTTGCCGTGTGCCTCGGCCACGGCCATGCCGACCAGTTCCTCGCCGACCACCGCGACGACCGCCGTCTGACCGGCCTTCGCCGCGGCCATGACCTCCGAGACGGGAAACACCCCGTCCGCGTCGGCCCGGCGGCTCTGGTCCCAGATCTGGATGGCCTGATCGAGATCGTCGTCGTGATAGTCGCGCAGATGCCAAGCGGGCATGACCACCACCCTCACCGGCGTGGAATCCCCATTGTCCCAGCGAAGGCGTCCGATGACGATCCGGCCGGCCGGCCAGTGGGCCGACGGACGCGGTCAGGTGCCACGTTCGCTCTCACCCGCCGCAACGGCCGTGGAGGCGAGGTCCGCCGCCGACGGCTCGGTGGCGCCGGGCGTCCAGGAGCAGGCCAGGGAGCCGCCGACCAGCCCGGTGATCACTCCGAGGAAGAGGCCGCCGAGATTCGCGACGGGGAAGGAGATGAGGGTGAGCAGGAGCGTGGCGATCCCGGAGAACACGCGCAGGTGCGGCTGGTACCAGAGGGTGAGCCCCAGGGCGATGAGCAGGACCCCGATGACCAGGGCTCCGGCACCGGACGTGGTCGACAGGGCCAGCGGGATCCCGCCGAGCGCCAGATGCGCGTACGGCCAGTACAGGATGGGCAGTCCCGCCGTCGAGGTGAACAGCCCCGCCCAGAACGGACGTTCGCCACGCCAGGTCCTGAACCTGCGCCGGGCGCGCGCCGCGCTGACGCGTGCCGCGGTGACGCGCGGTCGGGGGCGTTCGGCAGGTTCGGCCCGCCCGGGAATCAGAAGCATTCGTGACGGCCGTGCTCGAGCCGCACGCGCAGTCCGGGGACGTTGAACGTACCGGCGGTGAGCGCGACCGCGGTCAGGCGCACGTCGGTCAGGGTGACCGACGAGGCCTGCTGCCCGAAGCCGTCGGGGTCGAAGTAGCGCGAGTTCCTGTCGCCCGGGTTGACCGGGCCCTTGGTGATCTCCGCCTGTGCGATCCCCTGGTCGAGGTTCGTGAAATCCGCCTGCCCGGCCGACTGGAACGTCGTGTCGAGGAACAGGTTCGTCGCTTCGACCGGTCGCTCGTCCCCACCGGTGAGCTTCAGCGTCTGCGTGCCCAGCAGCGGGACCTCGACCAGTACGGACTGGCACAGCGCGCTGATCGTCGAGTGCCGGGCCCCGGTGACCTCCACCGGCACCCGCTCGCCCTGCCTGGTCACGTCCACCATGCCGTACGCGCTGAAGCCGCGGGCGGTCAGCGTGTCCGCGGTGACCTGGAACTCCTTGCCGGAGATGAGGAACGACGCGGCCAGCACGCCCTGTCCCATGGCGATGCCGAGGACCGCGCAGGCGGCGACGCTGGGAACCAGTACCGCCGCGAAGCGGCGCCAACGGGTTCTGCCGGCACGGGGCGACATCCCGTCTCCTTCGGTCACGGCGCGAGCCGCCTCTTACCTGGACGAAGCGGGCATTCTCCTTGCTGCCCAGTGACGGATCCTAGGCTTCCGGATGTGGTGATCGGCTGCACGCCAGGGCCGCCGTACGGGTGACGCCGATGTCGCCGTACGCCCGCACGAAGGGGTGGCACCATGGCGCGCATGCTGAACTACAACCTCCCCGTGCCCGATCTCGGCGACGCCGGTGTCCTGTCCGCGCTGGTGGCCGAGGGCGACGAGCTCGACGACCTGGTCACGGCAGTGGACGACTGGTCCGTAGCGACACCGGCACCGGGCTGGACGGTCGCCCACCAGTTAGCCCACCTCGCGTGGGCGGACGCGAACGCGCTCAGCGCCTTACGCACTCCGGACGCGTTCGGCGCCGAGCTCAGGCGGGCGGAAGCCGAAGGCAGCGGGTACGCGGACCAGGCCGCCGCCGCGGGAGCGGCGATGACCCCGGCCCTGATGACGCCCCTTCGTCTGATGGAGACCTGGGCACACGGGCAGGACGTCTTCGACGCCGTGGGCGTGGTGCACCGCCCGACGGATCGACTGCGGCACGTCGCGTCGCTGGGGGTGCTGGGACGGGCGCTGTCCTTCGCCGCCGTCGGACTGGCCGAGCCGGCGGACCCCTTCCGCGTCGAGCTGACAGCACCTGACGGACGGACCTGGGTGTGGGGCCCCGAGACGGCCGCGCAACGCGTACAGGGCGGCGCCCACGACTTCTGCCTGTGTGTCACCCGGCGTCGCCCCTGGTCCGAGACCGGCATGACGGCGACCGGCGAGGACGCCCGGAAGTGGCTGGAGGTCGCCCGCGTCTTCCTCTGATGAAGCCCCCTCCCGGACCGGGAACAGGGCTCACCGTGCCGGCAGGCGCAGCGACGGGGGTCAGCCGGGCAGGCTTGCCGGGCTGCCGCCGTTGGCCTCGTAGCCGGCCACGGCCAGGGCGCGGTAGAGGGCGAAATCGGCGGCCGGGTCGGCGGACAGGGTCCAGGGCAGGGCCCCGACGTGGCCGTCGACGTGGATCAGCTGGTCCATCGCCTCCGACCAGCGCTCGGCGCGCACCAGGAAGAAGACCAGCAGATGGCGGACGTGCGCGAGCATCGGGTCGTCGGGGCGGGCGGTGTGCACGGCGTGCAGCGCGCCGTGCATCGCCTTCGTGACGACCTCGCTCTGGTAGAAGCTCGCGACCAGGTTCACCTCGGGGAGGTGCTCGAAGACCGCGAACAGCGGCAGTGCGGCGAGCAGCGAGCCCTGCGGGGCGCGGGCCGCGGCGGCCTCGGCGAAGGCGTACGCCTGCTCACGCGAGCCGTGCCACTTCTCGCACCAGTAGTGCAGCGCGGCCAGATGCGCGCCCATGTGGTGCGGCGCGCGGTCCAGGATCTTCAGCCACAGCTGCTCGAACTCGGCCTGCGGACAGGCGAGCCCGCGGGCGACGGACAGCTCGACGACGTACGGGACCGGGTCGCCGGGCGCCAACAGGGCCGCCTGCGCGCAGGCCTCCCGGGCCTCCTCCATGATGATCCTGAAGTCGTCCGTGCCCGGCGTCGACGTACGCCACGCCTGCTGCACCAGGAACTCCGCGTGGACGGCGGCGCCGCCCGCTTCCTTCGGCTGCTCGGCCCGCCACACTCTGAGCCACTGGCCGCCCGGCGTCTCGTGTATCCCGCCCGGCCGCTGCTGCAGCTCCAGCGCGGCGGCGCCCGCGAAGGCCTGCACCCGCTGCCAGCGCTCCTCGCCCCCGGACTCGGTGCCGGCCAGCAACTGGGAGGCGGCCCGGTAGTCCTGCGTGCGCTGCACCACTTCCAGGACGTCCAGCAGATCCTGGTCCGGGCCGGGCATGCGCACGTCCAGCTCCTCCTGGCGCACGAAGCCGTAGTCCGCCGGGTCCGCGGCATCGGGGTGCCCCGGGGGGACCTGCTCGATCGCCCCGCGCCTGCGCCGCATGACCGGGAGCAGGACGAAGCTCAGCATGAGCAGCGCCATCAGCAGCCAGAGAATCGCCATGTCCCAAGCGAACCAGACGCCGCCGACAATTGGCCAACCCCCTCCGCGGCCCTGTGGAAAACTCCGGGCCGGGCCACAGGGAAAACCCTTCGTCCGGTGCGCGGTGCGCCCGGCGGCCGTCAGCATCCGGCCGGGCGCACTACGCTCGGTGCAATGAGCGACAGGCACATCAGTCAGCACTTCGAGACTCTCGCGATCCACGCGGGCAACACCGCGGATCCCCTCACCGGCGCGGTCGTCCCGCCGATCTACCAGGTCTCGACCTACAAGCAGGACGGCGTCGGAGGGCTGCGCGGCGGCTACGAGTACAGCCGCAGCGCCAACCCGACCCGGACCGCCCTGGAAGAGAACCTCGCCGCGCTCGAAGGCGGCCGGCGCGGTCTCGCCTTCGCGTCCGGACTGGCGGCCGAGGACACCCTGCTCCGCACGCTGCTCAGCCCCGGCGACCACGTGGTGATCCCGAACGACGCCTACGGCGGCACCTTCCGCCTGTTCGCCAAGGTCGTCACCCGCTGGGGCGTGGAGTGGTCCGTCGCCGACACCAGCGACCCGGCCGCCGTGCGGGCCGCGATCACCCCGAGGACCAAGGCGGTCTGGGTCGAGACGCCCTCCAACCCGCTGCTGGGCATCACCGACATCGCCGCCGTCGCTCAGATCGCCCACGACGCGGGCGCCAAGCTCGTCGTCGACAACACCTTCGCCACCCCCTACCTCCAGCAGCCGCTGTCGCTCGGGGCCGACGTCGTCGTGCACTCCCTGACCAAGTACATGGGCGGTCACTCGGACGTGGTCGGCGGCGCGCTGATCGTCTCCGACCAGGCGCTGGGCGAGGAGCTGGCGTACCACCAGAACGCGATGGGCGCCGTCGCCGGCCCCTTCGACTCCTGGCTGGTGCTGCGCGGCACCAAGACGCTCGCGGTGCGCATGGACCGGCACAGCGAGAACGCCACGAAGATCGCCGACATGCTGACGCGGCACGCGCGCGTGACGAGCGTGCTCTACCCGGGGCTGCCCGAGCACCCCGGTCACGAGGTCGCCGCCAAGCAGATGAAGGCGTTCGGCGGCATGGTGTCGTTCCGCGTCGAGGGCGGCGAGCAGGCCGCGGTCGAGGTGTGCAACCGCGCCAAGGTGTTCACCCTCGGTGAGTCGCTCGGCGGTGTCGAGTCCCTCATCGAGCACCCGGGCCGGATGACGCACGCCTCCGCGGCGGGCTCCGCGCTGGAGGTCCCCGCCGACCTGGTGCGCCTGTCCGTGGGCATCGAGAACGTCGACGACCTGCTGGAGGACCTGCAGCAGGCCCTCGGCTAGCGAGCGGCCGGCCTCACCAGCCGGTGACCGGTGGAGTCGTCTGGGAGGGCGGCTCCACCCACGGGTGCACCCGGACCGCCCACACGGTGAACGCGACGACCGCGGCGCAGGCCAGCAGCCACAGCACCCGGTGGACGAACCGCCTGCGTCGCAGCACGCGTTCGCCCCGGCGCACCGCCTCCGCGCACAGGTCCGGCGGCACCGGCGCCGGGGTCTGCTCCAGAATGCGCCGTACGGCGGCCTCCCGCTCGGCCCGGTTCACCGCACCCTCCCCGCGCTCATGACGGCGCCACCTTCGTGCCGACCGCGCGCGGGCCGGCCGGCCGGGCGGGGTGCAGCAGCGTGGCCGTCGCCCGGTCGCAGAGGGTGTGCACGCGCTCCACGGGCAGACCGAGCAGAGCCGCCGCCTGTTCCTCCGCGACGCCCTCGTAGAGCCGCAGCACCAGGATGAGCCGTTCCTGCGGGGCGAGGGCCGCGAGCGGGCTGCGCGGATCGGGCCGGGCGCGGCCGAAGGCGCCGTACCGGTGCCAGGTCGCGCGCGCGGAGCGGGTGGCGAGGTACTGGCGGGCGCAGTCGTACGGGTCCTCGCCGCGCAGCCGGTCCCAGCGGGCGTAGGTGTGGGCGAGCGCCAGCGTCAGCAGGCGCCGCGCGCGCGGGTTGGCGTGCGGAGCCTCGGCGGTGAGCAGCGTGGCGGCGTGCAGCAGACGCCCGGCGGCACCCGCGACGAAAGCCTCGTACTCCCGGGCCCGGCGGGCACCGTGGGACACCTGCCGATCACGCACCGTTCCTCCCCCTGCAGGGGCCCCGTCCGGTACGGGACAGGTGAACCGCGTACGACGCAGGACCCGGTCTCATATGAGGCCAGCGGCGGCCCGGGGTCAAGACTCCGGAGCCGACCGGTCGGCGCGAGCCGCACCCGTCAGGGACGCGCCGGGATTCAGGAAGCCGGCGGCTGGTCCGCCGGGGCGACGCCCTGCACCGTCATCCGCGCGGACAGGGCGCCGTTGAAGCGGGTCAGGAGGGAGCAGAACTGCTCGCGCTCCTCCGGCTCCCAGTCCTGGGTCAGCTCGGCCATCAGCCGGCGCCGGGAGGAGCGCACCTCCTCCAGCCGGGTGGCCCCGCGCGGGGAGAGCTGGAGCACCACCGCGCGGCCGTCCTCGGGGTGCGAGGTGCGCTTGACGAGTCCGGAGTCGACCAGGGGGGCCACCTGGCGGGTGACCGTGGAGGAGTCGATGCCCATGCTCGCGGCGAGCGCCTTGACGCCCATCGGGCCTTCCTTGTCGAGGCGGTTGAGCAGCAGGTAGGCGGCGCGGTCCATGGAGTTGCGCACCTGCCCCACACCGCCGAGCCGCGTCTGCTCGGCGCGGCGGGCGAACACCGCCACCTCGTGCTGGAGGGTGTCGAGAAGACCGGGTTCACCGACGGTCGTCATGTCCATCGACATTTCAGGTGTTGTGGGCATGGCCGGAGACTCGCTTCATAAAAGGCTGATGGTTGGGGGACAGGGTACGCGGCCCGGCGACGGACCGTACCGGCCCTGCACAAACCGGTCTCGGAGCTTGGTCACACGAGTCGCGCGCAAGTGTGAACTGCGATGCTGGAGTCATGAGCTACAGCACGGCTGAGTCCTTGCGCACCGTCACCCTCGACGATGTCCGCGGCGCCCAGAAGATGCTCGCGGGCGTGGCACGGGCGACCGCGATGGAGGGCAGCCGGCACCTGTCCCAGCTGGTCGGGGCGCCGGTGCACCTGAAGTGCGAGAACCTGCAGCGGACCGGTTCGTTCAAGCTGCGCGGTGCCTATGTGCGCATCGCCGGGCTGCTGCCGGAGCAGCGGGCGGCGGGGGTGGTCGCGGCCAGCGCCGGGAACCACGCACAGGGCGTGGCGCTGGCGTCCTCGCTGCTGGGGGTGCACGCGACCGTGTTCATGCCGAAGGGTGCGCCGCTGCCGAAGATCAGCGCGACCCGGGAGTACGGCGCGGAGGTGCGGCTGCACGGCCAGGTGGTCGACGAGACGCTGGCCGCCGCGCAGGAGTACGCGGCCGAGACGGGCGCGGTGTTCATCCACCCCTTCGACCACCCGGACGTGATCGCCGGTCAGGGCACGGTCGGTCTGGAGATCCTGGAGCAGTGCCCCGAGGTCCGCACGATCGTCGTGGGCATCGGCGGCGGCGGGCTCGTGGCCGGTATCGCGGTCGCGGTGAAGGCGCTGCGGCCGGACGTGAGGATCGTCGGGGTGCAGGCGGAGGGTGCGGCGGCCTACCCGCCCTCGCTGGCCGCCGGGCACCCGGTGTCGGTGCGGAACCCGACGACGATGGCCGACGGGATCAAGGTGGGGCGGCCGGGCGTGGTGCCGTTCGGGATCGTCGAGGAACTGGTCGACGAGGTGCGCACGGTCAGCGAGGACCAGTTGTCGGCGGCGCTGCTGCTGTGTCTGGAGCGGGCCAAGCTGGTGGTGGAGCCGGCCGGGGCGAGCCCGGTGGCGGCGCTGCTCGGTGCTCCGGACGCCTTCGAGGGGCCGGTGGTCGCGGTGCTCTCCGGGGGCAATGTGGACCCGGTGCTGATGCAGCGGGTGCTGCGGCACGGCATGGCCGCGCAGGGCCGATACCTGGCGGTGCGGCTGCGGCTGACGGACCGCCCGGGCGCGCTGGCCACGCTGCTCGGGGTGCTGTCGTCGGTGGACGCCAACGTCCTCGACGTGAGCCATGTGCGCACCGACCCGCGGCTCGGGCTGACGGAGGCGGAGGTGGAGCTGCACCTGGAGACCAAGGGCCCGGCGCACTGCACCGAGGTGGGCCGGGCGCTGCGCTACGCGGGCTACACGGTCATCGACTGAAGCCGGGCCGGCCCCCGCTCCGGGGCCCGGCATCCGGGGATCACCCGTTGGGACGGAAGTCGGGGAAACCTGTTGTAAGACGCGATACATCGCGTTACGTTGTGGGTGTGGCCGCCGGGTCCGCCGGGTGCCCGCTCGTTCCCGGGCGGCCGCTTGCGGGCTTGCGGAAAACCGCGGGCGGAAACGGGCTCGCAAACCTAGCCTTTGCCGAAGCATCCCCGACGACGTGGAGACAGACATGCCAGGCGCCATCCATGCCGAAGGCCTGGTGAAGACCTTCGGAGACGTAAGGGCACTCGACGGCGTCGACCTCGATGTGCCCGAAGGCACGGTCCTCGGCCTGCTCGGGCCGAACGGCGCCGGCAAGACGACGACCGTCCGCTGCCTGACCACCCTGCTGCGCCCCGACAGCGGCAAGGCGGTGGTCGCGGGTGTGGACGTGCTGAAGAACCCCGACACCGTGCGCCGCTCCATAGGCCTGTCGGGCCAGTTCGCGGCGGTCGACGAATACCTGACCGGCCGGGAGAACCTGCAGATGGTCGGGCAGCTCTACCAGATGAGGAGCAAGGCGGCCAAGGCGCGCGCGGTGGAACTGCTGGAGCAGTTCCACCTGGCGGACGCCGCCGACCGCCCCGCCAAGACCTACTCCGGAGGCATGCGCCGCCGGCTCGACCTGGCCGCGGCCCTCGTGGTCTCCCCGCCGGTGATGTTCATGGACGAGCCCACGACCGGCCTCGACCCGCGCAACCGCCAGCAGTTGTGGGAGGTCATCAAACAGCTCGTCTCCGGTGGTACGACCCTGCTGCTCACCACGCAGTACCTGGAGGAGGCCGACCACCTCGCCCACGACATCGCGGTGGTCGACCACGGCCGGGTCATCGCCCAGGGCACCTCCGACCAGCTCAAGGCCCGCACCGGCGGCGAGCGGGTGGAGATCGTGGTGCGCGAGCGCGAGCACATGGCGGCCGCCGCCGAGGTTCTCGCCGGTTTCGGCAAGGGCGAGACCGCGGTCGAGGAGCACACCCGCAAGCTCACGGTCCCGGTCACGGGCGGCGCGAAGCTGCTCGCGGAGGTCATCCGGGAACTGGACACGCGCGGGATCGAGCTCGACGACGTCGGGCTGCGCCGCCCCACTCTCGACGACGTCTTCCTGTCCCTGACCGGACACGTGGCCGAGGCCGCCGGCCAGGACGAGGCGAACGGCAAGGAGGCCGTGAAATGAGTGCCGTCACCACCGAGGCCGTGCGGGTGGCACCGCCGGGCAATCCGGTCAGCCGGTCCGTCCGCGACTCGATGGTCGTCGCGAAACGCAACCTGATCCGCATGTCCCGGATCCCCGAGATGATCATCTACGGGCTGATCCAGCCGATCATGTTCGTGGTGCTGTTCACGTACGTCTTCGGCGGTTCCATGCAGATCGGCGGCAGCACCAGCGCCGTCGACTACAAGAACTTCCTCATGGCGGGCATCTTCGCGCAGACCGTCACGTTCGCCACCGCGAGCTCCGGCGCCGGCATCGCCGACGACATGCACAAGGGGCTCATCGACCGCTTCCGCTCCCTGCCGATGGCGCGCGGCGCGGTGCTCACCGGGCGCACCCTCGCCGACCTCGTGCAGACGGCGGCGACCCTGGTCGTCCTCGCGGTGGTCGCCCTGCTGGTCGGCTGGCGGGTCGGGTCCGACGGCGACACCAACGCCGGGAAGGTCCTCGCCGCCTTCGGCCTGCTGCTCCTGCTCGGCTACGCCTTCACCTGGATCGGCGCTCTGATCGGCATGTCCGTGCGCACCCCCGAGGCGGCGACGTCCAGCGGGCTGATCTGGCTGTTCCCGGTCACCTTCATCTCCAACGCCTTCGTGGACCCCGCGCACATGACCCCGTGGCTGCGGCACATCGCCGAGTGGAACCCCTTCAGTGCCACCGCGCAGGCCTGCCGCGTGCTCTTCGCCAACCCGGGCCGGTCCACTTCCCACGCCTGGCCCATGGAGCACCCGGTGTGGGCGTCGCTGATCTACTCGGTCCTGATCATCGCCGTCTTCCGCACCTTCGCGGTCCGCAAGTACCGGTCCGCCACCGCATGACGACGCGGTGTGCATGACGAAGCCCCCGGCGTCCTTGGACGCCGGGGGCCCGGATGGCAGCAGGGGCCGGGACCGGCCCGGTGCGGCTGGGCTCAGCCGCGTGCGGCTGGGTCAGGCCGCGTACGGCTCGGCCTTCAGGATCCGCACCGAGGCCTTCTTGCCGTTCGGCAGTTCGTAGTCCGCGTCCTCGCCGACCTTGTGGCCGATCACGCCCGAGCCGAGCGGGGACTGCGGGGAGTACGTCTCGATGTCGGTGCTCGCGTACTCGCGGGAGGCGAGCAGGAACGTCAGGGTGTCGTCCTCGTCACCGTCGAAGGCGATCGTGACGACCATGCCCGGCGCGACGGCACCGTCGGCGGAGGCCGGAGCCTCGCCCACCTTGGCGTTCTCGAGAAGCTGGGTCAGCTGCCGCACACGCAGCTCCTGCTTGCCCTGCTCCTCCTTGGCCGCGTGGTACCCGCCGTTCTCGCGCAGGTCGCCCTCCTCGCGCGCGGCCGCGATCTTGGCGGCGATCTCCGTGCGCGCAGGACCAGTAAGGTACTCAAGCTCGTCCTTGAGCTTGTTGTACGCCTCCTGGGTCAGCCAGGTGACGTTCTCGCTGGTCTGGGTCACAGGGTGCTCCTCGTCGGTACTGGGAATACAAAGCATCGCCCTACCCAGAAGAATGTTCCCTCTCGGATGGGCGAAACCACGAGCCTAACAATTCAACGGCAGAAGGGGGAGGACATAAGGCATCAGAATTGCATCAACGCAGGTCACGGCCTACGTATTCCGGGTGACGCCGGGGCATGTCCGGCAGGCGTCAGCCGGCGTGGCAGCCGAGCAGCTCGGCCGTGGTCCCCTTGGCCGTCGTCCGGAGCGTGACGACCTTGTCGATGCGTGTGGCCGCCCCGGTGAACCGGAAGTCCGCCCGGCCCACCTCGGAGCCGTCGGCCCCCTGGGAGCGCAGCGTGCAGTAGCCGTCGGTACCGGAGTCCTTGTGCACCTCGAGGTGCACCTCGACCGCGTCGTCCGTGGACTGGAAGGTGATCACCTGAGCGCTGATCTTGCTCTCGACCACGTAGTGGTAGGCGAAGTAGCCGACCAGCGCGAGCAGGGCCGCGCCGAGCACGGCGCCGGCGACCTTGAGCTTGCGGTCGGCGCGCTCGTCCGAGGAGCGGCCGTAGCGGCCCTCGGGCGGCCGCGTGCTCGCCGTACTCATGATCGTCCTCTCCGCGGAATTATTCGCCCCCCGATTCGGTCACTATAGAAGCGCCGATCGCACCCCAAGACACGGGGGGCGCCGACTTACGAGGATTGAGTCTTGACTGACCAGCTACGACTGATGGCCGTTCACGCGCACCCCGACGACGAGTCGAGCAAGGGCGCTGCGACCATGGCGAAGTACGTGTCCGAGGGGGTGGATGTGCTGGTGGTGACCTGCACGGGCGGCGAGCGCGGGTCCATCCTCAATCCGAAACTGCAGGGCGACGCGTACATCGAGGAGCACATTCACGAGGTGCGCAAGAAGGAGATGGACGAGGCCCGGGAGATTCTCGGGGTCAAGCAGGAGTGGCTCGGCTTCGTCGATTCGGGCCTGCCGGAGGGCGACCCGCTGCCGCCGCTGCCCGAGGGCTGCTTCGCCCTGGAGGACGTCGACAAGGCGGCCGGTGAGCTGGTCAAGCAGATCCGCTCCTTCCGTCCGCAGGTGATCACCACCTACGACGAGAACGGCGGTTACCCGCACCCCGACCACATCATGACCCACAAGATCTCCATGGTGGCGTTCGAGGGCGCGGCGGACACCGAGAAGTACCCCGAGAGCGAGTTCGGGACCGCGTACCAGCCGCTGAAGCTCTACTACAACCAGGGCTTCAACCGCCCCCGCACCGAGGCGCTCCACCACGCGATGACCGAGCGCGGCCTGGAGTCCCCGTACGGGGAGTGGCTCAAGCGCTGGAACGAGATCGAGCGCACCGAGCGCACGCTGACCACGCACGTCCCGTGCGCGGAGTTCTTCGAGATCCGGGACAAGGCGCTCATCGCGCACGCCACCCAGATCGATCCGGACGGCGGCTGGTTCAGGGTCCCGATGGAGCTGCAGAAGGAGGTCTGGCCCACGGAGGAGTACGAGCTGGCGAAGTCGCTCGTCGACACCTCCCTCCCCGAGGACGACCTCTTCGCGGGCATCCGCGACAATGCCTGACATGAGCGCAAGCGTGAGCCTGGCAGTGACGCACCTCGTCCCCCTCGCCAAGGAGGTGGACGAGAACAAGGTCACCCCCGGCGTCCTCGGCTTCGTCGTCTTCGCGGTGATGGCCCTGGCGGTCTGGGGCCTGATGAAGTCGATGAGCAAGCAGATGCGGAAGGTCGACTTCAAGGAGGCCCCCGACCCCGAGGCGAAGGACGAGCAGGCGGACTCCACGGCACGGCGGAGCTGACCCGGGTCGTCAGCGTCCCGCCGGCACCGCCACCCCCATCACCTCGCGGGCGTGGCGGTCCGGCGTCATGCGCAGACGCCAGGCCTGCCAGCCGGCCTCCAGGCTCACCCCCCGCTCCAGCAGCAGGGCGTACGCCGAGAGGAAGCCGGTGAGCTTCTCGTCACGCTGCGGATGCGCGGCGCGCTCCAGCTGAGCCAGCTCCTCCTGGGCGACGGCCGTGCCCACCTCCGTCCCGCCCGGCGCCGCGTACGGCAGCAGGGTGCAGCGCAGGAAGCGGGCCCAGTCCTCGCCGCGCCGGTCGCCGTAGGAGGCGAACAGGTCGAGCGCCTCGTCGCACAGGGCCAGCGCCTGCTGGGTGCGGGCGTTGCCCGCGTCGACCACCGCCAGCTCCAGACAGGTCCATGCGTGCGGGCGTCCACCAGCAGCTGTCGGGCGAAGCCGGAGTTGCGCAGCGATCCGGTCTGCGCGGCCCGCTGGTCCCGGGTGACCCGGGCGGAGTGGTGCCGGGCGCACGCCAGCCCGTACAGGTCGCGCATCCGGGAGAACATCGTCCGGGACCGCTCCAGGTCGCGGACCGCCTGGTCCAGCTCGCCGGTCTCCTCCAGCGCCTGCCCCAGGTAGTACAGGGTCCATGCCTCGCCGCGCGCGTCCTCGTTGTCCCGGTGCCGGGCGGCGGCCTGCCGCAGGGCGTCGACCGCGGCCGTGGCGTCGCCGTCCACCAGCCGTGCCCGGGCCAGCTGGGTCAGCGCCCACGCCTCGCCGCGGGCGTCGCGCGTACGGCCGTACCGCTCCAGGGCGGCCCGCAGCTCCGTCTCCGCGCGCGGCACGTCGCCCATGCGCAGCGCCAGCTGACCGAGCTGGAAGTGCGCCCAGGCCTCGCCGTGCACCGAGCCGCCCTCACGGTGCAGGACCAGGGAGGCGGTGAGCAGCTCCAGCGCCTCCGACAGCCGGGCCCGGTCCCGCTGCACCGCGGCGAGGGCGTGCATCGTCCACGCCCGGTCGGTCGCCAGCTCCGGTGCCGCCTGCAGGTCCAGCGCCTCCTGGAGCTTGGCGGCGGCCTCGGTGAGATTGCCCTGGTGGTGCAGGGTGATGCCGAGCGAGCACAGGGCGCGGGCCGCACCCGCGTCGTGGTGGGCCTCCCGGTACAGGTCCACCACCGAGGCCAGCGTGGTGCGCGCCTTGTCCAGCTCGCCCAGCTGCCGGGCCGCGATGCCGGTGCGCCACTGCACCGAGCGCACCAGCAGGCCCTGGTCCACGGCCTGGGTCAGCTCGCTGATCTCGCCGAGCCGGTACAGGTCGCCGCGCAGCAGGCAGTAGTCGCACAGCGCGCCCAGCAGATTCAGCACCGCCGCCTGGTTCACGCCCTCCGTCTGGCGCAGCGCCGCCGTGATGAAGCTGGACTCGTCGTCCAGCCAGCGCAGCGCCTCGTCGAGCGAGGGGAAGCCGTGCGAGCCGAACTGGTTCGACCGCGTGGACATGTTGCCGTCGACCAGGCGCAGCACCGAGTCGGCCAGCTCCGCGTAGTTCACGATCAGTCGTTCCTGCGCCGCCGTGCGCTCGGCCGGGTCCTCCTCGTCCAGCAGCCGGGCCTGGGCGAAGGCGCGCACCAGGTCGTGCAGCCGGTAGCGGCTGCCGCGCACGTGGTCCAGGAGCCCGGCCCGCGCCAGGGCGGACAGATGCCGGGTCGCCTCCGTCTCGTCGGTGGCGAGCAGGGCCGCGGCGGCCGCCGCGCCCAGCGAGGCACGCCCGGCCAGCGCGAGCCTTCGCAGCAGCCGGCGCGCCGGCTCCGGCTGATCGGTGTAGCGCAGCCACAGCGCCCGCTCCACCGGCTCCACCGGGCCGTACGCGCCGAGGTCGCCGGCCAGCTGCCGGGGTGAGCGCGGTCCCAGCGCGGAGCCCGCGATCCGCAGCGCCAGGGGCAGGCCGCCGCACAGCGCGCGGATCGTCTCGGCGGACTCGGCGTCGTACGGACCCGACGCGTCCTCGGCGGCCGTGCCCAGCAACTCCTCGGCGCCCGCCACGTCCAGCGCCTCGACCGGCAGCCGGTGCACCCAGGCCGGCAGGTCCACGGGCAGCTCCAACGCCGCCCGGGCGGTGACCAGGACCAGGCTGTCGGAGCGCTCCGGCACCAGCGCCCGCACCTGCTCGGGGTCCGAGGCGTCGTCCAGCACGATCGTCACCGGCAGGCCCGTCAGGTGCTGGTGGTACAGCTCGCTCAGCCGCTTGACCTGCTGGTCGGGGGAGGAGCGCTCCCGGAACAGCAGCTGCTCGCGGGGCGCGCCCAGCCGGTTGAGCAGGTGCAGCAGGGCGTCCCGGGTGGACAGTGGGGCCTCCTCCCGGCTGCCGCCGCGCAGATCCACGACGACCGCGCCCCGGAAGTGGTCCCGCAGATCGTGCGCCGCGCGTACCGCGAGCGTGGTCCGGCCGGAGCCGGGCTCGCCGTGCAGGACGACGACCGTCGGCCGGGTCTCGGTGGCCGCCCGGGCCGCCTGCGCCCACTGCCGGATCCGTGCCAGCTCCTGCCGCCGCCCCGCGAACGGGCCCGCCGGCTCGGGCAGTTGACCGAACGACTGCTCCAGTACGGTGCGCCTGCGGGCCGCAGCGCTCTTGTCCGTGCCGCGCAGCGCGGGGCCGCCGGTCTTCTTCGGGCCCGTGGAGGCGCTGAGCATCCGCTGCTGGTCGAGGAAGGGGCGGATGCCCCGCACCTCCAGCGCGGTCAGCCACTGCAGCCGCAGCTGCTCCGGGCCGCCGGGCTGACCGGCCGCGCCCGCTCGGTGATGGGCGGCGGGCAGATGGGAACCGGCCACCTTCACCACCGTGGCGGCGGCGCCGGCCGCACCCGCGACGACGCCCGCGCCGACGGCCGTGCCGGTGCCGGTGCCGAGGGCCAGGTCGGCCACGGCCGCGGCGACCGCCGCGACGGCCGTCGCCAGTAAGGCGGTTCCGGCGCCCTCGCGGGCGCAGCGCTGGCCGAAGGTCATCCGGCCGGCCTCGGCCTCCTCCAGGGCGTGCGCGTAGGCCTCGTACTCCTCCCCGGCGGCCTGCGTCATCGCGTCCAGTCCGCCCCGCGCACGCGACAGCAGCAGCTGTCCGTCGAGCCGCCCTCCCGAGCGCCGTACCTCCTCCTCCACGGCCCGCGCCAGCAGCCGCTCGGCCTCCGCCCGATGGTCGTCCCGCATGTCCCGTCCCCCTCCGGCGGCAACTTCCTTGCCTACGAGTGTCCTTCGGGGGAGGCGGGATGGCGAGGGGGAGCGATCAGCGGGCGGGTGAGGGTTTCGTGGCACTCGGCCGCGGCGACGGGGCGCCGGGCGAGGCGGTCACCGTCCACCGGCGTGCTCGAACCCCTGGTCCGCCCGCCGGCCCCTGCCCAGCGCGAGCACCACGCAGGCCGCCGCCAGCGCCGCCTCCGCCACCGCGCACACCAGCGCCTCGGCCAGCGGGGCGCCCGTCCCCGACGTCGTTATGTCGAACCAGGCGTCCAGGATCGCCACCGCGGCCGTCGCGGAGGCCGTCAGGCGGGCCCGGGGGTCACCGCGCAGGCCCAGCAGGGCCGTTGCCGCGCAGCCCGCCGCCATCAGGACGTCCAGGCCGATCCAGGCCAGCGGCCAGTGATCCACCTCGGTGCTGCCCGGCAGGGTCACCGCCAGCACCACCATCCACGGCACCAGCAGGACCGCCGCCGCACCCAGCGCCACCAGCGTCCACTTCTTCCTCATCGCCCCGCCCCCTTCCGGCAGCGTCTCCGGCTGCCTCCGACCGCATCCTGCGGTTTCCCACTGCCTCCACAGTAAATCGCAGAGAAAGTTCTGCAAAGAAAATTCGGCAGACATCGGGGACGTCTCAGGGTTCTCAGGGTTACCGTGGCGTCATGACCGACGGCATGCCCGAGATGACCAGCCTTGAGCGCACCGCTCTCTACAAGTCCCTCGGCAATCCCCTGCGCCGCCGGATCCTCGAATACCTCGGCCGGCACGGCGAGGCCAACTCCACCGTCCTCGCCCGCGAACTGGGCGAAAGCTCCGGCACCACCAGCTACCACCTGCGCAAACTCGCCGAGCAGCGGCTCGTCGAGGAGATCCCGGAGAAGTCCGGCGGGCGTGAGCGCTGGTGGCGGGCGCTGCCCTTCCGGCACACCACGCCCGACCCGGCCGCCATGTCCGCGGAGGAGTACGCGGCCGCCGTCCAGGTCGCCCACATCAAGATCGAGTTGGACACCGCACTCCACCGCCGTGCCTACGAGGAGTACCGCGGCCCCGGGGGCTGGGCCCAGATCCAGCGCCACGGCACCTGGATGACCAAGCAGGAACTGCTCGATTTCATGCGGGAGTACCACGCCCTGCTCGACCGTTACAGCCGCGCGCGCGAGGACGCCCCGGAAGGGGCGCGCCCGGTGCTCGTGCGTTTCTTCGCGGTGCCCGAGCCCGTGGGAGAGTGGAACGGTGAACCGACTGGCCCATGAGACGTCCCCGTACCTGCTCCAGCACGCCGACAACCCCGTCGACTGGTGGCCCTGGTCGGCCGAGGCCTTCGACGAGGCCCGCAAGGCCGGCAAACCCGTCCTGCTGAGCGTCGGGTACTCCAGCTGCCACTGGTGCCACGTCATGGCGCACGAGTCCTTCGAGGACCGGGCCACGGCCGACTACCTGAACGAGCACTTCGTCAGCGTCAAGGTCGACCGCGAGGAGCGCCCGGACGTCGACGCCGTCTACATGGAGGCCGTCCAGGCGGCCACCGGGCAGGGCGGCTGGCCCATGACGGTCTTCCTCACCCCGGACGCCGAACCCTTCTACTTCGGCACCTACTTCCCGCCCGAGCCCCGGCACGGCATGCCCTCCTTCCTACAGGTGCTGGAGGGGGTCCAGCAGGCCTGGAGCACCCGGCACGACGAGGTCGCCGAGGTCGCCGGGAAGATCGTCCGCGACCTCGCCCAGCGGGAGATCAGCCATCAGGGCGACCGCGCCCCCGGCGAGCAGGAACTCGCGCAGGCCCTGCTCGGGCTGACCCGCGAGTACGACCCGCAGCGCGGCGGATTCGGCGGGGCACCGAAGTTCCCGCCGTCCATGGCCCTGGAGTTCCTGCTGCGCCACCACGCGCGCACCGGCGCCGAGGGCGCGCTGCAGATGGCCCAGGACACCTGCGAGCGCATGGCCCGCGGCGGCATCTACGACCAGCTCGGCGGCGGCTTCGCCCGCTACTCCGTCGACCGCGACTGGATCGTGCCGCACTTCGAGAAGATGCTGTACGACAACGCCCTGCTGTGCCGGGTGTACGCCCACCTGTGGCGGGCCACCGGATCGGATCTCGCCCGCCGGGTCGCGCTGGAGACCGCCGACTTCCTCGTCCGTGAACTGCACACGGACGAAGGAGGGTTCGCCTCGGCGCTCGACGCCGACAGCGACGACGGCAGTGGCCGGCACGTCGAGGGCGCGTACTACGTCTGGACGCCGCGGCAGCTGCGCGAGGTGCTGGGCGAGGACGCCGAACTCGCCGCCCAGTACTTCGGGGTGACCGAGGAGGGCACCTTCGAGCACGGGCAGTCCGTGCTCCAGCTCCCGCAGGACGAGGGCGTGTCGGACGCCGGGAAGGTCGCCTCCGTCAAGGAGCGCCTCCTCGCCGCCCGGGCCCGGCGCCCCGCTCCCGGCCGGGACGACAAGGTCGTCGCCGCCTGGAACGGGCTCGCCGTCGCCGCGCTCGCCGAGACCGGCGCCTACTTCGACCGGCCCGACCTGGTCGAGGCCGCCGTCGCCGCCGCCGACCTGCTCGTCCGGGTGCACTTCGACGAGCACGCCCACCTCGCCCGGACCAGCAAGGACGGCCGCGTCGGCCCCAACGCGGGCGTGCTGGAGGACTACGCCGACGTCGCCGAGGGCTTCCTCGCACTCGCGTCGGTCACCGGCGAGGGCGTCTGGCTGGACTTCGCCGGACTGCTCCTCGACCACGTCCTCGCCCGCTTCACCGATCCGGAGACGGGCGCCCTGTACGACACCGCCTCCGACGCCGAGAAGCTCATCCGCCGGCCCCAGGACCCCACCGACAACGCCACCCCCTCCGGCTGGACCGCCGCGGCCGGCGCGCTGCTGGGCTACGCCGCACACACCGGGTCGGAAGCCCATCGGACCGCCGCCGAGCGGGCGTTGGGCGTCGTGAAGACCCTCGGGCCGCGCGTGCCGCGGTTCATCGGCTGGGGCCTCGCCGTCGCCGAGGCGCTGCTCGACGGGCCGAAGGAGGTCGCGGTCGTCGGCCCGTCCCTCGCCGACGAACGGACCGGCGCCCTGCACCGTACGGCGCTGCTGGGCACCGCCCCGGGAGCCGTCGTCGCCGTGGGGACCACGGAGAGCGACGAGTTCCCGCTCCTCGCCGGCCGGCCGCTCGTGGCGGGCGAACCGGCGGCGTACGTCTGCCGTAACTTCACCTGCGACGCCCCGACGACCGATCCGGAACGGCTGCGTGCAGCGCTCAACAGCCGCTGAACAGCCGGGACTTGGTCCCATGGCGCGGGAGCGTAATCGGCGAACTGTCCGTATGTGAGCGGCTGTTCGGATAGATCCCGCTAGTCGCCCGCCGTTCCGAAACACGTTATTTATAGGAACAGCTCCCGCACTTCACAGAACCCTCCTACTCTCTCCACAGCGACGCGGCGTGCGTGACTCACCGTCGTGTCCACAGGGGGTAATCAGGATCTGGGGGGATCTGTTTGCTGACGTCTGTCTTCATCGCCGCCGTCTCACTGGCCCTGTTCTGGATGGCGGCTTTCACCCTGTGGTGGCAGATGCACGCGTGGCGTACGCCCGAAGTGCTGGCCTCCACCCGGTTCGGCAGACCGGACGGTGCCGAACACCTGTCGTTCTCCCTGCTCGTGCCGGCTCGGCACGAGCAGGCCGTGCTCGACCACACCATCCAGCGGCTGCTGCGGTCCACGCACACCGACTTCGAGATCATCGTGATCGTCGGACACGACGACCCCGGGACCACGGCCGTCGCCGAGCAGGCCGCCGCCCGGGACCCGCGCGTCCGGGTCGTCGTCGACACCCACGAGAAGAAGAACAAGCCCAAGGCCATGAACACGGCGCTGCCGCACTGCCGCGGTGACGTCGTCGGGGTCTTCGACGCCGAGGACCAGGTCCACCCGGAGCTGCTCGCCCACGTCGACCACGCCTTCCGGACCACCGGCGCGGACGTGGTCCAGGGCGGTGTCCAGCTCATCAACTTCCACTCCAGCTGGTACAGCCTGCGCAACTGCCTGGAGTACTTCTTCTGGTTCCGCTCCCGGCTCCACCTGCATGCGCAGAAAGGATTCATCCCGCTCGGGGGCAACACCGTCTTCGTCCGCACGGACGTGCTGCGGGAGGCGGAGGGCTGGGACCCGGACTGCCTCGCCGAGGACTGCGACCTGGGCGTCCGGCTGTCCAGCGTCGGCAAGAAGGTCGTCGTCGCCTACGACTCCGACATGGTCACCCGCGAGGAGACACCCGGCAGCCTCATGTCGCTGCTGAAGCAGCGCACCCGCTGGAACCAGGGCTTCCTCCAGGTGTACCGGAAGCAGGACTGGAAGCAACTGCCCGCGTTCCGACAGCGGTTGCTCGCCCGGTACACGCTGATGACCCCGTTTCTGCAGGCCTTCTCCGGCGTGGTCATTCCGCTGAACGCGGCCGTCGCGCTCTTCCTCGACGTGCCCGTCGGCGTCGCCTTCCTCACCTTCCTGCCGCTCGTCACCGCGGCCGTCACCTTCGTCTTCGAGGTGGTCGGCCTGCACGACTTCGGCAAGCAGTACGGCCTGCGGGTCCGCTTCGCGCACTACGTGAAGCTCGTCGTGGGCGGACCCTTCTACCAGGTGCTGCTCGCCGGTGCCGCGATCCGCGCCGTCTGGCGCGAACAGCGCGGCCACAACGACTGGGAGCTGACCACGCACGTCGGCGCGCACCTCACCGCGGCCGAGCAGATCCGAGAGGACGTTCCCGCGTGACCTCCACTCTTCCCGCGGCGACCGGCGACAAGGTCCCCGCGCAGCACCCACCTGTGCCCGAAGCGGAACCGGCCCGCCGAAGAGGCCCTCAGCGGCTCCGCTCCTCCCGCCCCGACCTGCTGCTCTGCGGCGCCCTGCTCACGGCGATCCTCGTCGTGCAGGGCTGGAACATCACCGACTACCCGGCCCTCAGCGACGACGAGGGCACCTACCTCGCCCAGGCCTGGGCCGTCCAGCAGGGCCGGGGCCTCGCCCACTACACCTACTGGTACGACCACCCGCCGCTCGGCTGGATCCAGATGGCCCTGCTCAGCTGGATCCCCGCGGCGGTCAGCCCCGGCTCGATGACCGTCGGCACCATGCGGATCACCATGCTCGTGATCACCGGGCTCAGCACGGTCCTCGTCTACGTCCTCGGCCGCCGGCTCTCGCTGCCCCGCTGGGCTGCCGGACTCGGCACGGCCCTGTTCGGGCTGTCCCCGCTCGCGGTCGTCCTCAGCCGGGAGATCTTCCTCGACAACATCGCCGTGATGTGGCTGCTGCTGGCGTTCTGCCTCGCCGCCTCGCCCAGCCGCCACCTCTGGCACCACTTCGGCGCGGGCCTCGCCGCCGCCGCGGGCGTCCTCACCAAGGAGACGATGCTCGTCGTCCTGCCCGCCCTGTTCGTCACCATGTGGCGGCACAGCCACCGCGACACCCGGAAGTTCGCCCTCACCGGAGCCGTCACCGCCTGCGCCCTGATCGGCTTCTCCTACCCGCTCTTCGCCCTGCTGAAGGGCGAGCTGTTCCCGGGCGCCGGGCACGTCTCGCTGTGGGACGGCATCAGCTACCAGATGTCCCGGCCCGGTTCCGGCTTCATCCTCGACGCGGGATCCGGCTCGCACGGCGTCCTGCACTCCTGGCTGTACTACGACCGCGTGCTGCCCCTCGGCGGCCTCGCCGCAGCGCTGCTCCTCCTCGTCACCTGGCGCTGGTCGGTCACCGCCCGCGCGCTCGCGGGGCCGTCCCTGACCGTGGCGATCCTCGCCCTCGTCGCCCTGCGGCCGAGCGGCTATCTGCCCGCCATGTACGTCATCGGCGCCCTGCCCTTCCTCGCCCTGGTGCTGGCCGGCGGCGCCGCCTCCGTCGCCCACGCGGTCATCCGCAGGCGGCGGGCCGAGAGCGAGCGCCGGTACGTCACCGGCGGCCGGTACGCGCTCGCCGCCGTCCTCGCCGTCGCCGCCGGCGCCTACGTCGCCCCGCACTGGTACGACGGTGACCGCACCGCCGTCACCGCCGACGCCAACAAGCCCTACCGGCAGGCCTCCCACTGGCTGAGCAGCGAGGTCGAGCACCCCGAGGACACCCGCGTCCTCGTCGACGACGCCCTCTGGCTGGACCTGGTGCACGCCGGGTACCGGCCCGGTCTCGGCGCCATCTGGTTCTACAAGGCGGACCTCGACCCGGCCGTCACCAGGACCATGCCGCACGGCTGGCGGGACCTCGACTACGTCGTCGCCTCGCCGACCGTCCGCCGCGACGCCGCGGACCTGCCCGACGTCAGGGCGGCGATCCGGCACTCCGCCCCGGTCGCCACCTTCGGCAGCGGCCCGGACCGCATCGAGATCCGGCGGATCCGCGCCGCGGGAGGCACGCGATGAGCGGTCACGAGTACACCGCGCCCGTCCCCGGCCTCGACGCCGTCGAGGTCCCCGAGCCCGGCGCGGTCACCATCGTCGTACCGACCTTCAACGAGTCCGCGAACATCCGGCAGCTGCTGCGCCAGATCACCGAGTCGGTGCCCTCCCGGCTGCCCTGCGAGGTCGTCTTCGTGGACGACTCCACCGACGGCACCCCCGAGGTGATCCGCGAGGCCGCCCAGGACTGCCCGTTCCCGGTGGCCGTTCTGCACCGCGAGAAACCCGTCGGCGGGCTCGGCGGTGCGGTCGTCGAGGGGCTGAAGGCGGCGACCTCGGAGTGGATCGTCGTCATGGACGGCGACTGCCAGCACCCGCCCTCCCTGGTACCGGAGTTGGTGGCCACCGGGGAGCGGGCGAACGCGGGCCTCGTCGTCGCCTCCCGCTACATCGAGGGCGGCAGCCGGGCCGGGCTCGCCGGCGGCTACCGGGTCGCCGTCTCGCGCGGCGCGACCTGGCTGGCCAAGGCCCTCTTCCCGCGCCGGCTGCACGGCATCAGCGACCCGATGAGCGGCTTCTTCGCCATCCGGCGCAGCGCGGTCACGGCGGACGTGCTCAAGCCCCTCGGCTACAAGATCCTGCTGGAACTGGCCGTACGCAGCCGCCCCCGCCAGGTCGCGGAGGTGCCGTTCGTCTTCCGGGACCGGTTCGCCGGCGAGTCCAAGTCGACCGCGAGGGAGGGCCTGCGCTTCCTGCACCACCTGGCCGGGCTGCGCACCGCCTCACCAGCCGCCCGCATGGCCGGCTTCGGACTGATCGGCGCCAGCGGCTTCGTGCCGAACCTGGTGGGCCTGTACGCGCTCACCGCCCTCGGCCTGCACTACCTGCCCGCCGAGATCCTCGCCAACCAGTTCGGCGTCGGCTGGAACTTCCTCCTCGTCGAGCAGCTGCTCTTCCGCGACCGGCGCGCGCACCGCCGCTGGTGGGACCGGCTCGGCCGGTTCGCGCTGCTCGCCAACGCCGACCTGGTGCTGCGCATCCCCCTGATCGCCCTCCTCGTCGGCCGGTTCGGGATGGGCGCCCTGCCCGCCACGGCGCTCGCGCTGGTCCTGACGTTCGTCCTGCGCTTCGCCGGCACCGAAGCCCTGGTCTACCTCCCTCGCCGCCGGGGGAGCCGAGCAAGGAGAGCCGTGTGAGAGCCACGTACCGCAGAGCCGCGTACCGCGGAGCCACCCACCGCGGCGGGACGTACCGCAGGCGGACCGCGCTGGCCGGGGTGGGCGTCCTGACCGCCGGGCTGCTCCTGAGCGCACCCGAGTCCGCCCAGGCCGCCAACCTGGTCAAGAACCCCGGCTTCGAGACCGCCGGTGCGGACGGCATGCCGTACTGCTGGGAGAAGTCGGGATGGGGCGACAACGACGCCTCCTTCCGGACGACGCCGGACGCGCACTCCGGGGCCCGGGCCATGCAGGTCACGCTGACCCGGCGGGTGGACGGCGACCGCAAGGCGCTCATCACCGAGTCCACCGACTGCGCGCCGGTCGTGACCGTCGGCAGGCAGTACGACCTCGGGCTCTGGTACCGGACCACGACCCCGGACGCCAACATCACCCTGTTCCGGCACGACACGACCGCCGGCTGGCAGTACTGGACCGACCTCAAGACGCTGGACATGGCGTCGGCCTGGACGCAGGCCACCGTCCGCACCCCCGAGGTGCCGGCCGGCACCGACCGCATCACCTGGGGTGTCTCCGTCTACGGCACCGGCTCGGCGACCACCGACGACTACACCATGGACCAGGTCGCGGACCCGCTCCCGCCCGCCCGGTGCACGGGCACGAACGTCCAGTGCGCCGACGGCAGCTGGTCCGTGCTGCCGACGCAGAACCCGGTCCGCTCGATGCACTCCGTCGTCCTGAACAACGGCAAGGTGCTGCTGATCGCCGGCTCCGGCAACAGCGAGGAGAACTTCGACGCGGGCAGCTTCACCAGCGCGGTGTACGACCCGGCGAACGGCACCTACAAGGTGATCCCGACGCCGAAGGACATGTTCTGCGCGGGCCACGTCCAGCTCCAGGACGGCCGGGTCCTCGTGCTGAGCGGCAACAAGGCGTACCCGGTCGCGGGCGGGCACGGCTACGAGGGGTTCAAGGACTCGTACGTCTTCGACCCGAGGACCGAGACCTACGGCAGGACCAACGACCTGAACGACGGCCACTGGTACCCGTCGGCGACCGAGCTCGGCAACGGTGACGTCATCTCCTTCGGCGGGCTCCGCGAGGACTCCACCGGATCGGTGACGGCCGAACGCTGGTCGGACGGTGACCAGCAGTGGCTGCCGCTGTGGAAGGTCAACCAGACCTGGTCGTACTGGGGCCTGTACCCGGCGATGATCCTGATGCAGGACGGCCGCCTCTTCTACACGGGCAGCCATGTCTTCGGCAACAACATCCCCGGCACCGGATCGGCGGTCTACGACTACGACGCCAACACCGTCACCCAGATCCCGGGGCTGAGGGACAAGGACGAGCGCGACCAGTCGGCGTCCGTGCTGCTGCCCCCGGCGCAGGACCAGCGGGTCCTCACCATCGGCGGCGGCAACATCGACTCCAACCCGGACGCGAACCGCCTCACCGACCTGATCGACCTCAAGCAGACCAACCCGTCGTACGTCGCCGGGCCGCCGCTCCCGCAGGGCACCGTCGACCTCGGCAACGGCCGGACCGCGGAGACCGGCGGCCAGGGCAAGATGTACGTCTCCGCCGTGCTGCTGCCCGACGGCAAGGTGCTGGAGACCGGCGGCGCCCTGCACAACCGGGCCGACCCGGTGTACGAGGCGTCGATCTACGACCCCGGCGCCGGCACCTTCGATCCCGTGGCCGCCGATCCCGAGTCCCGCGGCTACCACTCCTCGGCGTTCCTGCTGCCCGACGGCCGTGTGATGGCCACCGGCGACAACCCGGGCAACGGCACCTGGAACCACAACGTGTCCGTCTACACCCCGCCCTACCTGTACAAGGGCACCCGGCCGACGATCACTTCGGTGATCAGCCAGGAGTGGAAGTACGGCGAGACCCAGCGGATCACGGTCGACCGGCCCGTCGCGAGGGCCGAGCTGATCCGCCCGGCCGCGGTCACCCACTCCTCCGACCCGAACCAGCGCTTCGTCGACCTGCCGCTGTCGGTGGACGGCGACAACGTCGACCTCAACGTGACGAACAACCCGAACGTGGCCCCGCCCGGCTGGTACATGCTCTTCGCGGTGGACGCGAACGGGGTTCCCTCGGTGGCCCGGTGGGTGCACCTGACGGGACCGGCGGCCCTCGGCGCCTTTGCCGCGTCGCCGCACGTCCACTCGTTCGCCGACTCGCTGTCCGGCAAGGTCTCCGGACCCGGCGCGAAGCGCACCTCGCAGCCGGTCGGCCCGACCGTGTCCGGCACTACGGCTCGGTCAACGTCTGCGTGCCCACCGCCTTCCCGCCGCGGGTGAAGAAGACGGCCGCGGCGCGCTGCACCTGGCTCCGGCAGAACCACTACGGCCGGCTGAGGATCAACGGAGAGGACGATCCGCTGGGCCTCGACCGGAACCGGGACGGCATCGCCTGCGGAAAGGCGGACGTCGGGAAGGGTTAAGGGTTAACCGGCGAACTCCGCCAGGGCGCGCTCCACGATGGCCACCAGCTGCTCGTGGTGCGCGCCCTTCCAGTAGACACGCCCGCACTCCCGGCACTGCGCGAAGACGTCGTACGACCGCTGCGTGCCACCCCGCAACCGGTCCGCCACCTCCTCCTTGGTCGCCTCGGCCAGCAGCCCGTTGCAGGCGGTGCACCGGGTCCAGGGCCGCAGCTCGGGCCGGAACCGGTCGAGGACGTCCCGGAGTTGGTCCTCCGGACGCGTGCTGTAGACGTACGCGCCGGCCCACAGCTCGCGGCGGCGCAGCAGGCCCCGGTCGCGGCTGAGCATGACCCGCTTCTCGGCCGCCGAGCGGGCGGCGAGGGCCGGGTCGCCGATGTCCGTCGACTCGTAGGCGGCGTCCACGCCGAGCAGCCGCAGCCGGCGGGCCAGGGTGCCGAGGTGGACGTCGAGGAGGAAGCGGAGCGGGGCGCCGGGGACCCGCTGGGGTCGCTCCACGGCGCGGACGCTCACCGCCTCGTCGGCCTGCGGGATGTGCGAGACCGGCACCTCGCGGCCGTCCACGACCAGTGCGCCGACCTCGGTCAGCGGGACGCCGAGGGACTCGATGACATGACCGAGCGTCGAGACGCCGTCGGTGCCGAGCGGGGTGGCGCCGGTGCGCCGCGCCGACGGCACGAACAGATGCAGGGCGGGGGCGACTTCGACGTGGATCTCGGGTCCGTTCACCCCGTCAGGATCGCACGCCGGACCGCCCGGACCTCAGCGGTTTTCCCGGGGCAGGCCGTGCTCCAGGACGTCCAGGGTGCGGTCGACGAGGGCCTCGAAATCGTCCCGGTGGCCGTGCTCGGCCCAGTACATCGACGTCTCCATCAGGCCGCCGATCAGGGACATCGCGTACACCCGCACCTCGAGGCTGTCCGGGTCGCGGCCGGTGCGCTCGCCGACGGCCTCGCAGAGCATCCGGCCGGTGGCCGACATGCTCTCCATCATCCGTGAGCGCACCGCGGGCACCTGGACCATGAGGTGGGTGCGCAGGCGGGAGACCGACTCGTCCTCGGACGCGCCGAGCCGGACGGCCCGGTGCATGACGTGCCGGATGGTGTCCGGCCAGGGCTCCTCGGCGGGCCGCTGCCTGATCTCCTCCAGGATGACCGCGTCGTACTCGTCCGTGAGGACGATGTCCTCCTTGGTCGGGAAGTACCGGAAGACGGTCGACGGCGACACCTCGGCCCGGTCGGCGATCTGGTCGATCGTCGTGGCGTCGTAGCCCTGCTCCTCGACCAGCGCGTAGGTCGCCGCGCGGATCGCCTCCCGGGTCTTGATCTTCTTGCGTTCCCGCAGGCCGACATGGGGCCGGTCGGCGGAGGAGGTGCTGGGGGTGCGTGCGGCCGTCATGCCGGTCATTGTCCGGCATCCCCGGCGGGGGCGGCCACGGCCGGGGCCCGCCGCCGGCCGGGACGCCGTACGGCGGGGGTGTTCGGCAGGAACAGGGCCGCGAGCAGGGCCGCCACCAGGGAGGCGATGCCGCACACGAGCAGGACCAGGGTCATGCCGTGGACGAAGGCGGTGTCCGCGGAGGCCGCGAGGTGCGCGGAGTGGGTCCGCGCGGCGACGCCGTGCGCGGCGACCACCGACTCCCCGGCGGTGTGCGCGGCCGGGGAGGGCAGGCCGGTCACGTCGAGCCGGTCCCGGAAGGCGCTCGCGAGGAGGCTGCCGAGCAGCGCGATGCCGACGGCGCCGCCGACCTGGCGCAGTGTCATGAGCAGTCCCGAGCCGCTGCCGGCCCGGTCGGCGGGCAGGGTGCCGAGCGCGCCGTCCATGGCGGGGACGACCGCGAAGCCGAAGCCGAGGCCGGCGCACGACAGCCACAGGGCGGTGAAGCCGTACCCGGAGGCGTCCGTCGTACGGGTGCCGAGCAGGGCGGCGAAGGCGAGGACGACCAGGCCGGCGCTGACCACCGCGCGTGCCCCGAACCGGACGACGGCCGGCTGGGCGCCCTTGGCCGCGACCATCAGCCCGAGCGACAGCGGCAGCAGCCGCACCCCGGTGGCGAAGGCGTCCTGGCCGAGCACCGCCTGGAGGTAGGTCGGCACGGCGAACATCAGGCCGGACAGCACGAACATCACGAGGGTCGCGGCGACGGTGTTGAGCAGGAAGCCGCGGTGGGTCAGCAGGGTCATGTCGAGCATGGGGCGGCTCGTCCGGCGTTCGCGCAGCACGAGCGCGGTGAGCAGGGCCGCGGCCGCCGCCAACGTCGCCAGCACCACCGGGTCGGTCCAGCCGCGGTCGGGGGCCTCGATGATCGCGTAGATGAGGACGCCGAGGCCGGTCGCGGTGAGCGCGGTGGAGACGGTGTCGACCTTCGGGCTCGCGGGGTCGCTGGTCTCGGGCAGCAGGAGGAGGCAGGCGGCGATGCCGAGCGCGGCCATCGGAAGGTTGATCAGGAAGACCGAGCCCCACCAGAAGTGGTCGAGCAGGAAGCCGCCGACCAGCGGGCCGAGCGGCATGCCGAGCGCGGAGGCGGCGGAGATCATGCCGACGGCCTTGCCCCGCTCGTCGGGGGTGAACATGGCGGGCAGCACGGCCAGCGACAGCGGCATGATCAGCGCGGCGCCGACGCCCATCACCGCGCGGGCGGCGACGACGGCGTTCACGTCCGAGGCCAGGGAGCCCAGCACCGAGCCCGCCAGGAAGACGCCGAGTCCGGTGATCAGCATCCGGCGCCGGCCGAACCGGTCGCCGAGCAGACCCGCCGGGAGCATCAGCGCGGCGAAGACGACGACGTACGCGTCCGCCATCCACTGCTGCTGCCCGGTGGTGGCGCCGAGCTGCCCGGCCATGGTCGGCAGGGCCACGTTGAGGATCGTCGAGTCGAAGGCGAGCACGAGCATGCTCGCGACCAGGGCCCCCAGGGCCCACCAACGCCGAGGGTTCGGAGTGATAGTCACCATGAAATGAAAGTAACTCTCAAAATACGGTGACCGTCAACAGCGAGTCGCTCTCAGGCATACGAAAACGGCCACGGCTGGAGAGCCGTGGCCGTCGGGAGCGGGGACGGACGGGGGAGCGGGGGACGGACTACGCGTGCTGGTAGGCCACCAGCGAGATGCCGACGTAGTGCACGACGAACGCGGCGAGCGTGAGGGAGTGGAAGACCTCGTGGAAGCCGAACCAGCGCGGTGACGGGTTCGGGCGCTTGATGCCGTAGACCACGCCGCCGGCGCTGTAGAGCAGACCGCCGACGATCACCAGGACCAGGACGGCGATGCCGCCGGTGCGCATGAAGTCGGGCAGGAAGAAGACGGCCGCCCAGCCCATCGCGATGTAGCAGGGCGTGTAGAGCCAGCGCGGCGCGCCGACCCAGAAGACGCGGAAGACGATCCCGGCCGCCGCCGCGGCCCAGATCCCCCACAGCAGCCACCGGCCCTTGGTGCCGGGCAGCAGGAGCAGGGTCAGCGGGGTGTAGGTGCCCGCGATGATCAGGAAGATGTTGGCGTGATCCAGGCGGCGCAGGACGCCGTCCATGCGGGGGCTCCAGTTGCCCCGGTGGTACAGCGCGCTGACGCCGAAGAGCAGACAGGCGGTGAGTACGTAGATCCCGCAGGCGAGGCGGCCTCTGCCCGAGTCGGCGAGGGCGGTGAGCACGAGGCCCGCGATGAGTACGGCCGGAAACATGCCGAGGTGCAGCCAGCCGCGGAGCCGGGGCTTGACCGGGTGCGGCAGGGAGAGCGCGACGGGGCCGCGGCCGCTGGCCGGCGTCTCCGTGCGCGCGTCGGGGGCGGACGCAGTCATGCGGGGCATGGTACCGACGGCACCGTAAGTCGGTGGTGAGTGCGTGCCTTGGTCGGTCGCACGCAAAAAGACTTCCAGGTGAAGCGCACCCGCACGCAAAGGAAACGCAAACAGGCCTGGAAATCGTGGCTTTCCTCACGTCGCTCACCTGTGACGCCCCCTGGACATATGGGCACAGGTGTCGGATACGATCAAATGAGTGCGGTCGGCACCGGATGAGCGATCGCGAAGCATCCGGGTCGCAGCCCCCACGGGGCAACAAAGGAAAAAACCCCTCACAAGGGTATGAATCCCTCACTTAGGAGCAACCGTGGCGCGCGACAACTCGGCTTCCACCGTTCCCACCACCCATCAGGAACTGATCTCTTGGGTCGACGAGATCGCCGAACTGACGCAGCCGGACAGCGTGGTCTGGTGTGACGGCTCCGAGGCCGAGTACGACCGGCTCTGCGAGGAGCTGGTGGCCAAGGGCACCTTCAAGAAGCTCGACCCGATCAAGCGCCCCAACTCCTACTACGCGGCCTCCGACCCGACCGACGTCGCGCGTGTCGAGGACCGGACCTTCATCTGCTCCGAGAAGGAGGAGGACGCGGGCCCGACCAACCACTGGAAGGCCCCCGCGGAGATGCGGGAGATCTTCTCCGGCGAGAAGGGCCTGTTCCGCGGCTCCATGCGCGGCCGGACCATGTACGTCGTGCCCTTCTGCATGGGCCCGCTCGGCTCCCCGCTGTCCGCGATCGGCGTGGAGATCACCGACTCCGCCTACGTCGCCGTCTCCATGCGCACGATGACGCGCATGGGCCGGCCCGTCCTCGACGAACTCGGCGACAGCGGCTTCTTCGTGAAGGCCGTGCACACTCTCGGCGCCCCGCTGGAGGAGGGCCAGGACGACGTTCCGTGGCCGTGCAACTCCACCAAGTACATCTCGCACTTCCCCGAGGACCGCGAGATCTGGTCCTACGGCTCCGGATACGGCGGCAACGCCCTGCTCGGCAAGAAGTGCTACGCGCTGCGCATCGCCTCGGTCATGGCGCGTGACGAGGGCTGGCTCGCCGAGCACATGCTGATCCTCAAGCTCACTCCGCCGCAGGGCGAGTCCAAGTACGTCGCCGCCGCCTTCCCGAGCGCCTGCGGCAAGACCAACCTCGCCATGCTGGAGCCCACGATCTCCGGCTGGACCGTGGAGACCATCGGCGACGACATCGCCTGGATGCGCTTCGGCGAGGACGGCCGCCTGTACGCGATCAACCCCGAGGCCGGTTTCTTCGGCGTCGCGCCCGGCACCGGTGAGCACACCAACGCCAACGCGATGAAGACCCTCTGGGGCAACTCCGTCTTCACCAACGTCGCCCTCACCGACGACGGCGACGTGTGGTGGGAGGGCATGACGGAGGAGACCCCGGCCCACCTGACGGACTGGAAGGGCCGCGACTGGACCCCGGCCTCCGCCGAGCCCGCCGCGCACCCCAACGCCCGCTTCACCACCCCGGCCTCGCAGTGCCCGATCATCGCGCCGGAGTGGGAGGACCCCAAGGGCGTGCCGATCTCGGCGATCCTCTTCGGCGGCCGTCGCGCCAGCGCGGTGCCGCTGGTGACGGAGTCCTTCGACTGGAACCACGGCGTCTTCCTCGGTGCCAACGTGGCCTCGGAGAAGACCGCCGCCGCCGAGGGCAAGGTCGGCGAGCTGCGCCGCGACCCGTTCGCGATGCTGCCGTTCTGCGGCTACAACATGGGCGACTACATGGCCCACTGGATCGACGTGGCCAAGGACAAGGACCAGTCCAAGCTGCCGAAGATCTACTACGTCAACTGGTTCCGCAAGAACGACGAGGGCAAGTTCGTCTGGCCGGGCTTCGGTGAGAACTCCCGCGTCCTGAAGTGGATCGTGGACCGCCTCGACGGCAACGCCGAGGGCGTCGAGACCCCCATCGGCGTGCTGCCGGCCAAGGGCGCGCTGGACACCAAGGGCCTGGAGCTGTCCGAGTCCGACCTGGACTTCCTGCTCACGGTCGACAAGGAGGTCTGGCGCGAGGAGGCCGCCCTGGTCCCCGAGCACCTCAACACCTTCGGCGACCACACCCCGAAGGAGCTGTGGGACCAGTACCGCGCGCTGGTGGAGCGCCTGGGCTGAGCGCCCGCCGAAGACTCCGCGGCCGGCTCTACCGACTGTGCCCTGACCAGCTAGATCGTCACGGCCGGCCGCGGTGATCACCTCCCGGGGCCCCGCACAATGGCGTGCGGGGCCCCGGTCCTTTGCCTCAGCGCCTTCACACGCGCGGGTGGAATCATGCGTCCGCTGGGCGCAAACCGGGTGTTGGCGGGCGGGCCCGCGGTCAGGGGGCGGAACGCTGTCGCCCATGCTCACACCTCATGTTCGATCGTTCACATCTGGTGTTCGATCGCTCAAGGTACGGGCCGGGACCGTGGCAGCCACCGTCCTGGCGCTCGTACTGGCCCTGCCCGGCACCGCGTTCGCGGCCCCCGGCGCTCTCGACCCCTCCTTCGCCGGCGACGGCACGGTCCTCACCGACTTCGGCCACGACGACCAGGCCGAGGACGTGGCGGTGCAGCCCGACGGCAGGATCGTCTCCGTCGGCGCCTCCGCCGACGGCTCGGCCGTGGAGAGCGACTGGGCCCTGACCCGCCACAACGCCGACGGCAGCCTGGACCCGAGCTTCGGCGGCGACGGCAGGGTGACCACCCCGATCAACAACATGATCCCGCCCGAGCAGCTCCAGTGGGGCGAGGCCCACGCCGTCGCCCTGCAGTCCGACGGCAAGATCGTCGTGGTGGGCGGCAGCTGGCGGGCCTACGAGGACTGCTGCTGGTTCGTGGTGGCCCGGTACAACGCCGACGGCACGCTGGACACCACGTTCGGCGGCGGCGACGGCAGGGTGTTCACCGACTTCGGCGAGCCCGAGGAGGCCGAGGACGTGGCGATCCAGCCCGACGGCAAGATCGTCGCCGCCGGCTACGTCGGTGGCGAGGCCGCGGTGGCCCGCTACAACCCCGACGGCAGCCTGGACACCACCTTCGGCGGTGACGGCATGGTGACCACCGATCCGGCGGGATCGGACCCTCAGGAGGGCGGCGACGGGCGCGCCCTGGTCCTGCAGCCCGACGGCAAGATCGTCGTCGCGGGCCAGGTCGGCTCGACCCGCTTCGACTTCGCGCTCATCCGCTACAACGCCGACGGCAGCCTCGACAGCGGTTTCGGCGCCGGCGGCATCCAGCGCACCGACTTCGGTGACTACGACACCCCGGAGGCGGTGGCGCTCCAGTCCGACGGCAAGATCGTCGCGGCCGGGTCGGGCGGCGGCGGGCTCGCGGTGGCCCGGTACACCGCGGGCGGCGCCCTGGACCCGAGCTTCGACGGCGACGGCCGGGTCGTCACCCCCGGCGCGAGCGCCCAGGACGTGAAGCTGCAGAGCGACGGGCGGATCGTCGTCGCGGGCAGCGGGGCCGGCGGCTTCGCGGTCCTGCGCTACAACACGAACGGCAGCCTGGACACCGGCTTCGGTTCCGGGGGCAGGGTGGACACGGCTTTCGGCGGCAGCGATGTGGCCAATGGCGTGGCGATCCAGTCCGACGGCAAGATCGTCGCCGCCGGCCGGGGCGGTCCGGACAACGACTTCGCGCTGGCCCGCTACCAGGGCGGCGGCGGCACACCGCCACCACCGCCCAGCGCGGACCTCTCGCTCACCAAGACGGGGCCGCCCTCGGTCAACCTGGGCGACCGCGCCACCTACACGGTGCGCGTGACCAACTCCGCCTCCTCCACGGCCTCCGCCACCGGCATCACCGTGCACGACGCGGCCTCCGGAGCGGGTGCGACCCTGGTGTCGGCCACGACCGTCTTCGGCAGCTGCACCACCACCGCGACCAGCGCCGACTGCTCCCTGGGCACCCTGGCTCCGGGCGCGAGCGCCACCGTCGTGGTGGTCGTCGAACCGCGGACCACCGGCACGATCAGGAACACCGCCGCGGTCGGCGCCGCCCAGACCGACCCGGTCACCGGCAACAACACGTCCACGGCGGCCACGAGCGTGGGCAACTCCCGCGGCTGCACGATCGTCGGCACCAGCGGGAACGACACCCTCAACGGCACGGCCGGCAACGATGTGATCTGTGCCCTGGGCGGCGACGACAGCGTCCACGCCGGCGGCGGCGCCGACACCGTCTACGGCGACTACGGCAACGACACCCTCGACGGCGGCCTCGGGAACGACACCATGAACGGCGGCCCCGGGAACGACGTCCTGACCGGTTCCAACGGCAGCGACCGGCTCACCACGACCGACGGCGTGTACGGCAACGACACGGCCAACGGCGGCCCGGACAGCGACGTCTGCACCACCGATCCCGCGGACAACCGCATCAGCTGCCCCTGACCCTCCCACCACACCGCATCGGGCCGGCTTCCCCCTGGGGGGAGGCCGGCCCGGCCCGTGGGTACTCGGGGTTCTGCAGACAAGCTCGGGAGTTCTTCCGGGAGGAGGGCAGAGCCATGGCAGACGGTGGTGACTTCTACTCCAAGGACCGCCCGGAGAATCCGCGGCTCGCCGAGGACCGCCCCCGGGGCGGCGGGCCGGAGGACCGCTCCACCCGGACCGGGCCGATGCACATCTGGCTCTGGTGGGTGCTGCTGGCCGTGGTGATCCTGGTCCTCTTCTTCATCTTCATCTGAGGAAGGCGCCTGAAGGAGGTGTCCGAAGGGCGAGGTGTGTGGCGCCCGGTCCGCGCGTCGCTGCGGGTGCACGCGGACCGGGGCCGATCGGGGGACCCCGGCGGGGTCAGGCGGTCGTGCTCAGTTCCTTCGGCTCCGGCAGCGCGGCGGCGTGCGCGTCCATCCGCTCGGCCGCGAGGATCGCCGCGGCCGTGTCGGCGCGGGAGGCGGCGACCACGAGCGCCCGCCCGGCGAGGGCGTGCGCGCGCCGGTGCAGCGCGGCCGGGTCACCGGCGTCGGCCAGTGAGTTGCCCTCGACCAGCTCCATGACGATCCACGGGCGGCCGTCGTGTTCGAGGACGTCGTGGACGGTGACG